>JAAYVM010000176.1 GCA_012517145.1 Acholeplasmataceae bacterium
CAACCTTTGCTAGTTCAGGATTGTCTTTGGACAAAGCACTGCCGATAGCCGCTGCATATGATAGCCCTTTCGAGAGCTCTAGGCGGGTGCCGGCAATATTCTTTGCGGCAATTTGTGCAGCCTGCTCAAGCAAGCCGATGTCTGATGTTTCACAGCCGAATGACAAGTGTGTTACGCAACCAGCACCGTCAAGAGTTTTTACTGCGCCGCGAGCGAAGTGTTCAGCACTACGACAGGCAAAAATGGTTGGCAATTCCAGCACCAGGTCAACTCCGTTTCTTGTTGCTATTGCTGCTCGTGACCATTTGTCAGTTAAAGCAGGGATACCCCGCTGAACAAAATTGCCACTCATAACCGCGATTACCGGCGCATCACCAACCACCTTTTTGGTTTCAGACAGATGATAGGCATGACCGTTATGAAACGGATTGTATTCTGCGACTATTCCTATACAATGTTTGTTAGTCATATTTGTGTCCTTTGAAAAAATTAATTAATCTGATAATTTTTGTAGATTATTTATTTAAAATAGTGTAAACTATTTTATCACAGTATCCCTTTATTTTGTACTATTATTAGGAACAAAAATATCATAATAATTCCGAATGCCGGACAAAGAAGGTGCGACAGTGAAAATTTTTGTAGTTAATTGTGGTAGTTCGTCAATAAAATATCAGTTAATTAATATGGAAAATGAGACCGTTCTGGCAAAAGGTATGGTTGAACGTATCGGCATGGAGGGTTCGCTGCTGAAGCATACTCCAACCGGAAAGTACACTGTTGATTTGCCGGAAGACATTCCTGACCATGCTGTAGGTATTAAGATGATCATCAGTGCGCTGGTAAATCCTGAGTATGGGGTTATTAAAGACATGTCTGATATTGATGCAGTTGGTCACCGTGTTGTTCATGGAGGGGAAAGATTCGCGGATTCTGTTCTTATTACACAGGATGTTCTCAAAGGCATCGAAGCTTGCGCAGAAATAGCTCCTTTACATAATCCGCCCAATTTGCATGGAATTAATGCTTGTATGGAAATAATGCCTACAACACCGCAAGTCGCTGTTTTTGATACCGCTTTTCACCAAACTTTGCCAAAAGTAGCCTACCTCTATGGTTTACCTTATGAATTATATGTTAAATATGGACTTCGTCGTTATGGATTTCATGGCACATCGCATAAATATGTTGCACAAGTCGCTGCTTCCATGATGCAGGAACACATGACGGATTTACGTATAATTACCTGCCATCTTGGTAACGGAGCTAGTATAACTGCCATAAAATATGGTAAATCAATAGATACCAGCATGGGCTATACCCCTCTTGAAGGCCTAATTATGGGCACACGTTCAGGCGAAATTGATCCGGCTATAATACCTTTCCTTATGGAAAAGGAAAATATGACTGCTCCTCAGATCGATGATTATCTTAATAGGCGCAGCGGCATTCTTGGTATTTCTGGTTTGTCGAGCGATTTCCGTGATTTGGAAAGTGCTGCCAATCGTGGTGATGAGCGTTCACAGCTGGCAATAGACCTGTTTGCTTATAAAGTAAAAAAATACATCGGCGGTTATGTTGCGGCGATGGGTGGTGTAGACGCTATTGTTTTCACGGCCGGCGTTGGGGAGAATTCACCATTTATGCGTGATAAGATATGCAATGGTTTGGAATATCTTGGTACCCGTATTGACCCTGAACGTAACAAAGTCAGAGGTAAAGCACAAGAAATCAGTGTGAAGAGAGCAAATGTAAAGATTTTTGTAATACCAACAAATGAAGAACTGGTTATTGCCAGAGACACATTTAATATATGTAAAAGGATTATCAAATTATAGGTTTCTTATGGTTTTTCTTGACAAAGAAATACCTTGCCTATATAATTGTAACGATTGGTGGATTATGATTAAGTTAAACGTAGCCGAAATCAAAAAAAGACTGGTTGGGAAAACAGATTTTCATTTTCAAGTTGACGCCAAGGAATTAAACTTATCTGAAGAAGACCTGGCAGTCCGTGGTCCTATCTTCGTTGACGGTGAAATTTCCAACGCTGGGGATGTATTGCTTTTAAAAGCTGCTATACATACCAAGGTTGAACGCGAATGTGCTCGTTGTTTGAAAACATTCGTATCTGACGTTGAAACGAAAATTCTGGAGAAGTTCTTCCCTGTAGATGCCGAAAATATTGATGATGACGCATTCTCCTATGAATTCGACGTTGTTGATATCACAGAAGCAGTTCGCGAAGGATTGCTTGTTGCTGAACCTTTGCAGGTTTTGTGCAAAGAAGAATGCCGAGGTTTGTGTCCTGTTTGTGGAGTCGACAGAAATGTTGAATCTTGTGATTGTGATACTGACACGGTCGATCCGAGATTAGCGGCATTGAAACAGTTGTTTAAAAAGTAATTATTGTAATTCGCTTGAGGAGGTGTATCAATAATGGCAGTACCAAAGCGTAAAATGTCTAAAGCTCGTCGCGATTCTCGTCGCGCTAACTGGAAACTGGAAGTTCCTGGCTTAGTTGAGTGCCCGCAATGTCATGAAAAGAAAATGCCGCATCGAGTTTGCCCGGAATGTGGTTATTATAACGGTAAACAAGTCGTTGCGATGGAAGAGAAATAATAAAACCGAGGTGCATGCACCTCGGTTTTATTATTTTATTCTGCAAATATAAAGACATTTAATTTATTTTTTACAATTTTGTCACACTGCCATATTGATTTTTGCATTGTTTTTTAATATAATACGAACAGATATTAAGACTTGGTGCTAAAATCAGGTGATGTTATGAATATTTCAAAAAAACAAATAAGACAGCAGCGTTTGTTAAAAGAATTGGAAAAGAATCCATTTTTAACTGACGAGCAGCTTGCGCAGACCCTGAAAGTAAGCATCCAGACTATAAGGTTGGATCGCCTCGGTAAGGGTATTCCTGAATTAAGGGAACGGACGCGGCAAATGGCTGAAAATGCACAGAATAAGTTGCAAGCAATATCAAGCAAGGATATAGTTGGCGACCTTCTTGATTTAGAATTAGGTAAAAGCGGGATTTCAATGATGAACGTCACACCTGATATGGTCATGGCAAAAACAGGTATTGCTCGTGGTCATTTTATGTTTGCTCAAGCTAATACTTTGGCCTTGGCTGTTGTAGATGCTCCCGCGGCTCTGACTGGTGTTGGCAATGTTAAGTACAAGGTACCTATCTATGCGGGCGCAAATCTGATTGCTAAGGCGGAAGTAATACGTAAAGAGGACAAAAAATACTTCATTTGGGTAAAAATACGTAATAATAGCCAGGAAGTATTCAGAGCAAAATTCATTGTTGTTTCTCTGCCGAATGAAAGGATTGTTTTGCATGAAGATAGCTGTTGACGTCATGGGAACGGACTATGGTCCGGAAGAAATTATTTTAGGAGCAATTCAAGCAGTAAAGCAATATAATTGTGATGTTTATCTTGTAGGCGACAGAACAAAAATTGAAACTGTGTTGAAAAAGTACAAGGAAGATAAGAACGAAAGAATTAAGATAGAACATGCCAGTGAAGTAATTGAGATGAGCGACCATCCAGGTCTCAGTGTTAAGGCGAAGTCGGATGCATCAATAGTAGTAGCTACAAGACTTTTGCACACACGCGTTTGTGATGCTCTTGTTTCTGCCGGCAGTACCGGCGCTGCCGTTGCAGCGGCTCTTTTTGGCCTGGGCCGTATTAAAGGTATCGAAAGGCCTGCTATCGCTACGCCTATTCCTAGCATTACCGGTACGACTGTTGTATTGGACTCTGGTGCAAAGGTTGACGCAAAACCGCAGCACCTTGTTCAGAATGCAATAATGGGTTCTATCTATGCAGAGTCTATTCTTAAGATAAAGAACCCACGGGTTGGTTTACTAAACATTGGTGAAGAGGATACTAAAGGCAATGAGCAGGCTCTTGCTACCTATCCTTTGCTAAAAAATGAAGAACACATTAACTTTATTGGCAATGTCGAAGGCCGCGATATTAACAAAGGCACTGTTGATGTTGTGGTATGTGATGGTTTTGTGGGAAATGTTGTATTGAAAGTTGCAGAAGGTCTGGCAACTGCAATAATGACAATAATGAAACGCACTATCATGGAAAGCGGCATTATGGCTAAATTTGGTGCTATGTTGATTAAGCCGGCACTAAGAAAAATGAAGAAGACCATTGACCCGGCGGAATATGGTGGTGCATTACTCTTGGGCGTAAAAGCTCCTTTTATCATTTGTCATGGCAGCTCGAAAGCCAAAGCTATAAAAAACGCTGTAGGTGTGGCAATTGATTTTGCTGAGAAGGATGTCGTAAGACATATCGGAGAAAGTATCATAAATAAAAGAAAAGGGAATGAATAACAATGGAAAAGATATTTGCTGGAATTTTAGGCATGGGCCATTATCTTCCGGATAAGGTTCTGACAAATTATGATTTGGAAAAAATGGTTGATACTAATAATGACTGGATTGTTGAAAGAACAGGTATCAAATCACGCCACATAGCAGCACCTGAGCAGGCAACGTCTGACTTGGCATTTATTGCTGCCGAGAGAGCCTTGAAAGATGCAGGAATAGATGGCAAAGATATCGAATGTGTAATTGTTGCCACCGAATCTCCTGATACTAAATTTCCATCTACAGCTTGCTTATTACAAGACAAAATTGGTGCAAAAAACGCCGCAGCTTTTGATTTATCCGCAGGGTGCTCAGGTTTTGTTTATGCATTGGCAGTTGCAAATACGATGATAGTAAGTGGTTTGTACAAGCATATCCTGGTCGTTGGCGCTGAAACTCTTTCCCGTATCATGAATTGGCAAGACCGCAATACTTGTGTATTGTTTGGTGATGGCGCTGGTGCAGCGGTTGTCGGTCAGGTTGAAGATGGTTATGGTATTTTGAGCATTGATATGGGTGCTGATGGCTCTGGTGGACAATTTTTATCGCAGCCTGCAGGAGGGTCTCGTAAACCTGCTTCCCATGAAACGGTTGATGCTGGCGAGCATTTTATTCATATGGATGGCAGCGAAGTTTTCAAGTTTGCTGTAAAAATAATGGGACGTACAGCAGAGAACGCCATGAAAAAAGCTGGATTAAACACAGAAGAAATTGACCTTTTGATACCTCATCAGGCTAACATACGTATAATTAATTCAGCTGCCAAACGTTTAGGGATATCAATGGACAAAGTTTTTGTTAATGTTGACAAGTATGGCAATACGTCAGCCGCTTCGATTCCTATTGCAATTTGCGAAGCCAGGGAACAAGGTCTTCTGGAAAAAGGCAAAACTGTCATACTTGCAGGTTTTGGCGCTGGTCTGACCTGGGCTTCGATTGCTTTAAAGTGGAGTAAATAAAGGAAAAAAGGGAGGATTTAACAATGGGTAAAACAGCCTTTATATTTCCGGGACAAGGGTCTCAGACAGTTGGAATGATGAAAGAATTTTATGACAACTATTCGGTTGTTCGTGATATATTTAAATCGGCAGATGAAGCACTTGGCTTTTCAATAACCGATATGTGCTTTAATGGACCTGAAGATCAATTGCGATTGACATTTAACACGCAACCTGCAATACTAACAGCTAGTGTTGCAGCAGCTGAAGTTCTGAAGGAACACGGCATTGTACCTGATGTAGCTGCAGGCCATAGCCTGGGTGAATATTCTGCATTAGTTATTGCCGGAGCACTGAGCTTTTCAGATGCAGTGAGAATAGTACGTAAACGCGGTCAGTTTATGCAGGAAGCAGTTCCTGTTGGTGAAGGAAGTATGGCTGCCGTAATGGGGATGAACGACAGCAATGATATAGTAGCTATTTGTAAAAAGGTTGAAGCTGAAACAGGCAGAGAAGTACAAGCTGTAAACTTCAATTGCCCTGGACAGGTTGTAATCGCTGGTGCCGCCGCTGCGGTAGATAAAGCTGTTGAAGAATTAAAAGCTGTTGGTGCTAAACGTGCCGTTCTTTTACCAGTAAGCGCTCCTTTTCATAGCAGCTTGATGTATCCTGCTTCTGTTCGCTTGGCAGAGGAATTTAAAACAATTACCTTTAATGATGCCAAAATACCTGTAGTTGCCAATGTTACCGCGGAAGAAGTTACTAAAGCCGCAGATATTGAAAACCTGCTTGTAAAACAGGCTGCAAGCCCTGTATTGTGGGAAAACTCGGTAAACTACATGATTAATAATGGCGTTGATTGCTTCGTCGAGGTTGGACCTGGTAAAGTGTTATCAGGATTTAATAAAAAGATTGCTAAAGAGTTAACATCTCTTAACGTTGAGGATAATGCAAGTTTAGAAAAAACGCTTGCTTATTTCAAGGAGGTTCGCTAAAATGCAGATAGAAGGCAAGGTAGCTTTTGTTACTGGGGCTTCCCGTGGAATTGGCCGGGCCATTGCATTGACATTGGCCGAAGCTGGCGCTGACGTTGCTGTTAATTACGCAGGAAATGCGGCAGCAGCAGAAGAAGTTGCAGCTGAGATTCGTAAAATGGGTCGCAGAGCTTTAATATTACAGGGTGATGTTTCTCAAACTGAAGCAGCAGCTTCAATGCTTGATGCTGTTGTCGCTGAATTTGGACGTTGTGATATCCTCGTTAATAATGCAGGTATTACTCGTGATGGACTTTTAATGCGCATGAAAGAAGAAGATTGGGATGCAGTTCTGAACACAAACCTTAAAGGGGTATTTAACTGTACCAAAGCTGCTTTAAAATATATGATGAAACAAAGAGCAGGTAAAATTGTCAATATTGCTTCGGTTGTCGGAATTATGGGCAATGCCGGACAGGCAAATTATGCCGCTGCTAAAGCTGGTTGCATTGGTTTTACCAAGTCCGTGGCAAAAGAAGTTGCTTCCAGAGGAATTACAGTAAATGCTGTAGCTCCTGGTCTTATTGCTACTGATATGACCAGCATTTTACCCGAGAAAGTAATTGAAGAGATGGCGGCTGGAATTCCGCTTAAACGTGCAGGTCAACCTGTTGATGTTGCCAAGGCAGTATTATTCCTTGTTTCTGATGATGCTGCTTATATAACCGGCCAGACATTGAATGTTGATGGTGGTATGGTAATGTAATTGAAAATTATAATGCTTTTCCTTTGGAAGGAGGTGAATTGAATGACTACTTTCGAAAAAGTAAGAGATATTACTGTTGAACAATTGAGCGTTGATGCTGACGAAGTAAAGATGGAATCAACTTTCATTGATGATTTAGGTGCAGATTCTTTGGATATCGTTGAATTAATCATGGCTTTCGAAGAAGAATTTAACGTTGAAATTCCTGACGAAGTTGCAGAGAAAATCCGCACTGTCAAAGATGCGGTTGAATTGTTGGACAAATAGAAATAAGATCTTAATGCTTTTTAAGGAAATCCCTTTATCGGGATTTCCTTAAAAAAGTTATCCTGAAATGGGGGATATTTGTTGAAACTACCAGTGCTTAAAATCGGTAATTTAGTTGCCGAAGTACCTATTGTACAAGGTGGAATGGCGATAAGGCTTTCTACGGCTCGGTTAGCAGCTGCAGTTGCATCCGAAGGTGGCATAGGTTTGATTGCTGCGTCCGGCATGAAATTTGATGAGTTGCGTAAAGAAATTAGACTGGCCAGAGAGTTGACTGGCGGTAAAGGAATCATTGGCATAAATGCTATGGTTGCTGCCCGTGAATTCTTAGGTTTGATTACAACTGCTGCCGAAGAGAAGGTTGATTTAATTGTAGCCGGCGCCGGTTTTTCAAGAGATATGTTTGCGATAGGACGTGAATATGGTGTTGCAATCGTTCCTATCGTTTCCTCAGTAAAGCTTGCTAAAATCGCCGAACAGCTTGGTGCTTCAGCTATAGTGGCTGAAGGAACTGAAGCCGGTGGCCATTTAGGAACACAGCAATCTATAAAGGAAATACTTCCTGAAATTGTTAAAGCGGTTAAAATACCGGTTATTGCAGCTGGTGGCGCAGTTACTGGTCAGGATGTTGCAGAATTGCTTAAACTTGGTGCCAGTGGTGTACAAATGGGCAGCCGTTTTGCCGCAAGTGAAGAATCAAATGGGGCAGATGAATTGAAACAATTCTATCTAAAAATGACTAAGGATGATGTTGTTCAAATTGATAGCCCTGTTGGATATAAAGGCCGCGCTATAAGGAATCCTTTTGCTCAATTGTCTTTGGAGGGTAAGGCGCCAAAACCGACGGAATGTGATGCTTGTCTTAAGCATTGCAGCAGGTCGTTTTGCATTATTCGTGCATTGACGAGAGCGCAGCAAGGTGATGTAGAAACGGGCCTCGTTTTTACTGGTGCAAATATGTGGAAAATAAAGGAAATACTGCCAGTAAAAGAAATTTTTAGAAGACTTAAAGAAGAAATAGCCAAAATATAACCTTGAGGTGATTAATTTTGAAAAGACGAGTTGTAATAACTGGTGTTGGCCCTGTAACGCCAATTGGTACAGGCAAAGAGACATTCTGGAATAATTTGATAGCTGGCAAATCTGGTGTTGGTATTATTACCAGATTTGATCCTGCAGATGTTGATGTTAAGATTGCTGGCGAAGTTAAAGATTTCGACTATGCAGATTACATGGACAAAAAAGAAGGCAAACGCATGGATCGCGTTACTCATTTTGCTGTTGCCGCAGCAAAGCTCGCTGTAGAAGACGCAAAGCTTGACCTTGAAAAAATTAACCAAGTGCGTGCAGGCGTTTGTGTAGGCAGTGGTATTGGTGGTATTGAGACTTTTGTGGAGCAAACTACTAAATTTGTAGAAAAGGGACCAAGCAAAATCAGTCCATTCTTCATTCCTATGGAAATACCAAATATGCCTGCTGGTCAGATTTCTATAGCGTTAGGATTCAAGGGACCAAATACTGCAATTGTCACGGCATGTGCAACCGGTACAAACTGTATAGGCGATGCTTTCCGTACTATTCAATATGGTGATGCTGATATTATGATTGCCGGTGGTACTGAAGCTGCTATTTCTCCTGTTGCTGTAGCTGGTTTTGCCAATATGAAGGCTCTTTCTACAAATAACGAGCATCCTGAAAAGGCATCTTGCCCATTTGATAAAAAACGTGAAGGTTTTGTTATGGGTGAAGGCGCTGGAGTTGTTGTTCTTGAAGAATTAGAACATGCAAAAGCACGCGGAGCGCATATTTATGCAGAAATTTGTGGCTATGGCATGACAGCGGATGCTTATCATATTACAGCTCCGGATCCGAGCGGTGAAATGCCAGCTGCTTGTATGCAGAATGCAGTTGCTGATGCCGGTGTAAAACCTGAAGAGGTTGATTACATTAATGCACATGGCACTTCAACACACAGAAACGACTTGAACGAAACACTTGCCGCCAAAAAAGTTTTTGGTGAGCATGCTTATAAAATGGCAATTAGTTCAAACAAGTCCATGATGGGACATCTTTTGGGTGCAGCTGGTGGCGTAGAAGCTATTGCTACTGTTCTCACCATTGAAAATGGTGTAATTCCTCCGACCATTAACTATGAAGATCCTGATTTGGAAGAAGGTTTGGATCTTGACTATGTTCCAAACGTAGCCCGTAAGTCTGAGGTAAATGTTGCGATTTCCAACAGCTTCGGCTTTGGTGGCCATAATGCAACAATTTTATTTAAAAAATATAATGATTGATTTGGATTAGAGTGATAAAAGGATGAATAAAGAGCGAAAAGAAGATCTACAAGATTTATGTCGGTCACTAAAGATCGAAATGAACGATTTATATCTGCTGAATACCGCTCTGACTCATACCTCTTATGCCCATGAATCAAAATTGTTTCCCAAACCAACACATAGTGAACGAATTGAGTTCCTGGGTGATTCTGTCTTGGGGCTTGTCGTTAGCACTTATATGTACAAAAGATTTCCCAAAATGGATGAAGGAGAATTGACTAAGCTTAGAGCTTATCTTGTTTGTGAAACATCCTTGTCTAAATATGCAAGACAAATTGGTTTGGGAAAATATATTTTGCTGGGAAGAGGCGAGCTTCTTTCCGGAGGGCGTGATCGCAATTCCATTCTGGCTGATGCATTTGAATCAGTTGTAGGAGCATACTATTTGGACCAAGGGCTGGAAAGAGTTCAGAAATATCTGTTGGATATGATGAAAGATGAGCTTGAAATGACAGCTAAACATGGACTTTGCAGGGATTTCAAGACAAGGCTGCAAGAGATGGTTCAAAAAGATGGGGTAGTCGAAATAGTATATCAACTGGTAGGCGCTAAAGGGCCGGACCATGATAAAGTTTTCGATACTACTGTGCTGATTAATGGGGTAGTAACAGGAGAAGGCAGCGGCAAATCAAAAAAAGAAGCTGAACAAAATGCGGCTAAGAAAGCTCTTTTAAAATTAGGCGAAAATCTTTAATAGTATTTCAAGACAGTTGGCTGGCCAACTGTCTTTCTTTGTATAACAAAGGGGGATGCATATGGGACGGATAATACCAGTTTTTATTCCGCACGCTGGTTGCCCACACCAATGTATTTTTTGTAATCAGAAAAAAATAAGCGGTCAATCCGAAACTTCTTTATTAAACGCAGAAAAGCAAATTATTAAATATTTGCAGTGGATAAAACCTTCAAGCCAAAATGAAATAGCTTTTTATGGGGGATCGTTTACTGCCCTTCCATTGAAATTGCAAAAAGATCTGTTGGCATTATCAGACAAATTTGTTGAACTTGGAGCTATTGGCTCAGTGAGGGTATCTACAAGACCTGATTATATTGATACTGAAATAGTTGAATTATTAAAGCACCACCATGTTACTTTGGTTGAGCTGGGGGTGCAGTCACTAGATGATAATGTGCTGCAAATGGCAGAAAGAGAACATTCAGCAGCTGACGTAGAAAAGGCTGTGGCCTGTCTGAAAGCAAAAAATATGCGCATTGGCATACAGCTTATGGTCGGACTTCCTAAACAAGGGTGGCAAAGCTTAGCTGATACCGTAAAAAAAGTTATATTTATGAAACCTGATGTAGCAAGGATATATCCGCTTCTGGTAATAAAAGATACTCCTTTGGAAAAAATGTATAAAGAAAAAATATACTCTCCATTGAGCATGTCAGAGGCAGTTGCCCAAGCTTCCTATGTTTATGAGCGCCTAACCGCTACTGGAATTGCAGTCATTCGCATTGGATTGCAGGCTGATGAAGAATTATGTAAAGAAGATAATATCGTAGCAGGACCATTTCATCCCTCTTTCGGAGAAATGGTTAAGGCCTTTCAATACCGATGCTGGGTTGCAAAGCAGTTGGAAGAACTTGATAGCAACGGTTATGACATTGCAATTGTCCATAATTCTAAAATCACATCTCAATTAAAGGGTATTAAAAAATGCAACGAAGACTTTTGGCGAAGAATGATAAATAAACAAGAGATAAAACTATCGATTGAGGATTCTTTGCAAGAAGCAGTATTCAAATTTAACACGTCCGCCGAATAATCAGGCGAGTTGTTTAATTCGTTTTCACATGTTAAAATCAAATACATAGAATTGATTAGGTCGGTGGTATTGTGCGCTTAAAGGCATTCGAAACATATGGATTTAAATCATTTGCAGAGAGAACGGAAATTAATTTTGAAGAAGGCATCACAGCTATTGTTGGTCCTAATGGAAGCGGCAAGAGCAATATTTCCGATGCTATTCGTTTGGTTCTTGGCGAACAAAGTGCAAAGTATTTGCGCGGCAACAAAATGGAGGATGTAATTTTTGCCGGAACAAATAAACGTCGTGCTTTGGGAATGGCTGAGGTAAATTTAGTTTTTGATAATAGTGATCACAGGATACCTTCTGACTTTGATGAAATTAATGTTTGTAGAAGAGTTTTTCGTAGCGGCGACAGCGAATATTATATCAATAAAAAACCTTGTCGCTTGAAAGACATCGTCGACCTTTTTTCAGATACGGGTTTAGGCAGAGGTTCCATGTCAATAATTGGACAGAACCGGATTGATGAAATCTTAAACAGTCGTCCTGAAGAAAGACGTGCGTTATTTGAAGAGGCAGCTGGTATAGCCAAATATCGTCTGCGTAAAAAGGAAGCGACACTGCGACTAACTGAAACAGCTAATAATATTACCAGAATTTATGATATTAAGTCTGAAATCGAAGGCCGGATAGAACCATTAAGAATAAGCGCAGAAAAGACGCAAAAATATTTAAAAATGAGTGACGAATTGCGCTCTTGCCGTGTTACTCAGGTTGTTCATAAGCTTCAAAATATTGAAGAAATCAATGAAAAACTTGCCATAAAAATAGCTGAATTAAATAAAAGAAATGAAGAAATTACTGTCAGTGTTAATTTAAGGGAAAATTCTGTTCTTATTCTAAAAACTGAACTAGACAAATTAAATGAAGAATTTACAGAACTTCAAAATAGTATTGCAGAAAGAGAAACACTTTTAGAAAAACTACACGGTCAGGAAGCTGTACTTAATGAACGTATACTGCAAAGCCAGAAATCGCAGGAAAGACTGCAAGCACAAAGAGAACGCCTTGTGCAGCAACTTAGCGAAATTGAGAGTAATTTAAAAAATATTATTGAAAAATATGATGCACTTGAAACAGAGCAGCAAGCGGCTCAAAGTGCTGTTAATAAGTATGCCGCAGAGCAGGCAAATAAAGAAAAATTAATAGCTGATACTGATGCCAGAATTGTGGACTACAAGTCTTCGGCATTTGAAAGTATGCAGCAGATAGTTGATTTACGCAATGAAATCCGTTCTTTAGAAAATGAACAAGAAAATAGGCAACGTAAAAGAGAACAATTAAAGAAAACACTTGCTGATTTAGAAGAGGCTTATAATTTACTTACTGAGCGGCATAAAAATATTATCAATGAGCAGCAGAGCATCACAAACAGCATCGCCATTGATCAAGGACAGATGTCTGAATTAGTTGCTAAAAATGCTGATGATCAAAGAGCGCTGGGTGAAGTAGTAAGAAAGCGTAATTCTTTAAATGAAGCCTTATCATCTTTGCAGACTAGAGTAGACTTATTGGAAAATATGCAAAGGGTGTATGATGGTTTTGGGCGCAGTATAAAAACACTTTTGTCATCTGAAAGCGCCTGGCGCAATGGCATTATAGGCGTTGTGGCAGAGTTATTCCAAGTGCAGGCTCCTTATGTTACAGCTATAGAAACAGCGCTTGGTGGTGCCGTACAAAATTTGGTGACGAAAGATGTAGCAACAGCAAAGCAAGCTATAGAATTCTTGAAAAAAACAAAAGATGGTCGTGCGACATTTCTGCCGCTGGACACTATCAGACCAACAGTTTTACGCAATGACGAAGCTGCTTTGGTTAAGCTGCCAGGTATTGTCGGCGTCGCCTCAGAACTTGTACAGTGTGAAGAAAATTTATTGCCAGTCGCCAATTTTTTGTTGGGTCGGGTGCTGGTCGCGAAGAATATGGATGCGGCAATAATGGCAGCAAAGGCAAATAATTACCGTCTGCGGATTGTTACACTTGAGGGCGAGCTGATTAATCCTGGTGGTTCTATTACAGGTGGCAGCAGTCGGCATAAAGAGTCTGGTTTCTTGTCCAGAAAGAATGAGATAATTTTAGCCAAAGAAAATGTTAATAACATAAACCGACAAATTTTGGCTACACAAGAAAATATTGAAACCTGTGAAGAACTTGTTAAACATAATAATAGTAGAATTGAAGAATTTAAATCCCTGCTGCAAAAAAACAAGGTAAGACAGGCAGAATTATCGGCCCATCTTGAAAGGGCTGCAGCTGAAATTGCACAGCATAAAGAGAACATAGCTCTCTATGAACAAGAGAAAAGACAGCATTCAGAGGATTATATCAATACAAGAAATCAACTCTTGAATCTTAAGCCCGCTTTGGCTGAGCTTGAAGAAAAAGATTTGTCAACTAAAGAATTAGTCGATAAATTGCAACAGGAATTATCTGCAGAACAAAGGGCACTTAATATTATCAGGACTCACTACCAAAATGCCTGCATCACTTTGGAGTCTGCCAAAGAAAGAACGAACCTCATATCGGAACGAATTAAGCAAATTGATGGCGATATTGCTAGGCTGCAGTTAGAAATTTCCAATAATGACGCTGAAAATGAAAAAATGGTTCAAGTCGTAGATCAAAGCGCAAGCACGAAGGAACAGCTGGCAATTCGTCAAAAGGATCTTTTGGCTGAATTAAAGAACGATAACGGCGGCAAAGAAGAATTTACAAATAAAAGATTAGGAATCGTTGAGAAACTTGCTATTGCTGAAGGTGAATTAGAAGCGGCAAGAAAGGAATATGCTGCAAGTACACAAAAATTACACTTGGCAGAAATGGAGAAAGTAAAGCAGCAAACAGAATATGAAACCGCATTAGAGCAGATAGCAACCACCTATAACATTACTTTGGCAGAAGCAAAAGATAGTACTTTATTGTTGGATTTGTCTGATTCTGCATTGAAGAAAATGGAGTCAGGTTTGACGCGTGCAATTGAAGAACTAGGACCAATTAATGCTGGTGCCATTGAAGAATATAAAACGGTGAGTGAGCGATATGAATTTCTGAATGCTCAATATAATGACTTGTATGAAGCTAAAGAAAGACTTGAAGAAGTAATAAATGATATTAATGCCAATATGTCCAGAAGATTCAAAGAGTCTTTAACAAAAATAAATGCTCATTTTGCTGAGACATATAAGAATTTATTTGGCGGTGGTATGGCAAGCCTTGAACTGCAGAATCCTGATAATATTCTGGATTCTGGCATTGAAATAATTGTGCAGCCACCTGGGAAAAAATTGCAGAGTCTGTTTTTGTTGTCAGGTGGTGAAAGAGCACTAACTGTAATTGCTTTGCTCTTTGCGCTATTATCTTATCAGCCGGCACCGTTTTGCATCTTGGATGAAATAGACGCAGCACTTGATGAGGCTAACATCGATCGTTTTTCTGCTTTTCTTGCCGACTATGCAAAGAAAACACAATTTATTATTATTACTCATCGAAAAGGAATAATGGAAGCAGCTGATGTTCTTCATGGTATCACTATGGAAGAATCAGGTATTTCAAGGTTACTATCAGTAAGGTTGGAAGAAAAGGGGTAAAACATGGGATTTTTTGAAAGATTAAAAGATGGATTATCCAAAACCAGGAAGAACTTTACAGAAAGAATAGAGAATCTTGTTGGTTTGTCAACGGAGGTTGATGAAGATTTTTTGGAAGAACTTGAAATGGTTCTCATTGCTGGAGATGTTGGAGTTAAAACAACAGAAAAAATCATGAAAGCTGTTCGTGAAGCAGCAAAAAAACGTGAGATTAAATCACCAGAGGATGTTATGCCATTTCTCAAAGCATACGTTGCCAGTCTTTTACAGGACGAAAAACAGCGCATGCGTCTAAGTGGTTCTCCAAGTGTAATACTCGTTGTTGGAGTAAATGGTGTTGGTAAGACAACAACCATAGGAAAACTTAGCAATTATTATCGTTTGATGGGTTATAAAGTTATGATGGCGGCTGGGGATACTTTTCGTGCTGCTGCTGCTGAACAATTAAAAATATGGGGTGAAAGAGCCGAAGCAGAAGTTATAAGTCATGCTGAAGGTGCCGATCCTGCAGCAGTCGTATATGATGCAGTAAAGGCTGCTATAGCTCGTAAAGCTGATATACTTTTCATTGATACTGCTGGCAGGCTTCAAAATAAGTCAAACCTGATGAAAGAGCTTGACAAGATTCATCGGGTCATTCAAAGAGAAATACCTGACGCACCGCATGAAACTTTACTCGTTCTAGATGCAACAACGGGCCAGAATGCTATCACACAGGCAAAGGTATTTACAGAAACAGCGAATGTATCTGGAGTTGTTTTAACTAAGCTTGACGGAACAGCAAAAGGTGGAGTTATTATTGCTATCAAGGAAGAACTTGGGCTATCTGTAAAATGGATAGGAATAGGCGAAAGTATCATGGATTTCCGTCCATTTGAACCTGATAAGTTTGTGGATGCATTATTTAATAAATAATTAATAGTGACAAGGGAAAACACTTGACGGTGTTTTCCCTTTGTTGTATAATAACGCATGTTAGTAATATTATGATTTTTGGTGAGAAGATGCTGGCAGATATAGGTTTTGAACAAAGAATGAGATTGGTTCGTTTATATGATATTTATGGCGGTCTTCTGACTGATAAGCAGCAGAGATGTATGGAGATGCATTTTTATAATGACCTGTCGCTTTCAGAAATAGCTGATGAGTATGGTGTTTCCAGACAAGCTATTTACGATCTTATTAAAAGAGCTGGCCAGATTCTGGAACGTTATGAAAATAGACTAAAAATGTTGGAGCGCGACAAGGAAAATAGTGATATGCTTCTTCACGCAGAGGAATTGCTGACAGATTATATTAGTGACCATAATAAAACGGTTAATTTAGAGCTGATACAAACAATTTTACGCGAGCTAAATGGTAAAGGCAGGGCATAATAAATGGCATTTGAGGGCTTAGCAGAAAGATTGCAGAATGCAATTAAAAAAATACGTGGCAGTCAAAAGGTTACAGAAGACGATTTGAAGGAAACACTGCGAGAAGTAAGGATGGCTCTCTTGGAGGCAGACGTAAACTTCAAAGTTATCAAAGATTTTATTGCCAGAATCAAAGAACGGGCAGTGGGACAAGAAGTACACGCAAGTCTTACTCCTGGCCAGTTTATTATTAAAATAGTCAACGAAGAATTAACTGATCTATTGGGCGGTACTCAAAGTAAATTGATGGTTGCGTCCAAGCCACCAACTGTAATAATGCTTGTTGGTCTCCAAGGTGCCGGTAAAACTACAACTGCAGGGAAATTAGCCAATCATTTACGTAAAAATGGCAAAAAACCATTGTTAGTGGCCGGAGACGTTTATCGTCCAGCTGCAATTAAGCAGCTTCAGGTTCTTGGCGAACAGTTGAATATCCCGGTATTTTCCCTAGGTGATCAGGTTTCACCTGTGGAAATTGCCAAGCAGTCCATAAGTAAAGCTTTTTCTCTGGCATGTGATACTGTAATTATAGATACGGCTGGCCGTCTTCATATCAACGAAGAATTGATGGGCGAGCTCAAAGATATTAAGAAAACTGTAAAGCCGCATGAAATACTTCTTGTTGTTGATGCAATGACTGGTCAAGATGCCGTTACAGTTGCTGAGTCCTTTAATAACGATCTTGGTATTGATGGTTTGATTGTTACCAAGCTTGATGGTGATGCCAGAGGTGGTGCTGTTTTATCAGTCAAAGCAGTTACAGGCAGGCCTGTTAAATTCGTTGGTATGGGCGAAAAACTCGATGCATTAGAACCTTTCCATCCAGATCGCATGGCTTCACGTATCTTAGGCATGGGCGATGTCTTGTCTCTGATTGAAAAGGCTCAGTCTGTTTTTGATGCTGAGGATGCTGCCAAACTTGAAAAAAAGATGCGTAATGAGGAGTTCACGCTGGAACAATTCTTAGAACAGATGCAGCAAGTCAAAAAACTTGGCTCCTTGGAATCCATTCTCGGTATGCTTCCCGGCATGGGTAACATAAGTCAAAAGCTTAAGGATGCAAATGTTGATGAAAAAGAGTTGGATCGGGTAGAGGCTATAATAAGATCCATGACTTTAGCCGAACGTAGAAATCCAAATATCTTAAATGGCAGCAGACGCAAAAGAATTGCCACCGGTTCAGGTACGCGAGTGCAGGATGTAAATAAACTGCTGAAGAATTTTGAACAAAGCAAGAAAATGATGAAAAAACTCAAAGGAATGAATAAGTTTGCCACAAAAGGCGGTTTTAAACTACCTTTTATGCAATAAAAAATTATAATTAATTTAAGGAGGTGAAAATATAAATGGCAGTTAAGATTCGTTTAAAACGTATGGGTGCTAAGAAAAACCCTTTCTTCCGTATTGTTGTAGCTGACTCCCGTGCTCCACGTGATGGCCGCTTTATCGAAAGCATCGGTTATTATGATTCTACTGTACAACCTGCAGTGGTACAAATCGATGAGGAAAAAGCTCTGTCCTGGATGTCTAAAGGTGCACAACCTACTGATACTGTTAAGTCCTTATTCAGCAAAGATGGTATTATTGCTAAATACGCTGAAGCAAAAGCTAAAAAAAGTGAGGCGTGATTGACATGAAAGAATTGGTAGAAATCATGGCCAAGTCTCTAGTGAATAATCCGTCCGCAGTAGTCGTGGAGGAGGAAACAACCGGTACTACAACGGTGCTTCGCCTCCATGTTGCTCCTGAGGATATGGGTAAAGTTATTGGCAAACAAGGTCGTATTGCTAAAGCAATCCGTGTTGTCTTAAAAGCAGTTGCGACGCGTGAAAATGTCAAAGTCGTCGTAGAGATTGTTTAAAAAGGATGGTTTAACATATATGGATAAAATGACCGTAAGAATGCCGGTTGCAATTAAAGCTAAGGTTACTGAGACTTTAAAATCGAAAATTATTGGAGATCTCCAAAAAAGAATACAACAAGTCAGTTTGGAACTTGAACAATTTGAATTTACTGCAAAACGCGCTGTAAGTGAGCAGGAAAATCAGGATGAAAGCTTAGTTCCAGCTTTGCAACAGCAAATTGAAGTTGAACGTTCAAAACGTATTGCGGCTAAGCAAGAAGCTGAAGCAAAACTAAAAAGAGCTGAAAAATTGGAATATGGCGCTGAAATTGGTCATGGTCAACTTGAAAGAACCGTTGAACTTGAAATCGGTACCGATCTTGATAAAATAATGGGTGCTGAAATTGTAACGGAAGACGGCAAAATTGTCGCCTTTAGAGCTTGATATCTTGGATAAGAGAATTGTAATTGGCGCCATTGTCGCCCCGCATGGTGTGCGGGGCGAATTTCGTGTAATGCCATTGACCGAAAACCCTGATATGTTTCCAGCGTTAAAGTATTTCTTTTTGGAAGATGGACGCAAGCTTACCGTTATAGCTGCACGTTTTCATAAGAACGTCTTTTTAGTTAAAGTAAATGAAATTAATAGCATGGATGAGGCAGAATTGCTTCGTGGCAAGAAAGTACTCATTGATACTGCTGATTTACCGCCTCTTAAGAAAGACCAGTTTTATGTTTCTGATTTAATCGGATTCTCTGTTTTTGACGAAGATAGTTCCTTGCTTGGCAAACTTAAAGATGTTCTGGCTACAGGCAGCAATGATGTTTTCGTTGTAGCGAAAGCAGACGGCGGTGAGATACTGGTTCCTGCCTTGAAAGTGAATATTAAAGAAATTAACATGGCAGATAAAAGCATTTTGGTTAAACTGCCGGAATGGGCTGAGTAGAAGTGAATTTTCTTTTTATTACTTTGTTTCCGGAATTTATTGAACAGGCAACCTCTTTCAGTATTATCAAGAGAGCTGTGGAGCAGGGATTACTGACTGTTTCTTGTATAAATCCCCGTGACTTTACTCATGATAAGCATAAGACTGTTGATGATACACCTTTCGGTGGTGGCGTTGGCATGGTTTTAAAAGTTGAACCTTTTGCCGCAGCAATTAGAGAGGCAAAAAGTTTATTGCCAAACGCTGCTGTTGTCGCACTTTGCCCTGGTGGTAATACCTTGAATCAAAGCATTGTGGAGAAACTTGCTGAATCCGGGCATGACCTAATTTTTTTATGCGGCCACTATGAAGGTTTTGATGAAAGAATTTTTGCCTTGGTAGATGAAAGAATATCAATTGGCGATTATGTACTGACAGGAGGAGAACTTCCTGCTTTAGTTGTAATGGATGCTGTCGCACGTTATATACCGGGAGTATTGGGTAAAGAAGAAAGTGCTTCTGAGGAATCATTCAGTGAAGGATTGCTTGAGTATCCACAATATACAAGACCTGTTGTTTTTGAAGGAATGGAGGTTCCGGAGGTATTGCGAGGAGGCAATCATGCGCTGATAAAAGAGTGGCGCAGAAAGGAAGCCTTGCGCGCTACCTATAAGCAACGTCCTGATTTGTTAAACAAGGCTGCTTTGAATAAAGAAGACGGCAGATTGCTATTAGATGTAATTATAGAGACCAAAGGTGAAAATAATGGCTAATTTGTATCTTGGCTTAGTGCACTATCCAATTTATAACAAGAATATGAAGGTTGTTGCTACCGCAGTTACCAATTTTGATATTCATGATATTTCTCGTACGGCTCGGACGTACGATGTTAAACGATACTTTTTGATTCATCCATTAGACGAACAGAAAAAAATTATAACTAAAATTACCGACTATTGGCAAAAAGGCTTTGGTCAGGTATATAATCCTGATCGCAGCAATGCCTTGGAGAGAGTTACTTATATTCCCAGCATTGAAAATGCCATTGATGCGATAGAAGAGGTTGAAGGCGTTAAACCTTTGACTATTACCACGGATGCAAGAAAATATGACAATACCGTTTCGTATGGTTTTGTAAGGAATCTTCTCAAAGAAGGTTCTCAGCCAATTCTTTTATTGTTTGGCACAGGTTTTGGTATAGAAAAGAGTGTAATGAGCAGTTTTGACTATATTTTAGAGCCAATATATGGAACATGCGACTATAATCATTTATGTGTAAGATCTGCGGCAGCAATTATTATAGACCGTATTGCAGGTGAGCAATGGTGGTTAAAATAGTGTTGCTATGCGGTATTCTTTGTGATATAATATTTGCGTATGTAAGACGGACGGTCCGCTGTTGATTTTGTTCATACATGAACGTCTATGATATTGAGGAGGAAATTATGAACATTATTGAAGTTTTGGAACAAGAACAACTTCGTTCCGACATTCCGGATTTTCGTGCCGGAGACACTGTAAAAGTATTTGTTAAGGTTGTTGAAGGAACCAGGGAACGTGTTCAGTTGTTTGAAGGTGTTGTTATCGCTCGCAGCGGTGGCGGTGTGCGTGAAATGTTTACTGTACGTCGCATTTCTTCCGGCGTAGGTGTCGAAAGAACTTTCCCACTGCATTCACCAAGATTGGAAAAAATCGAAGTTGCTCGTCGCGGAATTGTACGTAGAGCAAAGCTTTATTACTTGCGTAATCTTACCGGTAAAGCAGCTCGTATTAGAGAAAGACGCTAATCGGAATCTAAAGGGACTGTTTATCAGTCCCTTTTGCTATTTTAAGAGTTAAAAATATTTAGCGCTGTTGAGAGGAGCAAAGCAATATGAAGAAAAAATCTGATAATACATGGCAGGACATTGCCAGTGATTGGCTATATTCGATTATCATAGCTGTTGTTCTAGCCTTCTGTATCAGAACCTTTATTGTTGAACCATATATGGTTTCCGGCCCATCCATGCTCCCTACACTAGAAAACGGTGAACGGCTGTTAGTCAATAAGTTTGTTTACTTTGTCAGCGAGCCTAAGAGAGATGAAATAGTAATTTTCAAATATCCTATGGATGAAAGCAGAGATTTCATTAAAAGAGTAATTGCTGTAGGCGGCGATACTATTGAAATTCGTGATGGACAGGTTTATGTAAATGGTGTACTAAAGAAAGAGACTTATACAAAAGAGCCTAATCATAGTACGTATCGCAAATCAGTAGTACCTAAAGACCATATTTTTGTTTTAGGTGATAATCGCAATAATTCTGAAGACAGCCGTTACAGCGATGTTGGCTTCGTGCCATTAAAGCTTGTTAAAGGTAAGGCAAGTGTAATTTTCTGGCCTTTTGAAAAAGGCAGGACGTTGCCTTGATATCAGTGAGGGGAGGTAATAACTATGGACTTCAAGATTCAATGGTTTCCTGGCCATATGACAAAAGCAAAGCGTATGATGGAAACACAGTTGAAGTTAGTTGACGTAGTTATTGAAATGCTGGATGCCAGAATACCGCGTTCCAGTACAAACCCGATGTTGCTTGAAATGCTTGGCAATAAACCGAAACTTGTGGCCTTAAACAAAATTGATATGGCTGATCCTGTAAAAACTGATACATGGCTGCAGATTTTTAAAAATAACGGTCTAACTGTAGTAAAAGTTGATTGTGCTACCGGTAAAGGCATCAAGCAGTTAATTAGCGCGGTGCAGGAAATTGCTAAACCAGTTAGTGAAAAGTGGGCTAAAAAAGGCGTAAAAAACCGTCCTATTCGTGTTATGATTGTCGGTGTTCCTAACGTTGGCAAGTCTACACTAATAAATCGCTTGGTTGGTAAAAATAAGGTTATTGCTGCCGACAGGCCTGGTGTTACACGCGGACAGCAATGGATTACTATTGCCAAAGGTTTGGAATTATTGGATACACCAGGTGTGTTATGGCCGAAATTTGATGACCCTGAAATTGGCTTTTGCCTTGCTGTTACAGGCGCTATTAAAGAAGAAGTTTTTGATAGAGAACAGGCTGTTATGTTACTGGTTGAAAAACTGAAAATTAATTATTCCAAGGAAATTTCTGATAAATATGGTGCCGAAATATTAGAAACAGATTCTGCAGAAGATATTTTGCGAAAGATTGCCACTGCACGTGGTTGCTTGAAAACAGGTGGTATACCTGACATTGAAAAAGTAATACAGTTGGTGTTGCGAGATTTCCGGACCGGACGTTTGGGGCGCTTTACACTAGATAATCCGGATAGAAAATAAACAGGACCATTTTGGCCCTGTTTTTTTATGAGGTGTTATACATGAATATAGCAGAAATCAAAAGAATATTGACGCAAGAACCGTCGCAGGAAGAACTAACCATCATTGCAAGTGATGAGCGCCTAGGGGTGCAGAAACTTTATGCCGCCTATGAACGTAAAATAGAGGCAGCAATAAGGGAAAAAGAACGCTTTGACAAAATGCTTGCTTTTGAAAAAGAATATTGGCAGCAAGGAATAAGAAATGTAGCTGGTGTTGATGAAGCTGGACGAGGTCCGTTAGCTGGACCTTTAGTTGTAGCATCGGTAATTTTACCTGAAAATGTTTTTATCAGCGGATTAAACGACTCAAAACAGTTGTCTGCAAAAGTCAGAGAACGTCTCTATGAAGAAGTATGCCAAAAGGCAATTTCAATAGTAATAAACATAGTTTCGGTTGCTGAAATAGACAAATATAATATTTATCAGGCTACAAAGCTAAGCATGGAGAGGGTTATTATGCATTTAAAACCAAAACCTACAGTGGCTTTGATTGATGCTATGCCGGTAGAGTCTGAGGGCGTGAAGACGGTTTCTTTGATTCATGGTGATGCATTGAGCTCATCTATAGCAGCAGCTTCAATTATTGCTAAGGTTACTAGAGATAGAATAATGTTTAACATCGATAAAGAATATCCTGAATATGATTTTGCTTCCAATAAAGGATATGGCAGTCAGAAACATATGGAGGCTATCAAAAAATATGGTGCAACTCTCTGGCATCGCAGGTCTTATGAACCGATTAAGAGTTTAGCAGAAGACCTGTTATCTCCAGAGGTTGATGCTAACAGTAAGTTGGTAGTTTTAAAGCAGCAATAAGGAAAGGAAGCGACCTTGATGCATGCCAGAGCAACTTTTGGGCAATGGGGTGAAGATGAAGCTTGCAGGCATTTAGAGTCTCACGATTATAAAATAATATGCCGAAACTATCGCTGTAGAATGGGTGAAATTGATATAATTGCCAGTAAAAATGCGGAAATTGTTTTTGTTGAAGTAAAAACGCGCAAAACATTGAAGTTTGGTATCCCGGCAGAAGCAGTGACAAAAGCCAAACAAACAAAAATTCACGCAACAGCGTTACACTATTTACAGGATAATCATCAATATTTCAAAAAATTTAGCTTTGACGTTATTGAGATAGTGGTTGAGGGTGACAAATTCAGACTTAACCATATCCCAAATTGTTTTTAATATAAATTAGGTGGCGAATTCCATGTATGCAAAAACCTTCGGGGAGACTACATGCGGTATTAATGGTGAAGAAATAATTGTTGAGGTAGATATTTCCAATGGGTTACCGGCTTTTGAACTTGTTGGCCTGCCGGATGCATCTGTAAGGGAATCACGAGAACGGGTAAGGGCCGCTCTCAAAAATTCAGGCTATAAGTTTCCTATGACAAGGATAACAGTAAATCTGGCACCTGCTGACTTTAAGAAAGACGGTTCGGGGTTGGATTTGCCAATAGCCATAGGGATTTTGTGTGGCAGCGGGCAAATAAATGCAGAAGCCATTTCTGACAAGGTTTTTGTCGGTGAACTTGCACTTGATGGCGGAATCAGGGAAGTAAGTGGTATTTTACAGATGATAATTAAAGCTAAAGAAGCTGGCAGAAAGGAAATATTTATTCCACCAGGCAACGCGGCAGAAGGCGAATTAGTTGACGGCATAGAGGTTTTTGCACCGGAGTCGTTGACAAAACTCGCAATGCATTTAGAAAAAACAGAAAAACTTGCAGCTTTGAGTAAAAGAAAGATGAGCATTGAAAGCAATTGTGTTTATAATGTTGATTTTTCTGATGTTCAGGGACAGCTAGTTGCGAAAAGAGCACTTGAGATAGCTGCAGCAGGTGGACATAATGTGCGGATGGTAGGAGCGCCGGGCGCTGGTAAAACGATGCTTGCCAGAAGGCTGCCGACGATTTTGCCGCCGATGACAGAAGAAGAAGCTTTAGAAGTTACCAAAATCTATAGCATTGCTGGTCTTTTGAACAGAAAACAAGGGTTAATATTGGAAAGACCATTTCGCAGTCCGCATCATACGATTTCACACAGTGCACTTATCGGTGGGGGCAGTATCCCTAAACCAGGAGAAGTTACCTTGAGTCATAACGGCGTTTTGTTTCTGGATGAATTGCCCGAGTTCTCACGTATGGCACTGGAAGTATTAAGACAACCACTGGAAGATGGCTTTGTAACAATTAGCCGCGTGCAAGCGACACTGACTTTCCCGGCAACGTTTATACTAGTCTCTGCCGAGAACCCATGTCCTTGTGGCTTTTTCGGAGAAACAGATGGCGTTCATGAATGTAGTTGCCGCATCGGCGATATAGAGCGCTATCATAAAAAGATTTCCGGTCCATTGCTAGACAGAATAGATATACAAATACACGTGCCACGACTTGAGTATAAAGAAATGAAAGCAGATAATCGTGCTGAGTGTTCAGCTGATATACGTAAAAGAGTAATTTCTGCAAGAGAGTTGCAATTGGAAAGGCTGCAGGGAACAGGGTTGCACTGCAACGCAGAAATGAGCAGACGTGAAATCAAAAGAAAGTGCCATATGACTTTACAGGCGGAGCAGCTCTTGCAAAAAGCCTTTCTTGCTCTCGGGTTAAGTGCTCGCAGTCATGACAGGATAATTAAGGTTGCACAAACAATCGCAGATTTAGATGGCAGCGAAGTGATAGATACTGTTCATCTTGCTGAAGCAATTGAACTACGCACTATTTCAAAGGGATAAAAGAATTTTATAATTAGAAACAATAGAGGCTAAAAACTTAGTTGTTTTATATATTAGCAAGAAATGGGTTGGTAATATTTTATGTGATATAAAAAAAGCCGCCTGAGTTAAATATCAGGCGGCTAAATAAATTAATATACAGTAATATATTATTGATTAATCGGAAAATCTCACTGACAAAATATCTTCTCCGCGAACGCTGACAATGTCGCTACCAATAAATATGTACATGTAATCGAAAATGGCAAAACGAGTGAAATACTCAATATCTCTGGTCTCGTCCGTGGTTACTTCTTTTATTACAGTAATATCATTTACTATAAGAGGATCACCGCCAGCTCTGAGTCTAATGGTAGCTTTCATGTCAAACACTTCCTTTTCATTTAAATTTTTGGTAACAAACAACAATTTGTCTGTTAATTAAACTTATCTACTTAAGGCTATTATACTACCTTCTATTAATAAACATCAAACATACTGGCAGAAGATGAAAGAATTAAACATTGATATTTTATGCAAATGATAAATTTTAGAGTGGCAGTCAGAATGAAAAATTAAAAACACTTATATAAGATAAAGGCATTAGCCTTAATCAGAGTATAAAGTTGATAATGTTTTGTAAAACTAACTTTAAGTATCATCGATAATAAAGCAATCACTAGATAGGACTAAAATAAACTAAAGACTAATATTCTTGAGCGCTGAGCCAATCCCATGCTTCTCTAGGCAACCAACCACAGGACTCCGCAGCAAGACGAACAATTAAAATTTGGTCACTAGTATCTAGATGTGGTTGTAGAATTTCAAATATGTCCTTTGCAGGCTTATATGTTGTAAGAAACCATGTTGAATCCAGGTAATGCCGCCAAGCACCGCAAGATTTAATAGCATCGTAGAGAGCCTGATAATCCTTACCCGGTGTTTTTAAATCGTAGCTTATTAGATATACGGCCACGATAGCACCTCCTCTTAATAATCAATGGACTAGCAAACTGTCCTATCTAGTGTTTTTGCTTTTATTGTTTGTGCTCACATTATACAACTCATTTTATAAAACAACAATGAATAATTTGTTGCGGTTATATCTAAAATTCTTGAGGATCTCTTTAGAGAATATTTTTAAAGGTTGAACGATAAAATTTCTTAGCTATCTTGACCAATCAAATTTAACAAGATAAACTTTAATACGATATAGAGTTATAACTTGCAAAGGTGGATGAAAATTGCTTAATTGTACAACCAAAAAGTCTAACATAGAGGATGTCTTAAAGGCTGTTCATGTACTGGAAAACATTTATGATGTCGTCAGAATAGTCGATCCTGTGCAAAATCGAGTAATTTATTTGGAAACCAAGAATATTCCGCTTACTTACAGCGAAGAATCTTGTTATGGATTTTGGGCAAGAAACCATTTTTGCGAAAATTGCATTTCACTTAGGTCAGTAACAGAACTTGATACCTTTGTTAAATTTGAAGTAATTAATGAACGCATTTATATGATTACTGCCAGTCCTGTAGAACATAAAGATGGACACTATGCGATAGAAATGTTAAATGATATTACTGATAAAAGCATCCTTGAAAGTATCGTTGGTAGAGATAAAAAAGACTTTACCAGCTACGTACTTAAATTTAATGATGCTTTGGTCCGCGATGAACTAACGCAACTTTTTAATAGACGCTATATAAATGAGCGATTGCCAGTTGAGATTTTTCAAAGCTTGACCATGAAAAAGAAAACAACATTGATTATGGTTGATATAGATGAATTTAAAAAAATTAACGATCAACATGGTCATATTGCTGGCGACATGATTTTGCAAGAGTTTGCGAAGCTGTTATTAAAAGATTTGCCTAGCACCGATGATTGGGTAGCTCGCTATGGCGGTGAAGAGTTTTTATTTTGTCTTCATGATTCTGATACGATTGAAGCAATGAAAGCAGCTGAACACATTCGTATAATGATAGAGAATAATCAATTCACGATTCCAAATGGAATTGTTAATATTACCTGCAGTCTGGGAGTATGCACAGCTAGTGGTGAGATGAATATGCAAGAATGGATAGACGCTGCCGACAGAAATCTTTACTTGGCAAAGGCTAATGGTGGCAATAAAGTTATCTGATATGGTGTTGTGTGCAATATAAATGTTGGCATTTAGCATGATATATATTTATGAAATAAGAATAGACAGCTAAACTATTAAATTAGTGTAGCTGTCTATTTTGCGCATTATTCGTTGTAATCAATTGTTTATTGTTTTAAGTGAATCAAACTTGCCTATGTAACGTATCAGAGAATTTCATATAGTCTTTCTTGTGAAGAAAAACTGTAGAATAGTACTACCAAAGTTGGAAATTATCAGCCCAAGGATTATTATGCCGCATCCAAGCCATTGTATTGGCATAAGTTGCTCGCCTAAGACGGCTCGCGCAGTAATAAGACCTGTTACAGGTACCAAAAGTGACAGTGGTGCAACTTTGCCAGCCGGATATTTTGCAAGCAAGAAACTCCAAAGGCCGAACCCGAATAGCGTTGCCAGGAAAGATAGATAGAGGATGGCAAAAATAGACTGACCGCTTAAACCAAGAACGATGTTTAAGAGTGTTTCCGGCGTATCCAGAATTAGTCCAAAAATGAAGAGCGGTAAGGGTGGAACAAGGCTGGACCAGACGACTAAACCGAACATATCTATGGGTTTACCTTGCGCAGCAGCTTGTTTCGAGGCAAACCTTACTATAATGTTGGAAATACCCCAAAAAGCCGCAGCCAGAAGTGTCAAAAATAATGCTCCAAGCGGGAGCGATGAGATTTGACCAGAACCGATGTTGCCGCTAATGAACAAAAGACCGATAGCAGCAATTATAACACCCAAGGCATGGAATATTCTCAGTTGCTCCTTCAACAAAACAGCAGCAAAGATAAGCGTAAAGAATACTTGTGATTGCAGAATAACTGAAGATGTGCCAGCTGGCATACCAATATTCATCGCATAAAATAAACAGGAAAATTGACCAACTCCTACAGCCATGCCATAAGCAAGAATATACTTCCAACTGATATCCGGACGTTTAACAAAAAATATTGCAGGCACAGCAGCAAAAGTGTATCGTAATGCGACCAATAACATAGGTGGTAGTCCGGCAAGACCTAATTTTATAACTGTAAAGTTCGCACCCCAAACTATTACGACGAGTAAAGCAAGCATTAGATCACGTTTTTTCATAATTCCCTCATTAACTCCTTGTAATGTATAAATATTTAATGCTTTTATTGAAAAAAATTACTTAGCAATTCACAGAGTGACAATTTGCATAGATAAAAGAATAGCATTTTAAATATAAAAAAACAATAGCTTTATACATGAAAATTATAAATATACATATATTGCGCTTAAGTATAAAGTATACGTTGTGAAAATACAAAAATATCCTTGCCAGTTAACTGGTCAAGGATATTTTTAAACATTAATTTCTAAGCAATTCTTCTTTTAGCTTATGATATTTGAGCGAGAAATAAGGTGAAAGCTGAGCTTCGCGATGGTCATAGCCATAGGCGCGGCGGCTGAGGCTTATGATCGGAGGAGCCTGAATTCTTTTTGCCACTGCAAAACCACTGAAAAGTTTCCACCAGCGCTCTAAATCATCAATAAAGGCCTTATTGGTTGGAAAAATTTTCGAAATAATTCCACTCTGGCAACCGATTATTTCTTCCAAAGATCCTTCTTTATACCAGTAAAGTATATCAAGAGGAGAAGCTTTATCCCATCTTTCAATAAATGCTCTGAACAAATAATCGTGATATTCATAAACAATAGGATCTCCGCCTACACCGACGGTCTGCTCTGCCGATAATTCGGCGCTGGGTGAAATAGTAAAAATTTCATCTGGTATTACTTTTCGCTCAAAAATTTTGTCATTAAGATAGTGAGCCAGTTCATAAACTTGATTTTTCCATAAGTCTCCAATCATAGCTAAGACACCAGTCAAATCACCATAAAAAGTTGCATAGCCGACGGTAATTTCTGCTTTATTGGAATTACAGGAAAAGCCACCGCCAAAGGCCGAGGCTAATGCAGCCAGTATTCGCGTACGATCACGCGCTTGAATATTCTCTCGCGCAAGTGGTGATAGTTCTAATGAAAAGGTAGAGTTTGACTCATAATCATGAATTTGTGTTTGTGTCATCTGTGTATTTGTGTGATCAACGCTTTCCTGAATCGGCATAATACAATAATTACATTTTAGTGCTTTAGCAATCATCAAGGCCAGATTTTTAGTTAATGGTGAATTAAATTTTGAAGGCATATTAACTAGCAGCACATTGCCAGGACCTAGTAAATTGACATAGAAGGCAGCGGTCAAGGCCGAATCAATACCTCCTGAAACGCCTATTGTCATCTTACTAATGCCAATCTGTTTTAAGAATTTTCGCGTGCCATAACTAACAGCATTATATATTTCAGCGATTTCACTGTAATTATTGTGAATGTAGTTTTCATTAGTAAGAAGTTTAGTATTTGGGTCAAAATTAGTTTTAAGAAAATGTTCTTCATAGGCAGGGGAATCAGTTAATAACGTGCCATCATTTTGATATGTACAGCTGCAACCATCAAAAGTAAAAATGTTTTTACCATTATTTTGGACACCGACATTATTGCAATAAAGTAACGGTAAATGACAATCCTTGGCCTGCTCTCCAAAAATCTGATGCCTTTTGGGGTTTTTTTGCAGTGAAAATGGTGAACATGATATGTTACAGAGAACATCTGCACCATTTTTGGCTAAAAGTTTAGGTATATTGATAGAGTAGTTGGTTGTCCAGCCATCCTCACAAATCATTATGCCAATGTTGAAGCTTTGCTGACGAATGGTAATGCTAATTGGCTTTACTAATTCTTCAATGGGCACAGCCATTTCTTCACGTAATTTACGTAAACTATGGAAGTATCTGCTGTCATCAAATTCTCTGTAATTTGGTAAAGAGGTTTTAACAATATAAGGATATGGTAAGGCGCCTTTAAGCAGTTTGCCGTTTTGAGCAATAAAGGCAGCATTATATTTACGTATACGGCCATCTTCATTATGTTTTGTTCTATCCAGTGCTATATTACCGAAAATAACACAGATGTTATCAGCAGCAGCAATAATCCGTTTGCCATACTCAATGCAGTCATCGAGAAAAGCTGGCTGTTCCCATAAGTCTCCTAAAAAATAGCCTGGTACTGCTAGCTCAGGCAGAATCAAAATGTCAATATTTTCTGCTTTAGCTTTATCAATGGCATCAATTATTGTAGCAAAGTTAATATCTGGTCTTCCCGGTACAACTTCAATCTGTGCACATGCAAACCTTACGGTCATGTTTACTTAACACCTCTTTTAATTTTTCGGAATAATTGTGTGACGGCAATTCAAATGCTACACTTTTAACTGATGTAATAAAAAATAAGGATAGAATTAAACATTTGCTTTTAATGAACGAGCTAAAATGATATGATAACTATTATATCAAAATACATTGTTTATTTCTATCAGATTAGTTCCTGAACAAGAGGTGGCCTATGAAAATTAAAAAAACGAACGCATCGCGTATTTTAGATAATATGAAAATTGCCTATAGATTATTGGAATATGAAGTTGATGAAAATAATCTTGATGCGGTTCATGTCGCAAATTCTGTTGGAATGCCATGCTCGCAAGTTTTTAAAACCTTGTGTGTTCATGGAGATAAAACCGGAGTAATTTTTGCATGTATACCAGGGGACCATGAGCTGGACTTAAAGGCTTTGGCTAAAATCAGCGGCAACAAGCGTGCTGAACTTGTTTCACTAAAAGAGGTCTTGCCACTTACTGGCTACATACGTGGCGGCGTTTCTCCTTTGGGTGCAAAAAAGGCTTATCCTGTATTTTTGGATACAACAGCAAACAATTGCGAAGAAATATCTATAAGTGCAGGGCAGAGGGGA
>JAAYVM010000177.1 GCA_012517145.1 Acholeplasmataceae bacterium
GGTTAATCCAAAACTTTGTAAATCCAATAAATCAGCATAATCTGCGTTCTATTAAGCTCACTATCAATCATCAACGAACGACTTCATTGGTTAGGTAAAATAGTAAGCAAAAAGTTAAAGGTCCGTTTGATGATTTGTAATTTTTTTTAAATTAGCTATCGTATAAGTCTTTCAATTATCAGATCTATACACCCAAATTAGATGTATAAGAATGATTTTTTAGGATATAAACGAGTTAGACGATAATACTGGAGGTTAATAATATGAAGAAATTGAAGTACTTTTTGATGCCTGTGTTTTTTTTCTTCTTTTTTATCCCACTTTTCTCCGTGCACAAGCAGCGGTTGAAACTTACAAGCAGGCAATTCGCTTAAAACCTAATTATGTAGAGGCATACTATAAACTGGGGATGGATTATGTCAATCTCGGGCGCTACACCGAAGCGGTTGAAGCTTACAAGCAGGCAATTCGCATAGAGCCTGATGATGCAGAAGCACACAACAACCTGGGTACTGCTTATGACAAACTCGGGCGCTACACCGAAGCGGTTGAAGCTTTCAAGCAGGCGATTCGCTTAAAGCCTGATTTGGCAATGGTACACTATAATCTGGGAGTGGCTTATTTGCATGTAGGAGATAAGAGTTCTGCATTTGAAGTGTACAAAATTCTCAAAGAATTGGACAAAGATTTATCCAACAAATTGTTCAACCTAATTTACAAATAAGCGGAATAGAAAACGGTAAGAAGTAGCCTAACAGCATATAAAAGTGAAAACAAAGTTTTCCATAATTGCTCTTGTTAGCGCGCGTAAGCGATGTTAAATGGAGTATAAGCCTAACGCAGCGTTTCAGCCGGACATAAAAAAGTTTTTGTACTTGCTTGAACAAGTGGATTTTTTACTACATTTACTGAAAGTTATCGTACGGAGTGGCGTATATTGCACGCGTCCGCAGACGCACAAGAGCGAGGGATGAATTTTTTATTTAATATCAAACTAATGATCTGACAAATAGGAATGTATATATTGAAGGATAGGGTTTTAAGTAATTATTTTGAATAATTTAACTTAAAAGTGAAACAAAAAATTGCATAATTCGGTTATAAGTGAATACATTTGCAATCGAAATATGGTATGATGAAGGAAGCATTTGCACATTCTACACCGTCAGGTGGGTTACAGATGATGACAATGCACCATCAGAAACGGATAGGTTTTTTGATACCTATGCTGTGCCTGAGCATCCATTAAATGAAAAGGCAATGCAATTGTTTCGATTGATAACCGAAAGCATTGGCAACAGATACGGAGCAACAAATGATTTTTTTGACAGAATAGTAAACAAAGCACAAGAATTGCCTCCAAAACAAAAACAATGGGTAGAAGAAATAAAAGACTTAGGCATCAATTTTCCACTGAGGTTATTTTGTTATCGGGTAACCGAAAATATTGTTATTCTTTTCAACGGTGGGATTAAGGAATCGCAAGCATCACAAGAAAGCAAAAATTTAAGAATGAAGTTTTATGAAGCACAAACCTTTGTCAAAAAAATTGAAGAAGCATTACAATCTCAAATGATTAAAATCTCTGATAACGGTAGGTATTTACAAAACTTTGACGGGACAACTGACATAATACTATAAGACAATGAGAAGCAAGACAGTAGATAGATTGCTGAAAAGCACACCTAAAGATGTTGAAATCTTTGTGGATTGGTATGCTGACTTAGTGGTTCGCATTAATCAACTATTGCGTGAAAAAAATATCAGTAAAAAGGAACTGTCTGTAAAGATGAATAAGAAACCATCTGAAATTTCCAAATGGCTAAACGGTGAGCACAATTTCACCTTACGTTCACTAGCAAAATTATCGGCTGAATTGGGAGTACCTTTAATAGAAGTGACGAAGAAAAAAGTACAGACAGAATTTGTTGAAGATGGCTTTGTGTGCAGAGTTCACACTTTTGTGAGTTATACAAAACTAAACACAAAAACCACTGAAAATGTTTGGCAATGTGCCGAAGAAACTGAACCCTATAATGAATTAAGCAATGCAGGATAAAAATGTTTTTGATCCAGAAAAGATTGCTTTGATTGATTTCAAAATGATTAAAGGACAGGTGAACACTCCTGAAAATTTTGACATTAACAAAGTTGTCGGATACCATTTGGACAACTCCTTGCAATTGAGCTTTAACCTTGACGATAAATTGGCTAAAGCAGATTTCACTGTTAACGTAAAAACCGACAGCAAGGGCGAAAATGAAAGCGAAGCAACAGGAAATTTCCATTTAATATTTATTTACAGAATTGAAAATTTAGAAGAGCTTACTATACTGAAAAAAAATAAGCGTTTAAATCTAAATCCGGGTTTGGCAAATGCACTTTCATCTGTAACCTATTCTACATCAAGAGGGATTCTTATAACCCGACTGCAAGGCACGGCTTTGCAAAACTTTGTTTTACCCATTATCAACCCGAACAAGTTGCTTCACAATAAGTAAAAATAGATGATTTGGAAATACTTAAGAATTATAATTTAGAAGATCAAACAGCAATCTCAAACCATGCACTGACAATGATTCATGAGGACGGATAGACAGAACACCAGTTGCCAACATCGGTTTAGCACATTGCAGGGTGCAGTGACTAATTCGAAATGTAGTTTTTTTTTCATTCATTTGTTGGAATATGACAGTCTTGCACTTTTAATTCCCGTGCTATTGCCAAACTGCAACCTGTTTCCACTCCCACCCCTTTCATAAACCCAACCTTTAAACCCCCAAAGATTTCACTCTTCTGAGCATCTCAAATTCCGTTGCCTGGCAATTTCCCATTGGCAATAAGCCTGGTATACTCTTCGGGGGTGTTGATGTTGATAAGGATTTGATCATTGGGAACGGGTATGCAAGCCTTGCTAAATCGGTTTAGATACACTTTTAGGTTGATATCCGGGTTGGTCTCGGCTCGTGCTGCTCTCACAATTCGCGGTGAAATTAGTATGGGATGGCCACCCTTACCCTCGTAAACCGGGTAAACATAGTCGGCTCGCGTTGCATGCTGCCATAGTGCCCGCAGGATATCAGCACCCACAAAGGGGTTATCGGCATTGGTCATGAAAACATA
>JAAYVM010000178.1 GCA_012517145.1 Acholeplasmataceae bacterium
CCCGTCACTTCTTCATCCCTTGCCTTTCTTGGTTGTATCATTATCCTGGGTTCACTAAAAGTGGTCGTTCCTATCGTTATGCTATTTATTAGACTCTATTTATGCATTTTCTTAAAATAGGGTTTACATATTTATGTAAACGCAATAAGATTTAGATAAAAGTATTTCTCTCCCCTTACGCTTCAACAACAAAAAGGGCGCATGAAACTTAGGACGCCTATCAAATCGTAGCTCTTCCTTCGCGTTTAACCAGGGAAGCAAATATAAAAACTTACAAGCATGAAACTTATCATGATGCTGATTTAGGAATGAATTGGATATTGATGGGCTTTAAAAGATCAAGCATACATAATATTTAAGCATCGTTTTTTATTTTAGTTCTACTATAATGCTATGGGAAGAAGTGTTTATGATGTCAGAACAAGAAGATCAAGTTGTTGAAAGTAAATCTTTAACAAAAAGCAGTAACAAGAAACGCAATATTATTTTTATTGCAATAATAGCAATTGTCGCAGCTCTATCCTTCTATTTCTTTTACTGGATTAAAACGCCGCAATACTCTCTCGGCATTATAAAAGAATCTATACAAAAGCATGATTTAGTTAAATTTGAAAAGCACGTTGATTTAAACAATATGTATACCAGAGCCTTTGATGATCTAATTATGGCAACCCTGTCAGAAGACGATAAAAATAATCCTTTCATCTTTGGTATTGCTTCTATGATGAAGAATATTGTGGTTCCTGCTTTAACCGATGAAACCAAAAAATTTGTTGAAACTGGTTCATTTGAAGCAGATAAAAATGGCGATAAAAATAATGGACAACAAATAGCGGATAATATGAAAGATAAATCCGGCGTTGAAACCATAGAATATAATGGCGTTGAAAGTACCTCTAAAGAAGGCAAAATCGCAGTTGTAAATATTAAAATTACAGATAAGCAGGTTAAAAAGAGCTTTATTATTAAACTCAAAATGAGAGAATTAGACGATAGAACATGGCAGCTGACTGAAATTGCAAATCTTAAGGAGTACTTAAAAGAACACGAAGAAGCTGTAACTGCATATCTTGCTGAATTAAATAAACCTGTTCAAGATAAGATAGATGGTTATGTTAAATTAATTAACGATGATTCTAAATATAAAAACAGAATATACGTAACATCCGACGGTAATCCATTCTTTGCTTCACACTACTTGAATATGAGCTTTTTTGTTCAAATACCGGAACAAAATGTTCAAAGTTTTAGTGGCGTTATTAACATAGTTGATTCAAATAATAAGATACTTGCCTCCGGCACATTTTCATCTTTTGACTATGAATTGAATAACTCAATTGTTGCAATACATAGAAGTAAAAATTTAAATCCATTTATACCAGATGACAAGAAATTTGTTAATATGGATACCACTTCTTTGAAAGCTGACGTTAAGATTAGTAAGGTTATTTTAAAGGACGGAACTATCATCGAGCTTATGAAAGAATTGCCTCCGGTTAAATAGTTGGATTGCAATAGCTAGTTTATATTTACTTATTACTTGACTTGAAGTTCAGGACAATCATAACAAGGTGGTGTTTATGATGCGAAAAATTTTAGCAAGTTTATTCTTAGTTTGTATCATGATGTTTGGCTTTGCCAGCGTTTCTTCTGCAGCAAATTGGCAGTGGATAACTTCGACTGATGATACTACTGTTTCTTTTGATACCACTAGTATCATTGATAAATCTATTAAAATTTCAAATACCGAATATATCAATTGCATTTATTCTGTATGGATTAAATTTGAATTTACCGATACCGAAGGTGATACTATGGCACAAAAATACAATTTTGAAAAGTCTGTCGCACTTCAGCTTGTTGAAATGGAATTTGATTACAAAAATAGAGGTTCTCGTATAAAATCATCACATATTTATGCTAAAGATGGATCACTTTTAGACAGCATGCCAAGCTATATGGTTAAAACTTCGTTTGATTCCATAATACCAGGGTCAGGAGGCGAAGCCATTTTTCAAGCTACCTTTAAAGAGTACAAGTCCCAATACGGGAAAAAATGAAGAACTCCTCGGATTTCTTCCACACGCGACAATTCGCCTGCAAGCAGTCGGTCGCTGATGTGCAGCAAACCCGTCACTTCTTCATCCCTTGCCTTTCTTGATTTTATCAGCTTCTTATATTCATATTTTCTATGCTGTCATGTCGAGCATAGCCGACGCATGAGCCACCTAGCAGTTTATTGCGTGTGGCGCAGCGGTTCGCACTGATGCGAAGCGGAAGAAGAACATCCTTGATGGTGTCTTTTCAAGATTTCTCCGCTACGGTCGGAATGACAAACAAAAACGAAAAACTGTACTGCTAATAAATGATATTAGAAGTACAGTTTTTTATAATCATTTCTTTATGTCATTAGTCAAATATTTGGCACATTCAAGTGCAGCATCCCAGCCTTCATCAAAAGCCCACGCGACCATGCCGCCGCCTCTTCGAGCATCACCTGCTGCGAACACACCAGGTTCAGCTGCCAGGAAAGAACCGCTGACATTGGCAATGGTTCCCAAAGGTGTTTTCTTCACGCCAAACTTTTCGAAAACAACAGGTTCCGGTCCGCTGAAACCCAACGCCAATATTACCATCTGTACCGGTAAAACTAATGTTGTTCCTTCAATTTCCTTAGCAATAGGCATACCGCTGTCAGTACGTCCCCACTCTACCCGGCACAGCTCTGCACCGCTTACGTTACCTTTATCATCGCCAAGCAAACGTTTTACCTTGGTATTATATTGCAGAGAAACATCTCCTTTGACCAGTTCGCAGAAACCTTCTTGACTGATTCTTGCCATGTTGCAATCCTGCAGTTCCACCTGCAGAATTGAACGTGCGCCATGCGACAATGCCAACGCTGCACAATCGGCACCTGTATCACCGCCACCGATAATCAGGACGTCTTTGCCTTCTGAACTAAGAAAAGTACCCGGCACAAGCTGCCGTTCAAGCAGGCTTCTGGTAGTAGAGATTAAAAAGTCTTTGGCATAATAAATACCGGTCAATTCATTACCGGGCAATTTTAAAGGTCGTGGCTGCGAGCTGCCGGTGCAGATCACTACCGCCGCGTACTGCTTTCTAATATCTTCCCAGCTGATAGCAGTGCCAACAGCGGCGTTAAGGCGAAATTGAACGCCAGCTTCTTCTAAACTCTTTATTTTAGACAACAATATTTCTTTGGGCAGCTTGATATTCGGCACACCATACATCAAAAGGCCGCCAGGCCTGTCATCCCGTTCAAACACTGTCACTTTAAATCCCAATTGATTTAATACATCACTGCAGCCTAGCCCAGCAGGTCCGGAACCAATTATGGCAACTTTTATTTCACCCTTAGCATGAGGAAACTTTGCTGTATTCACTTTATACGAAAATGCTTTTGTAAGAATATACTCCTCCAGCTCACGATCCTCTGCCCACACTTTCATACGTTCAGGCAAAGCCAGCTGTAAAAATGCTTCTCGCGTAACAGGAACAATATTATTTGCCATTTCAATGCCTCCTGAAAACTATTTTTAGCTGCTCCAATTACTAAATTCTATAGTACCTGTACTACTCCCAGATCCACTAGAGCCACCACCGCTATCATCATTTATCGTTATTGTAGTAGCAGAACCTAAATTAATATTACCATCAGCTGCAATAATAGAACCTGATATGCTTAAAGATCCCGAAGTTGTGATGTCATTGCCCTCACCTTTTGTATAAAGCAATGTGTTAGTTCCTAGCAAAGAATTGTTGCCAGAAAGACTAATATCTCCATTTGACACAATTTTTACCGATGAACCAGTAATATGCATCCCGCTATTGCTGGCTGTCAAATTTCCATTGGAATAAACATTTACAATACCAGTACTAGAATCAATGTTAATACCAGCACCGCTGCTTTCAAAAGTTGATCCAGTTAAAATATTCACAGTTCCCGTGCCATTACCTAGTATTTTTATTCCAGCTGCCGTATCTGTTATTTTCCCATTAACCAAAATATTTATATCCCCTGTTGCCGGTCTTGTGATGTTCAAACCTGAACTTGTAACAGCCAAATTTCCATCAACAACAAAGTTTATATTACCCGAACTGACCCCAGTAACTTTGATTATTTGGTTAACTAATAAATTGCCTCCGACATTAAAAGTGACATTGCCTCCAGCTGGGCCATTAACGGTAAGTCCTGAACCTGAAGTAGAAAGATTTCCAGTAACATTAATTACAATATTATCGGCATTAGGAGCATTGATTGTGAATGCTCTAGCTTCCATTTTGCCAATTACGTTAAACACAAGATTTCCAGTACCACTAAAATTAATTATCGTACCATTTCCGCTACTATTGGAATAATAATCACCATAAATAGAAATTACTACGTATCCGTTGTCAGGTTTGCTAAATTTAAGAGTTCCATTATAAATCGGTGAAGGCATACCACTTGATAAGTAATATTTTGTATTTGCAGATAGAGTATATGTCGTAAAACCATTATCACTGGTATATTGTGGAGAAGGCAAACTTATACCAGAAGAGTAATTCTGCGTGTAGCTGCTAATATTCGTCGCTGCACTAAAGGCAGGCAACGAAGTTATGGTAGTCGCGTCAGGAGTGAAAACATATTCGTTTCCAGACCAAGGTTTAAGCTTGTTTTTCAAAGGTCCATCATACCATTGGTTGCCTATCATCCATACTGGAATATCCGTTCCAACTGTTGGTTTATTATAGTAATAAATATTTTTGTCATCATCTAAAGTTGGTAATGTAGATATTTTAATATTAGCTGCTAACACATCACCATTAATTACTTTAAGTGAATTACCAATATTAGCTGTGTTTCCAGCATAAATTGCCGGCGAAGAATCACTGCCAGTATTTATATATGCTATAACTTTAACAGTTTTTGAATAATTATTAACCTTACCGACCGACTGAATCAAATATTTACTGCCGCTTGTTAGCGCGATTCCGTCTTCAATTGGTGATGAACCTGCCTTACCGGAAGAATCTATCGGATAAATCGTAATTTTATAAGTTTCTCCGTCTGCAAACGTCAATTCTTGATTTCCTCGTGCCCAGCTCCAATCCGTATTGCTGGTATTGTTCAAAATCTGCGCAGCAGCATATTTAACCCCAGCTTCAGCAGCATATTGGGCTTCAACACCATCGTTATTAATAGAAGTAAAATTCAGTTCAGCCCCTACACGAGGTATTACTGCTCCCGTCAGAAGAAGCAAAAACGCCATTATAAGCAAGCTAATTGCACTAATATAACCACTGTTGTTTTTCTTCACAATAATCACCGGACTTTCTTAAGTAACATCAATCAGTTTGACAGATTAAGCAGCTTTACCCTGCTAGTAATATTAGTAGCAGGCCTGTCACTATACGCCACGTCATTAATTGTCAAGTCAATTAGAAGCATTGTAGCATCGTTCGCGTCACGAGAAAATATTATGCCACTATCTGCAATCATGCCATTTGCTATTTTTTTAATATTACTGCTATCTTTGTCAATAAAAATTGCGTTTTTTGCATTATCATCTTTTGCAATATATATATTATAAACCGTGCCATCTGAAGTTTCCAATTGCAGCTGATTACTAGGCGTGGATGTCGTTGGTAAATCAATTTTGCTGCCATACCTTGCAATCTCTTCAATCTGATTAACAGCATCTCTTGCCACTGATAAACTATTAGCCTTTGACAAATTATATTGTGAAGACATTAGTCCTGATGATAATAATCCAGCTACAGCTCCAAAAATTAACAATATTATCAACATGCCAATCATTATTTCCGGTAAGGTATAGCCGCAAGCAGCCTTGTTTTTCATGATGCTTTCCTCTTTATTTAGTATAGTAATAAGAGTTTAAAATTACACTTTGATCTTTGCCAGAATTGCTATCTTTCCAGGTAACAACAACATTCAGCTTTCTTAACTTAGCATTAGAGTTATTAGGTTGCGAAGCGGAAATAGTCCTGGAAAAACCACTGGTTGCTACAGGAAAATCAGTATTTGAAAGAGCTTGATCTACTATAGTTTGAGTAACAGGTATTGTGCTGCCGTCATATTTTTTGAAATACTCCAGCGACTCTTTCGCCAAATATGTTGCTTTAGTTTTATCAGAAGACATAATAGATACACCTGTGGCCTTAGTAAAAGTTAAAGCTAGTGCAACTAAACCGATTGCCACTATTAATACCGCCACCATGCCGTCAACCAGCATAAAACCTCTTTTATCAGTTAAACTTTTGAAGTTACGAACGCTTGGTCTCATTCCTTGTTCCCCGCAATCAATCTAGCATTATTCCAAGAAAATTCTAATATCTAATAAAATTATTATAACATAAAAAATACTGCAAAAAAGCGGTTCAAAATATAATGAACCGCTTAATTATCAATTATTTCTGTAAAGCCCAGTTCTGAAGTTTAGCCGCTACTGCTCCTGCGTAACTGCTGATGGAATCATAACCTGCCGCATCCTGCTCATATACTCTCAAAACATGGATATCATCATAATAGATATCCGAGAAATAGCTGTCATCAACTGTCAGGAAACGTGTTTCATCGACAGGTCCTCTCTTTTTGGCAAGATACAAAGCGCCAGCCATCATCTTCGCCCTATACGCAGGTTTGTCGCTGTTGTAGGTCTGACTGACTTTAAACTGCCAGCTGCCATCTTTTACGGTCGCCGTACCGTCTTCAGCAATAGCAACCGTCGGAGTGATATTCATCTTAGCCAGTGCCTTATTGACGCGCTCGATTCTTACTTCCGGTTCCGGGTGTGTGGAGAAGAGTCCAAAACCAGGATTGCCTTTGGCATCTGCCAGATCCTGTAGCTTGCTGACCGTAATCAGCATACTGTAAGGATTAAAACCAGCCTTATTGGTCAGCGCAAAACCTTGTTCATCAGCCTCGCGTTCATCAGAACGGCTATAGCCAGCCATCAGAGCCTGCATGGTCGCGTCAGCCAGAATAAACCCCTGGCCTTTCGTAAGTATCAATGTCAGGAGTGTCAAAGCCAGCTGCTTTTCTACTTGTTTGACAGAATGTCGTTTGACGATATGACCGACTTCATGGCCTAAAACACCGGCAAGTTCATCATCAGAAGGCATGAAATCAAGCAAACCTTTAAAAACATAAATAAACCCTCCTGGAACTGCCATAGCATTTACTTCGTCACTATTAAGAACTTTAAAAGAATACTCCAGGTCCTGTCTGCCGGAAACAGCTACAATGCGCTGCCCAATGTTGTTCACGCGTGCCTGCAAGTCATCATCCTGCACCACACCGTACTTGGCTTCCAGCTGGGCAGCTACATCTTTGCCCATGGCAATTTCCTGACTCTTGCTAATCAAACTAGCTTCTACTGGGGATTGCATGCCAAGCACACAACTGAAAATCATGAAAACTATCAATAATATCCTACGCAAAGGTTGTCACCTCCTATAACGTTTGTACGCACTTCTTCAAATTACGTGGTTTTCTTTTAGCCTGGTAATCTCTTCTGCAGTATAGCCGAGACTTTTCAAAATTTCTTCTCGGTGCTCACCTAATCTTGGTGCCCTCCGATCAATTGCTCCCGGCGTTGCGGAAAGTTTGATGGCCGGTTGTAGATACTTAATTTCACCTATATCCTCATCTCTTACGCCGATCATGCCACTTTCCGAAGTTAGCTCGCTATTTAGTGCTTCAGCAAGACTGCAGACCGGGGTAACGCAAAAATCTCTGTCGTCAATTAATGCAAGCCACTCCTGCTGTGTCTTCAGTAAGAAAACTTCTGCCAGCGCTTGTCCCAGTTCCTCGCCATGAGCAAAATCAAACTGCCTGTTTCCCAAGTCATCGCGGCCAATTAAACGGCAGAGTTCCTGCCAGAATTTCGGTTCAATCGTTCCCACCGTAAGATATTTGCCATCCTTAGTCTTATATATATTGTAGTAATGGGCAATTCTACCGAATGGTTCTGCACCCGTTTCCTGACAGCCCCACAAACTGCTGACAGCCGTAGCCTCCATGCTGAGGGCTGTGTTGTAAAGAGAAACATCAACGTATTGCCCCCGGCCCGTTCTTTCCCGTGCGAATAAAGCCAGTAAAATACCGCTGACCGCATTCATACTGCCGCCAAGAGCCGAAACTTGGATATCGGCAACGCACGCACTGCCTACATCGTCTAAAGAAGTAATGCCGGCAAGCCCCACGATATTCAGATCGTGAGCCGGTTTATGCTTATATTTTCCCGTCTGTCCAAAGCCTGTTATTGAGCAATAAACAAGGCGTGGATTTTCTTTGCTTATAGTTTCGTAATCAAGACCAAGTTTTGCCATGAAGCCTGGGCGAAAACCTTCAAGAACTACATCGGCCGTCAAAATTAATTTGTGCAGGATGCTTTTGCCTGCCTCCGTACGCAAATCAATTGCCATCCCTTTTTTATTACGATTGAGAGCCAGATGCCAATAACTCATATCCTTCTCTTTTTGGGGAATAAATTGTCTGGTATTATCGCCAGCTATGTCATCAATTTTAATTACTTCAGCGCCAAAATCTCCAAGCATCATACCGCAGTACTGGCCGGGCAGCCATTTGGAAAGATCTATGACTTTGATACCTTCTAAAGCTTTCATCTGTTTCCTCCTGCTGAAATTCTGTTCCAAAAACAATTATCTTAGTAACCATTCTACATAAATCAGCTTTTCCCTTTTCGGTTGCAGGACATTTTTAAGCGTGTTATGATAGTTATAATCTGAAAAAGCGAGGTCCTTGATATGTCTGTACAGCGTTTAACTTTAGCAGCCCTACTTATTGCCATCGGTACACTTAGTGCGCATATATTTTATATTCCGGCCGGCGTTTCGAAATGTTTTCCTGTTCAGCACGCTATTAATGTGCTGGCCGCAGTTATTCTTGGTCCAAGCTACGGCGTGACCATCGCCTTTGTCATCTCGCTCCTGCGCAACCTTTTAGGCTTTGGTTCTTTGCTGGCCTTCCCCGGCAGCATGATAGGCGCCTTTCTTGCCGGCATCATGTATGCCCGTTTCGGCAACCTGAAAGCAGCGATGTTTGGTGAAATTGTCGGCACCGGTCTGATTGGCGGCCTTATCTCCTTCCCGATTGCCTATTACATAATGGGTAAAGCAACTGTTGCCTGGTTCTTTATTCCGCCTTTCCTGGTCAGCACAATTGGCGGCAGCATCATTGCCGGACTCCTGATCAGAAGTGGTGTGCTCAGCGGCATCTCTTCCGCGCTGCTGCCTTTGAAAAAACATAAAAACAACATGTAAGCGAGGTTACTATGCTTGATGAAGTTGCATCCCAAATACTTTATGCTTTAAGTGGATTCTTGTTTGGTATTTTTTCCTGCCGTTACGGTACCATTTCAACAAACAGGATGAAAGCAGCGTTTGCAGAAAAAGGCTTTACCCCAGCCTTTCTATTGTCAGCAATACCAAGTCTTATCTTTCTTGTAATCGCTGTCTTCCTCTTTCCCATCTGGATGTCCACACGCACTGAAATTGGTGCCTTTGTTTATATGGCAACTTTTATTTATTATACTGCACGTAACAGACGCAAAAAATAACGGTACTTTCCGAGTACCGTTATTTTTTTATTGATTTTAGAATTCCTCTATTACACTTTATAGTTGTATAATTGAAGCATCAGGTTAAAAGGAGTATTGCTCTATGACTATGTTAGATAATGTTGGTCTTGTTCTGGAAGGCGGTGGGATGCGCGGTATGTTCTCCGCCGGCGTTTTCGAGGCATTTATGCAGGGTGATATCGAATTTCCTTATGCTACTGCTGTTTCGGCAGGAGCCTGCAATGTTGTTTCGTATCTTTCCAGGCAACCAATGCGCACAAGAAAAATCATCACCGATTATGTCGCTGATCCCCGCTACTGCAGTGTTCGCAACCTGCTGCGTGATGGTTCGCTCTTTAATTTTGACTTCATTCTGAAAGAAATACCGCAAAAGCTGCTGCCCTTCGACTACGAGGCTTTCCGCCAATCCTCCTGCAATCTCTATGTCGGTGCCACTGACTGCAACACAGGCGAAGTCATCTGGTTCCCGAAAGAAACCATGGGTGATGATTTCGAACCTCTTCGCGCATCTTCTTCCTTGCCCTTTCTGGCACCTGTAGTACACTTTCAGGGTTATGAACTGATGGATGGTGGGCTTGCTGATCCGATACCGGTTGAAAAAGCGATGGCTGATGGTCACGAACGCAATGTCATCGTACTGACCCGTAATCCTGGTTATTACAGTACCGAGAATTACCCAATCTGGCTTTTGAAACTTTGGTATGCTAAATACCCTAAGCTAATTGAAATAATCAGAACTCGTTCTGAAAACTATAACAGGCAGATGGCGCTCGCCGAGCAATTGGAAAAAGATGGCAAAGCTGTAGTCATCCGCCCGTTGGAACCCCTCACCATCGGAAGACTTGACCGCAAACCGCAAGAATTATTGAAACTACACGACCATGGGATAGAATGTGGTTTGGCTTTGCTGGAAAATATTCGCCGTCTGGCGCAAAAATAAAGGAGTCCCCATTATGCGTTTTTTGCACACATCTGATTGGCATCTGGGCCGCATTTTTCACGGTCTGCATATGACGGAGGAACAAACATCAGTGCTCAGACAATTAGTTGAACTTGCGATAGACCGCAAGGTTGATGCCGTCCTGATTGCCGGTGACATCTATGATAGAGCCGTTCCGCCAACACAGGCCGTTTCGTTGCTTGACGAAACCCTTTCCTGCTTGATCAAGAAACACAAGATACCTGTAATTATGATTGCGGGTAATCACGATAACCCGGAGCGCCTGGCCTTCGGTCAGTCACTTTTGGCAGAACAAAACCTTTATATTTTTGGGCCTGTCACTAAAGATGCGACACCCGTTATCCTTCATGATGAATTCGGGCCGGTCTATTTTGCTCCGCTTACCTACGCCGAGCCATTGGTAGCCGCTGAAGCAGCCGAGAAAGAAATCACTACTCATGAAGAAGCACTCCAGTGGCAGGTCAGCAGCATGTTGGCACAGATTCCGGAGAATGCCCGCACAGTTGCCCTCGCCCATGTTTTTTTGACAGGCGGTATGGAATCTCCGGACAGCGAGCGTCCTCTTTCCGTCGGCGGTGCGAGTACTGTTGGCATTGAAAACTTCGCAGCCTTCAATTATACTGCCCTCGGTCATCTCCACGCCTGCCAGACGGGCGACAACAAAGTCCGTTACAGTGGCTCGCTTTTGAAATATTCCTTTAACGAAGTTAACCAGACCAAAGGTGTACATATAGTTGACCTGGATGCTGAAGGCGCTATCTCGGTAGAAACGGTAAGTTTTACGCCAACTCACGATTTGGCCTGTCTGCGCGGCACTTTTGATGATTTGCTGAAGAACCCCCGGCAGGAGCTTACTCAGCATTTTCTGCAGGTTACGCTGGAAGACGAGCACCCGATTCTCGATGCCAAATATCGTCTGGAACAAGTCTATCCGCATATTCTGCACCTTGAATATTCCCGCCTGCAAAAATTAAGCACTGATAGTATCCAGTCCGGGAGCCATCAAAAACTCGGTGTCAAAGAACTTTTTACCAGCTTTTTTGAACAGATAAGCGAACGTTCCCTGACAGAAGCCGAAACCACGATACTAAATGCCGCCATTGATGAAGCAGCCCAGACAGAAAGGCGGTCCTAGCGATGAAACCTCTGAAACTTATCATGAATGCCTTTGGTGCTTATGCTGAAGAACAAATTGTCGATTTCTCGCTTCTGGGCGACAAGACTTTCTTTTTGATTCACGGGCCTACCGGTGCCGGCAAAACAACCATCCTGGACGCTATTTCCTTTGCCCTTTACGGGACGGCCAGCGGTGACTTGCGCGAGAGCAAAAACCTGCGCAGCGACTATGCACCTCCTTCAGCCAAAACACAGGTTGACTTTACCTTCCGTTCCGGCAGCAAAAACTATGAGGTGGTACGTTCCCCAGAACAGGAAGTTGCCAAACTGCGCGGCGAAGGCACTCGTAAAATACCGGCGGCCGCTGCCCTCTATGAAATTAGCGGCGATGAAAGAAATATTATCGCTTCCGGCATCAACGATGTAACAAAACAAGTGGAAACCATTCTAGGTTTCAAGGCTGAACAATTTTGTCAGATCGTACTTTTGCCCCAAGGCGAATTCCGTCGCTTCCTGATTGCTGAATCCAAAGACCGCAAAAGCATCCTCGAAACTTTATTCAAGACAGGCATTTACCGCCAGATTGAGCAACTTCTTTCCGACAAGAGCAAGCAAATCGAGCGTGAATATGATGACCTGAAAAAGGAGCGCAGTTATCTGCTGGAAACCGCTGCCTGCGAAAATAAGGAAGCTCTGCTGGCAAAAAAAGATTGCTATTTATCTGAGCAAAAAACTTTACAAATCGATCTAGCCTCTGCCCAAAAAGCCTTTGAACAGGCCAAAGCCGCCCACCAGGCTGCCCAGACTTTAGCAGCCGCTTTTGCCGAAGTGGAAACGGCAGCGAAAGCGCATGCAATACTCGCCGGACAGGCTGATGAAATAAAAAACAAAAGGACTATTTTGGAAAACGCTGAACGTGCGTCTTTAGTCGAACCATATTATTTTGCCTTTCAGAAAACCTATCAAAAGCAAACTGAAGCTTCTGAACAAAATACGAAGAAACAGGCTTTGCTGAGGGAGGCTGAGCAAAAAGCCTGCCTCTTGCAAGAAAGGCTCGACGTAAGTCTACCGGCTAATGTGCCGAACATAGCTGATGCGCTGCAGGAGCTGCTGACTACAACCATTACAGATATCCAAAAGGCCAAAAATGCGAATGCTGTTTATGATAAATTAGCTAGAACAGAAGACGCTGTTAAAAAATCCGAGAAGAAAATACTTGTTTGTGCACAGGAATTAAAACAAACGCAAGCAAGCGAAACAGCAGCAAAAGAAGAATTAAAAAGGCTGCGGGATTTACAAATCAAGTCTCTGGCCAGCCATCTGGCTGTCGATTTACACGAAGGCATACCTTGCCCTGTCTGCGGTTCAACTACGCATCCCCTACCGGCTGCTAGTACAGCTTTAACAGAAATAAATATGGAAGACGGCGAGAAAAATCTGTATGCCGCTCAGCAAGCCGTAATTAGTGCCAGCGGTGCTTATAAAGCAATCGAAGCACAGCTTAAAGAACAGCAAGAGCAACTATTGGCTTTGCAAGTAGAATATTCATCTTATCCTTTTAGTACTAAGGAAGAATTAGTAAGATTCCTGCAAACACTGGAAAACAAGCAACATACTTTGCAAACCTTGCAAAAAGAGCATAATGAGCTACAGTTACTACTGACCCGTACAGCAGCCGATGCCGCAAGTGCAGGGAAATATTTAGCAGAAGCCGAAACCGCTTTTCAAGAAAGTCGCGAAGAATACAAAAATCGTCTTGGCGACAATGGTTTTACCGATCAATCCGCCTTCCTGGCTGCACGCCGACCAGCAGCGGAACAAACCAGCCTGAAGCAGGAAGTTTCTAGTTACGAACAGCGGCTGGTAGCTGCCAAAGACAGATTGACCAGAGCCCAATCAGCAATTGATGGCAAAGAGTTGCCAAACCTGACTGAATTTGCCGCCGCTGAAAACAAAGCTGCCGAAGTGCAGCAAGAACTCAGTAACCGTTTTGCCGTCCTTGCCAAAGACATCCTGCAAATCACTGAGCTGTTGACCAAGCTGGAAAAACTGGAAGAACGCAGTAAAACGCTGGAAGAAATTTACAAAAATACCAGCAGCCTGGCGCAATGTGCTCAAGGCAATAACTCCAAAAGACTTACCTTCTCCGGTTTTGTCCTGCAGTCAATCCTTGATGATGTCCTGCAAGCAGCCAATATGCGCTTAACACATATGAGCCGCGGTCGTTACACTCTTTCCCGTCTCGATGAAGTTACGGACGCCCGCCGCGAAAGTGGACTCAGTATAGAAGTCATGGATAGCTTCACCGGCATCTCCCGTCCGGTCAAAACACTTTCCGGCGGTGAAATTTTCCTGGCTTCCCTTTCGCTGGCCCTCGGTCTCTCTGACGTCGTTCAGGCCTATGCCGGTGGCATCAGACTTGACACGATTCTGGTTGATGAAGGTTTTGGCAGCCTCGACCCCGAATCTCTTGATATGGCAATCCGCACGCTGACTGATTTGCAAAAAGGCGGCCGCCTGGTCGGAATTATTTCCCACGTTGCCGAATTGAAAGAGCGTATCAGCACCAGACTGGAAATAACGCCTGGGCCACGTGGCAGCAGTGCAAGTTTCAGAATCTGAATCCGAAAGGAGCTTTAAAAATGGATACAAGTGCAATGTTTAATCTTACCTACGGCCTGTTTATCGCCTCTGTTGAGCTGGATGGCAGGAAGAACGCCTGCATAATCAACACAGCTATTCAGACAACCTCCGAACCCTGCTGTATGACGGTAACCATGCAAAAATCAAACCTGACAACCGAGATGATTCTCAAAAAATGGAACTTCTCCATTTCCATTATTGCCCAAACCTGCCCTTTGGAAATGATCAAAAATTTTGGTTTACGCAGCGGACGCGAATGTGATAAATTTGCCGGCGTAAAATGCGAAATTGACAACAATGGTAACCCATACTTCACTAAGGATATGCTCGCCTTTATGAGCGTTGACGTATCCTCAGTCATTGATCTTGGCACTCATTATCTTTTCGTCTGCAAAGTAGCTGAAGCCGAAAAGCTTGAAAGCGGCAAACCTATGACTTACGCTGATTACCGCACATTAAAAGCCGGCGGCTCCTTAGAACTAACCGCACCCCAGCCGGCAAAGAAAACTTATTTCTGTTCCGTCTGCCATTACGTTTATGACGGTGCCACTCCCTTTGAAGACCTGCCGGATGACTATGTCTGTCCAATCTGCGGTAAGCCAAAATCGTTCTTTATAACTGAATAAATTTGTAGACGTATGAAATTCGGCAATGCCAATCTTATACTCAACAGCTGGCATATACTCTTCTACTAGTTGGCACCAATAGTCAGCTTGTATCATTTCTGCACTTTGATAAATAGTGTCATAAACCACTTGACAAGTTTACGTATTTATATGACAATGTCACTAGGTTACAAGGTATGTTCTTGTCGAAAAGTATTTTTGGCAATTATATCTTTGCTTTTTTGAATTCCAGCTATTTAAAGATTTTTTCAAAAAATGAATGTTTTCTAGAAACTATTTTATTCAAAAAATTGTAATCATTAACAAAAAATGTTGGCAAGTAATTGTTATTATATGGTTACTCTTTTTTGGTAAAAATAATGCAAAATCAGTAATATTTATGTTTATCTTCTGTTTTTCTGATAATATTTACCATTATATATTGAGTATATGACTGATCGGTCAATCTTCATCTACACCATATTACTGTAATTGTTTAAAAATCATCTATAAATAGGAGTGGTTATTTTCATGAAAAAAAAAGGTGTTTTAAGTACTTGCATGTTAGCTTTAATAATCGGTGTTATGCCATCAACTGCTTTTGCTGACATCCCAACAACCGTAATTCCATCAGCTGGTTCACTGCTTAGCGAGCTTGAACCGGAGAGGCATATCACGCCCAGACCAACCAAACCAGAAATCGATGTCAAGCTCCCTGTACCAGCTTCTGCTGTACAAACTGGCCGTATGCTGGTTAAAAATATTCGTTTTGTCTGTCAGGAAATGGATATCCAAAAGGAACTTGATTTTCTTACAGCCGATAAATTGAACAACAAATTATCTTTTGATGATATGCAGGAGCTGGCCCTTGCCGCTACCAAACACCTGCGCAGCCAAGGTTATATGACCGCTATTGTTTATATTCCTGAGCAAAAATTTGATGATTCCGCTACATTAAAGCTTAATGTCATTTTGGGTCGTTTTGGCGATATTGTATTAACCAATAAATCAGAACTTACCGACCAGAGGGTTCTCGGCTATACCTATGAAATACGCCCCGGTCAGATTATAACTTCCAAAACACTCGATAAAACTCTTCTTATTTTGAATGAGATTCCCGGAATTATTGCCCGTGCCTCGTTAGAGCCCGGCAAACATCCAGGCACCGCCAACATTCACCTTGATGTTACAACGCTGGAAAAAGAAGGCGGCTATATTTCCTCTGACAATTACGGCAGTAAATCCACAGGCAACTGGCGCTTTGGCGGCAATTACCACTATAATAACCTTTCGCATGTTGGTGACCAACTGCAGCTAAATTACTTGACCAGCACACATGACATGGATAACTACAGCATCCAGTATGCCTTACCGCTTGGACGCGACGGGGCTACATCGCATATTGCCTATTCCCGCATGAACTATGGCTTGGGAGATAAATTTGCTTATATGAATGCCGACGGTTATGCTGATACTTTTGAGCTTGGTTTTACCGTCCCGATGTACCGTTCTTTAACACAAAGCTCTTTTTATGATGTAGTCTACCGCAATCGTCAGTTAACTGACAAAATGTTCGATGGCGTCTGGAACAGCGGCAAATCATCAGATGCAGTAGATTTAGGTTTCCATGGTTATTTGCGCGGCGAAAATTCATCTTTTACCTATGGTTTGACCCATACAACCGGGAAAATGTATATGGATTCAGATATAGCCCAAGCCACAGACCTTCTGGATACAGCGGGCTGGTTCAATAAGACTTATCTCAGTACATCCTTCATCCGACGCCTCGACGAACGTTGGAATGCTACACTGGCTGTCAGCGGTCAATATGCCTACAACAATCTTGATTCTTCAGAAGATTTTTATGGTACCGGGCCTAATGGTGTAAGAGCCTTCTCCCAAGGTGAATTAAGCGGTGACAGCGGACTCTTAGGCACTTTGGAATTCACCTATACGACAGGCCAGCCAAAATTGCAGCTTACCGCATTTATTGATGCAGCAAGAATACGTTATAGCAAAGATCCCCTGCCGGGTAGTGGTGAAAATTACCGTGACCTTGCTGGTGCCGGTCTCAGCCTGATTTGGAATGAGTCACGTGATCTCTACGCCCGTTTAGACTGGGCAACACCGATAGGTGACCATTGGTCAGAAACTGACAACGAACGCACCAACAATACCTGGTGGTTCCGTATTGTCAAACAGTTGTGAAGAAAGGAGTTGTAGATTATGCAAATAGCTAAAAACCGCAATAAATTGGCTCTGCGTGTGACGTTATCATTGTTAATAGGCACAAGTCTTTATTTAGGTTCTGTTTCCACTACCTTCGCCGTTCCTGGCATCAATGAACTACCTACAGGCGGAACGGTCGTAGTAGGCAGTGCAACAATTACCAACCCTTCTACGGGGCGAATGAACATTAATCAAGGAGCAACGACACCTTATGCATTGATTAATTGGGAAAAATTCAATATTGGAGCCAATGCCTCCGTAAATATAACCCAGCATCAATCATCTGATGTCTTGGTAAATAACGTTGTCAGCAATAATTTATCAGAAATATATGGCAAACTTAATGCCACAGGTAATGTTGTCCTGATCAATCCTAATGGTGTATTGTTCAGCGGCGCTAAAGTAAATGTTGGCGGATTTGTAGCGTCAACGGCCAAACTCGCTGATGAAACTGCTACCTCTTTTCCTGGTTTTGCCACAGATGGCACAGTGCAAGGAAATATTGACGTTACCAATTCTACAATTAAAGCCGGTATTGGTGCCGTAATCGCCAATACCTCCGCCCTGAGCCTTCCTTCTGATTATGCTATTGGTCTAGGTGTTTTCAATGATGAAATCAGACTTATCGCCAATGGCAATGTCAATATAAATGCCGGCACAACTCTGCAGGCGGTGGACCAGACTACGGTCACAACCGAAAACACTCTCGGTGTAGAAGAATACTCCGTAGCTGACAGTACCAGCACTTCACGTTCCCGTGTGCTCCTGAGATCAGATGCCAACGCTGATGATTACGGTACTGTAACTATGAACGGCAACCCGGTAATTAATACCAGTACACTTGCCATCTATTATAATCCTGAAATTAAGGAAATAGCCACGACACAAGATGGCGTTCAATACTCAAAAAAGGATTACACTAAAGAGCAAAATTTCTCCGGCCAATATACTTCAAATGCAACAACAGGCAAGCTTATCAGCGCTGATGCAGGACAAACTTATGCGCAGGCAACCCAAACAGCCAGATCGGTTGCTGCTGTAAATGCTGACGCTTATATGTTAGTAAACAATATTGCACAGCTGCAGGATATCAGCGACGCTAATACCGGCAACTTAAACGGCAAATATGCTCTTGGCAAAGACATCAATGCCACAGGCGATACTGCAGCCTTTTATGACCAAACGAACGGCATCTTATACCGTTCTGATAAAAATGGTAATATTGTCGCGGTGTCAACTTCTGATGGCGGTACTTTCACCGATGCCACGACCAAAGTTATTGCTGGCAAAACAATTACAAATACCGGCAGTACAATTTCTGACGGCACGTACAATTATAATGGCAGTACAACATCTGACTCTACCTATACTCTGGCTACCGATGGTTCCATCACAAGTTCAGTCTATAACCGCGATGCGACAGGCAATGTTATTATTCGTAACAGTGATGGCACAACAATCAGCGGCAATACCGTGAATACTGCCGGCAACACTTACAGCATTAGCGGTAATAGTGTCACTACCAATGGTGAAATGTACAATATTACCGCATCCACGGTTACCACGGTTCAAGGCGGGATTACCTATACCATAACGGGTAGTACAGTTACCGGCGTTGATGCTTCCAATAACCCTGTTACGATTCCTTCAGATACACAAACTCAGCTTTTGGGTTTGGCTAGTTCGGTAAAGGATGCGCAATCAACCTACACCTCAGCCCAAACAGTCAACACGGCGATGAATACCTTTGCAACAGGTGCCAATGCCGCAAAGCCTGCTTTAGCTACAGCGCTGACCCAATTTAATGCTTTAAATACCACAGCAATCAATCAACCAGCAAAAAGCATTGATTCTTCCAAATGGAATGATAATAAAGGCTTTAATCCAATCGGAGATGCAGATACCGGCAAAGCATTTAAGGGTTCTTTTGACGGTTATGACGGTGACGCAGTCCACGGCATCAGCAATTTGACCATTAAGCGTACCGACGAAGATAATGTAGGTTTGTTCGGTGTAACTGACGGCTCTTCTCTCAGGCGCGTCATTTTGAACAATGCCGTCATTGAAGGGCAAAGCAATGTCGGGGCTTTAGTCGGGCAAATGAAAGGAACCACTGTCAGCAGTTCCGCTACTTACGGCGGCTCAGTCACCAGCACTACTGCAGGATCAGCCAATATAGGCGGTCTGGTTGGCCTTGCAACCGACGCCAGTAACATTAATTCAGCTTACAATAGTGCTGCTGTCACCGGCAAAAATGATGACGGCAGTGTTAATATCTCCAATGTAGGCGGCATTGTTGGTCATTTGGACAATTCTAATGTGAGCAGCGTAATCAACGCTGGTACCATTTATGGTGAAAAAAGCACTGGTGGGTTAGTTGGTAATGTGAATAACGATACTATGCCGACTAATACAAAAACACTGGCAAATTCCTATAACAAGGGACAAGTCAGCGGCATCGACAATACGGGCGGTATTGCAGGCGAAGCTACTAATGCCTCTTTTGATACGGTTTATAACACGAATGAAGCTTCAACTTTAAGTGGCAATTTGGCGGCCTTAAATACTGGCAACGCAGCAATCAAAGCTTATTATGTTGGCAGCCAGAACCAAAGCAAATCCGGCAAGATAACCGGCACCGGTCAAAATACCGGCGGTTTAGTTGGCTTAGCAGAAAATACCACTATTGATAAAGCTTACAATGCCGGCAACGTAACTGGCACCACGAACACTGGTGGCTTGGTTGGTCAAATGACGGGTGCGTCCGGCAAAATTACAAATGCTTATAATGCCGATAACAATACGGTAATTCGTGAAACATTTGCGAGTGGCTTACCTGATGCCGTGAAAAATATAACCAGCAGCAGCAATGTAACAGAAGAAGATGTTCGCTACTATAGTTTCTATTCTGTAGACAGTTCAGGCAATCCAACCTATTATTATTTTATTCCCACACTGGAAAACGGTACTGTCGGAAAAAGTGATACTCAAGGCGCCAAAGGCTATTATGTGCTGGCAGACGGAAGTATCGTTAATCCTGATAACTCAACTAATAACACCAATTACGTGCCCGCTGAAGATCGTTATTATATGAATCGCATGGGCTATCTTGATGCCAATGTAACAGGCATAGAAAATACCGGCGGTCTTGTTGGCAATATGACAAATGGTATGATCGACACCACGTATAACGCCGGCACAGTAACCGGTACAGCCGCCAGCAGCGGCGGTCTGGTGGGAACAATGTCAGGCGGCACGTTAAAAAATTCTTTTTACGTCACAGGCACTGATGCCAGTACAGGCAAAGAATTTTCTGGTCAAACAAAAGCTGTCGGCAATCAAATCAGCGGAACAGTTGCCTCGAATATCAAAAGCGAAGGCCAAGACATTAAACTGATGCGGCAAGGCACTAATGTTAAATCGCTCGGTGACAATGCTACCAACAATACCAATTGGATTGGAATTATACAAGATACTACTCAAGGCGGTTTGTATGTCTATACAACAACACCTACAGACGTTGATGCCATTATCAATGGAAGTACTGTTCGCTACTTCACCCCAGACGAAGGTCTTTTTACTTTGGCTGCCAACGGCAATCACGTGGCAATCTTACAGCCTGTAGAAGGAACTACAGATAAGTTTAAGAGCTTGGAAAATGGCAAAACTTATACCTTAACGACTGATGGCAGCGGAACTAACACTTTTAAAGCTGACGGAGAAGCTGATATTACTATTTATAAACGAATGGTTTCCAGCAACCAGGGTGATAACTGGTTAATTTATGAAAACAGCTCGCTACCGCTTTTACAGGCTTACCTGAATAACACTGGTCTGGACCGAGTATTTGAATATGACGGCACTACGCATAATCTGGTTACACAGGATGTAGATCACCTCTACGGCCGAGCTGACTTTAATGACGGTGCCGGTAAGAATGTCTGGACTGATGGCTATACCGAATCAGGAGAACATCCGGGATCCAGTCAATATCGTTATGACCGCTCTTCTATCTGGTCTCCTCAGCATGCTTACCAAATTGATCCCAAAGCACAGATTGTTATTTTGCCGAAGGACATGACCGTCACAGTAACAGGCAACAAAACTTACGGCAACTATGCACTTACCGGTTATTATGTAGCAGTCGGCAGCAATTACTACAAGGTAATAGATACCAACGATTTAGTCACCTATCCTGATGGTTATTATTATGAGAAAGTTATTTTGACAAACGGAGAAACAATTGCCGCCAAAGCGAATGCCGAAGGCAAATATCTAGTTACCATTAATGGATTCATGCAAGGTGAGGGAATCTTGACAGACGGTCAAACGAAAGACGTTATGTCCGGCCTCGTAACCATGATGAAAAATTCTACTGAAGGTAATAATTTTGTCTACGAAGATATCTCTAACGGTACGAAAGATACCCTCCAACTGGACGCCGGCAATTACAACTTCTCCTCAGGTTCCTTAGGCGGGCTCGAAGCTGACCACAGAAACTATAATATTAGTTATGCAGGTCAGGAAACCATTGGCAAAGCTAATCTCTACTACACTGTCGACGGCGTTCGCGATTATGGCAAAACCAATCTTGACCGCAATGGTGAATACAAGTTCACGTTGGTCGGAATTGATGACGCCGTTGGAACCAATGGGGCCTATACCAGTACCGAAGGCTATCTGAAAGCATGGGATCAGGACAAATTGGTCGGTATGACCGCCAACGACGTTACCGCCTTCCTTAATAAAAACGGCTTAACGTATTCTATCCAAGGCAAAGCCGATGGTGGCTCAGTCATAACAATTGACAATAAAACCCATGTAATCGTGGATAGCACAGGGAAAGTAACCAGCTATGATGTGACGTCATTTGGCCCCAACCCTGCATTTAACTCTGCCGCCCTAAGCAAAAACTACAACCTGGTGTGGAAAGCAGAAAATGCTAATACGACTCTAAAAACAAATACCGCTCAGAATACGTTCGGCACTACGGCAGCCACCGTTGCTAAAAGCACGATGACGTTGAAACCTGTTGATTTAAATGTCACTATTAACGGCGAACGCAACTATGGCGACAACATGTCAACAAGTGACAGTATCATTTACGCTTCAACAGCCAGTGATGGCAAATGGGCAGTCAATGCCAACGGTTATGCCAGTAACAGCCGGGATAATTCCAGTACGGTCATCAACAAAACTGTTCTGCAAAGTTTATTGAACCTGGTTGAAGGATTACCGGAAAACACGCTTAATAAAATTGATGCAACAACCTTTGTTAAACGTGATGGATCTGGTAATGTAACCGTCTATGATTTAAAGGCCGGCACAGAATACACAGGAAGCTTGATTGATGTAGCCACTTTGTTCACCAAAACAGATGGTAACGACAATCGTACTGTTGTCTTTGATCCTTCTGCTACCAATAATCAGATACTCAATTCTGCTTATAAATATGATTATCTTGTCAAAAATGGCAACCATAGTTTAAAAATAAAACCGATAGATTTAACTATTTTGACAAACGGCTCCAAAATATATGGTCAAAATAATGATGACATTGCTTATGGTTACACTTATAACGGGTTAAAAGATTTTGACACTGACGACCATGATACCTATCTCAAGAATAATACCACTTATACCAGTTCGCCTGATAGCCGTATCACTTCTACCAGCGATGCAGGTGTTTACGGTACTCAAAATGGTGACGGCCAAAAGGCAATTAACACAACAATACAAAATACCGGTTCAACAGAATACAACAATATAGCTAATAATTACAACATTAAATTCGCCGATACTTTAACCATCAACAAACGGCAGTTAACCGTCAACACCGAAGGCAGCAAGACATACGGCAGCGCTAATCCGACCACCGGTTTTACTTACACTTCCAATACGGGTACCGCTGACAATACAACCGGTTTGATGACCTGGGACAATACTTTGCTGCAAAATTCTACAACCGTTGTCGAAGGTCTTGATGAACGTTCCAATGCCGGCGTCTATGGCACGGAAGGCTCGCAAATACCTAACAACAAAGTCCTGAATACTACAACTGTCGCTAATTTAAACAAAAACTATGATATTACACACACTGATAAGTTTACAATTAACAAGAAGGACCTGACCTACGCTTACACCGGCACGCGCGAATATGGCCGAGACAACGCCACCGGCAGCTATAATAATCCAATTTTTAATGGTTTAACAGCTTGGGATTCAGCAACTTCAGCTGACTATACGCTAAGCAATGAAGCTGAACGTACTACAAACGTTGGCACCCATTCAGACAAGTTGAAAGTAGAACTCACTGGCGATGTTTTCAAAAATTATAATATTTCCGGCACAACCGCTTTAGAAATTACTAAAGCAGATTTCACTTATGTGGCCGACCACACTGAATACTGGCAGGGGCAACAAATACCAGCACAAACCGGACGCGTCTTCAACAGTCATGGTGAAGATGTGAGTGACCTTGTTGGCTCTGTCGCCTGGATGACGTCTGCTACACGCTACTCATCTCCTGGTTATTATGAAATTATCGGCAGCGGCTCGGCTGACAACAGCGGCAATTATAATGTTTTTCAATATGGCAACACTGGTGCATATAGTGACTTCGAGCCAGCTTTTACCGACGCCCGTGATAATTTCACTGCACTGAAAATCAAAGCCAACCAAACCTTAAATTATGGTGAAATTTATGGTTCTTGGGGAAATTACCGTAAACCGCAATTGGATATCCGTTACTTAACTTCTAAATCTACTGAAGGTATCAATCGTGATTGGTCAGATAGTGCACAAGATAAAGGTACGTTTACCTTTATCAGTAACTCGCAAAAGAAATAAGACTCAACTTGATCAACACAACTCAAAAAAGGGACTATCTCCAAATTTGGAGATAGTCCCTTTTACAAACCATTTAAATAACCTTAGCTCACACTTAGTAGCGGATACGTCTGAGGAAGTTTTGAGTTCTTTCTTGCTGCGGATTACCAAAGAATCCATTAGGTTCGCCTTCTTCGACAATTACACCTTTATCCATGAAGATAACTCTGTCGGCGACCTCGCGAGCAAAGCCCATTTCATGAGTTACGACAATCATAGTCATACCCTCTTCAGCTAAGCTCTTCATAACCATCAGTACCTCTCCCACCAATTCCGGATCCAGTGCTGATGTCGGTTCATCAAAAAGCATTATCTGCGGATTCATCGCGAGCGATCTGGCAATCGCCACACGTTGCTGCTGTCCGCCTGAAAGTTCTTTGGGATAGCTGTCGAACTTATCGGCAAGTCCAACCCTTTCGAGCAAACCCATGGCAAGCGTGCGCGCTTCCTCTTTTGGCATTCCCTTGACAATGACCGGTGCTTCAATAACATTCTCCAGCACTGTTTTATGGGGAAATAGATTAAACCGTTGGAAAACCATACCAATATTTCTTCTAAGCATGCTCAAATCGGTTTTGTCATTAATTTCCTGTTCTTCAAACAAGATACTGCCTGACTGGATAGGTTCCAAACAGTTGATGCAACGCAAAACAGTACTTTTGCCGGAACCACTTGGTCCAATGATAACAATTTTTTCGCCCTCATTAACCTGCAGATTAAAATCTTTTAATACTTCAACCGTGCCAAAAGATTTACAAATATTACGCATTTCAACAATATGGTTCATTGTCTTGCCATCCTTTTTTCCAGTTTATCCGCAATAATCATGAACACCGAGTTCATAATCAGATACAGAACAGCAACAACGGTATATACCTCAAAACTGCGGAAGGTAGTATAAATAAGCTGCTCACCAGTACGGAATAGCTCTGTTATTGTAACCAAAGAGGCGATTGATGAATTTTTGAGGGTCATAATAAATTGATTTACCAGCGGTGGAATGCAGACTTTGATAGCCTGCGGTCCAATAATCCTGATCATTGCCTGCCTGTATTTCATACCAAGGGACAAAGAAGCTTCCAGCTGTCCCTTATCGATAGCCTGGATACCGGCGCGAATTATTTCCGTGATATATGCCCCGGTATTAACCGCAAGACCAAGCACGCCCGCCGTCATACTGGACATTTTAATTCCCAACTGCGGCAGGCCGAAATATAAAATAAACAACTGAACCATAACCGGAGTTCCACGAATTATCCAGACATATAAAAATGCTATTCTGGATAAAACCCTATTGGTTGAAATCCGGCACAGGGCTCCGCCTATACCGAATACCATGCCTAAAAGTAAGGCAAAAAACGATATCTCCAGCGTAACCCAACATCCCTCAATAAATAAAGGAAGTTTGCCAATTATAACGGAGTAATCTAAGTTCATCGCCCTACTTCCTTTCTCAAAATTATGCCTTCGTACCCATCAACCATTTTTTGTATAATTTGTCAGCTTCGCCATTTTCTTTCATTTCTTTCAAAACACTGTTAACAAGGTCAACAAGTTCTTTATCGCCTTTTTTCACAGCAATACCCAAAGATGCTTTAGTAAATGGTTCGCCGACAACTTTGACATTTGGATGAGTTTTGTTATATTCGAGTTGATTCAAGAGGTCATTGATTGAAGCATCCAGACGACCATTTTCCATGTCCATCAAATAATCGACGGTTTCTTTATAGCTTTTTATGGTAATATTGGCGCCTTTAGCTTTAAGGTCTTGTGCGACCTTCTCACTTGTAGCACCTGTTTTAACACCAACAACTTTGCCATCCAGGTCTTTTACACTTTTAATTTCATTATTATCTCCATTAACTACCAAAACCATGCCTGTATCCATGTACGGATTTGCAAAATCAACTACCTCTTTACGCTGGTCTGTAATATACATGGCGGCAATCACTATATCAGCTTGTCCATTCTGCAATGTAGGTATCAGACTGGTAAACTGCATTTCTTTAACTTCTACCGGTACACCGATCTTTTTAGCTATAGCCTCCGTCAAATCAATATCATAACCTACCAATTTATTAGTTTTTTCATCATGATACTCGAAGGGGCGATAGTTTCCTGTCGCAAGAACCAGTTTGCCATTCTTCTTGATTTCATCGATTCTGCTTTGTGCAGGAGCTTTGGTGGTTGGTTCAGCTGACTTTCCGCAACCGGCTACCAGAAACGTTGCTGCCATAAATGTAGCCATGATACCTGCTACTATTTTAGTCTTTTTCATCATGATCCCTCTTTCATTTTTAATTATTTATAATAAGGCCGAAACCATATTATCCATTTTTTGCTTTGCGCAGCACCTTGCCTGCAACTTTCTTGCCATATTGGCCGGACTGCAAAACAACACTGCCATTAATCACTACGTATTCAATACCACGCGGGTATTGTTCCGGCTCTATAAATGTTCCCATATCTATTACCGTTTGAGGGTCAAATATTACTATATCGGCATAGTTGCCTGCTTTGAGCACGCCACGTCCTTGAATGCCAAAAACTTCCGCTGGCTTCGACGTCATTTTCTTAACAGCCTCTTCCAGACTCAAAGTTTTCTCTTCCCGAACATACTTTCCTAAAACTCTTGGAAATGCTCCGAAAACTCTGGGGTGCGGCTTTCCTGCCAAAAGTCCGTCTGTGCAAACATTCTGTTCTTTTCTGGTCAAAAACAGTTTGACGTCTTCCTCCGCACCATAAAAGTCAACCATACCGACTGCGTTTTCTTCCTGATAAAGCAAGTCAAAAACAGCTTCGTAAGGATCTTTGCCTTGCAGTTTACCTATTTCAACCAAATTTTTGCCAACCAAATCTGCATTTTTAGTCGTTTTTACGCTCGTAACAAAAATTTTGTCCAACCCAGCAAATTCAACAAAATTATCCCAGCCAGGCAAACCATGTTCGATATCAAAAATCATTTTTTTGCGGAGCTCGGCATCCTCCAAGCGTTCTAGCAGCTTGTCTGTGCCTCCGTCATGCGCCCATGGCGGTAAGATTACACCAAGCATCGTACTGCCGGCAACATAAGGATACTGGTCAAAAGAAATACGCAGGCCTTCTTCTTGACCTTTGTCCAGTAACTCTGTCATTTCTTTGATAAAGCGCCTATTCTTATGTCCGCAAACCTTGAAATGTGAAAAATGTATCTTTGCGCCTGATCTGCGCCCAATCTCAAGTACTTCCTGCATCGAGGGAATAATTGTATCTGCTTCACTGCGCTGATGAACAACAAAAACGCCATCGTATTCCGCCACAACCTTGCACAACTCAACCAGTTCTTCAGTATCAGCGTATGCACAGGGAGGATAAATCAGGCCAGTTGATAAGCCATAAGCACCAGCGTCCAATTCACGCCGTAAGATATCACACATCTTCTGCATTTCCAGTGATTTAGGTTTTCTGCTGTCCAACCCCATTGCTTCCATGCGGATATTACCGTGGGGTACTAAGTAGGCTTCATTAAGGCTTACTCCCTTGTTTTGCAGCAAAGATAAATAACCATCTGTATTTTGGTAAGTCCAGTCAATTTCTTCGCTGTCACCATCTAAGCCAGCCAGATTTTTGCGCCAGGAGGAAATATATTCAAGCGGCAGCGGAGCCATCGATATGCCATCCTGCCCCAAAATCTCCGTAGTAACTCCCTGGCGGATTTTGGGTTCTATATGCTGCTTAACTAAAATCTCTAAGTCAGAATGACTATGTGTGTCGATAAAGCCAGGAGCTACAACTAATCCATTGGCATCAATTTCTTTGTCAAAAACCTGCGGGTTTATATTTCCTATTTCTGTAATAAGTCCATCATCTACAACAATATTCCCCAAATATCCCTGCCTGCCTGTTCCATCGACAATCATTCCATTCTTAATCATGAGTTTCAAAAAATTCACCCTCTTTGAAATACTGCTTTCAAAATGCCTGCATAGCCTTCCATTGCTTTAGTTAATTGTTCTACTTCAATATATTCATCAACTGTATGTGCTAAATTTTCCTTAGAGGGGCCGAAGCCAATGGTCTTGATTCCTGCTTCGCCTGCATAATGGCTGCCATTTGTGCAGAAAGAATATTGCGTGATTTCAGGCTCAAGTCCCGCTAAACGCAATCCTTTGAATGCCGCTTGTACAAATTCATCGTCTTCAGCATATAACCAACCCGGAAAAAACCTTTCGCCGGTAATTTCAGCACCTGTATAGCATTTTTCCGTACCGGTAGAATAAGAAGCCTTTGCCACAAATTCCGCATCATTTTGCTGCATTTCTTTAATCAGTTCATTGATTGGCTCTATCACCGACTCTTTAGTTTCACCAACCAGCAGCCTTCTGTCATAAGTAACCCTGCAATAATCGGGAACAACGGAAGCACCAGGATATGGAGATGATTTTATGTCCGTCAGCTCCAGAATTCCCTTGCCCAAAACTGCCTGTTCAGGTGTTTTGAGCTGGCGAATCCTCGCGATAAGTTCTGTCATTTTGTAGACCGCATTAATACCGTTTTGAGGATTTGCAGAATGTGCCGCCTTACCTTCGGTTTCGACAATTATTTCCGCCCTGCCGCGCTGGCCTATTTTCAAATTCAGTTCCGACGCTTCGCCGATAACAACATAATCCGGCTGCACCCTCTCACTTATTTTGCGTGCTGCCACCCCTTCGAAACATTCTTCGTGTACAACTCCGGCCACGAATATATCGCCTGCAAAGTCTTTTTTGCATTCCTCGGCAAAGGAATATGCGCCAAAAATCATCGCACTAAGCGCTCCTTTCATGTCTGTTGAGCCGCGGCCGTATATCCTGCCGTCAATCAATTCTCCGCCAAAAGGAGCATGCTGCCATTTCCCTTCATCAGGAACAGGCACTGTATCTATATGTCCATCAAACAAAATCTTTTTGCCAGGCTGCGTTCCTTTGATATGTCCGATAACATTGCCGTAATCATCGACTAATATTTCATCATATCCAAGAGCCAGAAAAGTTTTCTTAAGATACTCGCCTACTGAATTTTCCTCTCCAGAATAGCTTTTGTGTTGTATTAATTCCTGACATAGCAAAATCAGACCGTCTTCCTGCTGTTTTGTAAGCATAAATATCTCTCCTCCCATGCGCCTTAAATATTATTGGTTACCGGATATTCGCCATCCCAGACTATGCGCCTGTATTTTTCAGGATCAGTATCTCCTTCTGTGCTGATTATGAGCACAGAAGAATTTTGATCAAGTCCTAATGCTTTCCTTGCTGGCAACAATGCTTCATCCTTCATCAATAAGCTTATCAGACCAGCTGCCACCGCACCCGATTCGCCTGATACTACCTTACTGTCATTACCAAGAGGGTTGCCCAAAAGGCGCATGCCTTTTGCCGAAACTTCGTCAGGGCAGGAAAAAAAGCTTTCGCTGTAGTCCCTTAAGATTTCCCAGCCTATGCTGTTTGGTTCCCCGCAAGCCAAACCAACCATAATGGTATGCATATCACCCGTCACAATTCTCGGTTGTCCATCATTGGCTATTGCTGATTGATAAATGCAATCTGCAATATCAGGCTCTACAACTGATATTTTAGGTCTTACCTCACCAAGTTGCGAAATAAAGCAGCCAGCTATAGAACCGGCAAACGAGCCAACACCTGCCTGTAAGAATATATGTGTTGGCTTCTGCCAATTATGCTCTTTTAATTGAGACAATACTTCTTCAGCAATCGTGCCATAGCCTTGCATTATCCAGGCAGGTATTTCCTCGTACCCTTCCCAGGCAGTATCCTGTATAACGACCCAGCCAAACTTTTTGGCATTGTCAGCTGCCAGACGAACAGCCTCGTCATAATTCAAATCAGTTATGGAGGCCTCTGCGCCCTCTGCCTGTATATTTTGCAAACGAGTTTTGGAAGAACCTTTTGGCATATAGACTACGGCTTTTTGCTTAAACTGACGTGCCGCCCAAGCTACGGCACGTCCGTGGTTTCCATCAGTAGCCGTAACAAAGGTAATTTCGCCTAATTTTGCTCTGATTTCCGGTGATTGCAAAGTTGGAAAATCAAGCTCGCTTATATCAACCTGCAAACATTTGGCAATATATTTCGCCATAGCGTACGATGCGCCCAAAACTTTAAAAGCATTCAAACCAAAGCGGTATGACTCGTCCTTGATATAAACGCTGCCAAGCCCTAAGTATTCTGCGAGATTATCGAGTTTTCTCAATGGTGTTTCCGCATATTCCGGAAAACTTTTATGAAAAGCCTTTGCTCTTTTTATTTCATCTTCACTAAGAAAATCCGTCGAGACGCCAATCGCTTTTTTCATTTTATTTTCAACCCAGGCTATTTTATTCATTAATCTTTCATCTCCGTATTTGAATTTTAAATTCGCAATTTTACTTTGCCTTCTTCATAGCGAACACCTCAGGTAAATACAAAACGCTCTGGAAAAAGTAATTACTTTTTCCAGAGCGTCACTGCTCAAAACCCTAGTTAATTTTGTTAGAACAAGAATATCTCATTTTGAGACATTTGTCTACAGTTTTTTATATATTTTTTAAATTTCGTACTCCCTTATTTTACGATATAAAGTCGCCCTGCTTATTCCTAATATTTTTGCTGCTTTCTCTTTGCTTCTGGAATTACCAGCAACCTCTTCCAATGCCTTGATGATAGCCTCTTTTTCTAATGAATCCAGTCTAAGGAGTTTAGCGTTGTTCTCTTCAGCATCGGCCGTCTCCGGCAAATTGCCGGCAATAAGTTCTGCCATTTTTGCAATAAACTGTGACATCCATTCAACATTGTTGAATAGTCTTTTGGCTTGCAGCGCGTCAAAGCTCACCAAACCAATAACTCCCACCGGTATTCCATTTACCAAGATTGGTGAAGCTATTTCGCCGCTTTCAGAACAGTTGCCTTTTCTTGGGCATGGTTGGCAAAGCTCATGGTATCCTGGTTTTTTAATAACAACAGGAGTTCCTGTTTTCAACACATGCTGATAGACAAAACTATCCGGCATAAACCGCCCGCATTGGTCTTTGTATTCACCAGTACCGGCTATTCGGATGAGATGGCTGTCGGCAATCTCTACCTCTATTTTTAGAACATCCGCTATGGCTTCCGCTGTCCTTTGAACTGTTTCTCTTATTTCATGCAAAGAGCTCATTATCCACCTCAAAATTAAATCAAAACTATTATTAAAAACAACTGTTTTTTTAACGTATAATTAAGTTATAATCAGTTAATTATTATACTAAATTACCAATAATAATACAATTTGCATACAGAATTATCTTTTAGTAATTTATAATCTTGTAATATTTTTAACCATACTATTATTCATCACTGATAAAAAAAGAAAAAGCAGGAATCCATTTGCGATTCCTGCTAATCCCAATATGTTTTTATTTTACGTAGAAACCACCAGGTTGTTCCTTAAGGTTGATAATGATATTCTTCATCTGAGTATAGTGGTCAAGAATAACCTTGTGGGTCTCTCTGCCGATACCGGACTCTTTGTAACCACCGAACGGTGTACCTGCTGGGAAAGTGTTGTAGGTATTTACCCAGACGCGACCGGTTCTGATGCCTCTGGCGACCCTGATGGCCTTGTTAATATCTTTGGTAAAAACACCGCCAGCCAAACCATACATGCTGTCATTTGCCATAGCAAGCAATTCGTCTTCATCCTTGAATTTAATCACTACGCCGACAGGCCCGAAAATTTCTTCCTGTGCAACGCGCATGTCATTAGTTACATCGGTCAACAAAGTCGGTTGCATGAAACAACCTTTGGCAGCTTCGCCTTCGGTATATCTGGCGCCGCCAACAGCAACTTTTGCGCCTTCTTGCTTGCCAATCTCGACATAGCTAAGAATTTTCTTCAACTGACGTTCATCAACTTGCGCACCCATCTGCGTATTCATATCAAGTGGATTGCCGACTTTAACTTTCTGGAAAGCTGGGATTACATGCGCCATGAATTCATCATAGAAGGATTCCTCCACGAAAATTCTGGAGCCGGCAGAACATACCTGTCCTTGGTTGAATAGTATACCCAGCTGAATGCCTTCCAGAGCCACTTTCATATCTGCGTCTTTAAAGAATACATTAGCGGATTTGCCGCCAAGTTCCAAAGTTGAAGGAATAATCATCCGTGCGGCGGAAAGACCAATTTCCCTGCCTACTTCCGTAGAACCGGTGAATGCCAATTTATCAAGACCGGTGTGATGCTGCAGAAATTCGCCGCTCTTAGAACCTTTGCCGGTAATAAGATTAATGACTCCTTTTGGTACAACGTTCTGAATAAGCTTCATCAATTCCAGCACGCTTAAAGAAGTACTGCTGGATGGTTTTAGAATCGTAACATCACCTGCCGCTAAAACAGGTGCTAATTTCCAGGCTGCCATCAGGAACGGGAAGTTCCAAGGAACTATTTGGCCAACTACGCCGATTGGTTCCCTCAGGATAAGGCTGAGGGTATTTTCGTCAATCATAGTGGCACTGCCCTCTTCACCGCGGATAACCCCGGCAAAATATCTGAAGTGGTCGGCAGCCAGCGGAATGTCCGCATAAATAGTCTCCCTGATTGGCTTGCCGTTGTCCATCGTCTCCACGGTCGCCAGGAACTCTTTATTTTCGTCAATAATATCGGCTATTTTATTTAAGATAGCTGCTCTTTCAACTACTGTGGTCTTGCTCCAAGTTTGGAATGCACTATGTCCAGCTTTTACAGCAGCATGAACATCTTCCTCCGAAGCATCAGCAATCTCCGCCAAAAGCTCTCCGGTTGCAGGGTTATAAGTTTTAAGCGTTTCACCATCAGAGGCATCACGCCATTCTCCATTAATAAATAATTGGTATTTTTTTTGTAATTCGACTTTCATTTCATTCCCTCCTATATAAAAGCTTAATTCTTACCATTTCGGTAGGGTTATTGTAGCACTTATCACAATGTTCTACAATAGCATATGAATTGTAACATTTTTAGACACACTTTCTAAGATGCGCAAAAATAGTGCTGTTTCAGCTTTTTTGCTTAAACAGCACCTGAAAAATTTTACATTAAGTTCACAATTGAAAAAAGAAAAGCACCCACATATTGTGAGTGCTTACTTACAAATGGTGCCTCAGGACAGAATCGAACTGTCGACACACGGATTTTCAGTCCGTTGCTCTACCGACTGAGCTACCGAGGCATAATGGCGACCCGGATCGGACTCGAACCGACGACCTCCGCCGTGACAGGGC
>JAAYVM010000179.1 GCA_012517145.1 Acholeplasmataceae bacterium
ATCCAATCCATCTCAAAAATTAGTTCGGCTGGATCGACCACTTTTTGAGGCCGTTCGGAACGCTCCTAAAATCAAGCAAGAGCATAAGGCAAAACTGACCCCAAAATTGGGGTAAACCGCAGTGCGGTTTGGTTTGTCGTGATAGCACGCTGGGGTCAAAAGGTGTCGTGAAACGCCAGTTACTACACGTGAAAAAATTTCGCACGTGTAGTAACTGGCATTTTACTACACGTGGATTATGCCTGTCGTGACAAGGAATAGCGCCATTCACTACACGTAAATAGCTTTTTACTACACCTGAGCAAGATTATTCGCTTATTGGTCATAAACGAACGACTTTTGGTGTTGCAGCGCACACAACTCTATAGTGAATTGTCTTCAACGTGAGATGTGTATGGCGAGTTGCTATGATTGAAGATTGGATGTTGCTTTAACAGAAACTTTCGAGATTCTTGTAACACAACCAAAAATTGAACTAACCGTAGATTTAAAGTTGCACAAATAGCAACTGATCTGTTTTTTTGAATGCAACTAATATATTACACAATATTCAACTTGAATGAAACCCTAAATGCAAGTAGGCGTCAACACCACGTGTGACATCATGCGAAGGTCAGCGAAAAGATGTCGTCAGATGCTGTTTGAATTTTGGTTTTGAAGGGGCGACTCACCCCCTTTCAAAATAACAGGGGGATTGGGGGCGTGCCCCAAATAAAATTGACGATCGGCGCAGCTGAGATTCTGTCAATTCATCGCAAGTGGACGTCCACTTGCAAATCTCGCGACAGTAGAGATTTGCCAAAAAAGCAAAATTGGTGAATGGTTGATTTTGCTTTTTGTTTAGACCGCGAGTGCAAAGCTGTGGCGCTAAAACATAACATTTTCATGAAAGGCACTTTCAGGGACACCAAGCTCTGCGGCAATGGCTTTAACCGATTTGGAAGAGTTGAAACTCAAACGAACTGTATTTTCTTAAAATTTTGATCATAACGATTGCGTGAATAGGTCATTGTGAGAACTCCTTTCGGATAAATCAATTTCCTTATGTTTCTGTCCGAAATTCTAGGACAGACCCTCTTAAATGAATATGGAGGCAGCAAATAGTTCAATTGTAATATTGGGAACTATTTGCTGAAGGACCACTTCTCTTGATCCGTGACGCTTGCTTTAGACCGGCATTAATCAGAACGAACACAATAATCCATGCAATCGTTATGAGTGTGATGAAGGTTATAATCAAGCTACCCATTAGATTGATTCCTTTATCCCAAACTGCATGTAAGATGACTGCTAGTCCAAAAAATACCAAGAAGTTAGGGGTGAGTAGCTGACGATAACTGAACTTTTGAGACTTTTTAACCATTACAAGAGCACCAGCACTGATTGTAGTCCAAACCACATGTCCACCAATCGCAATTGCAGCACGCACTAAGGCGACATTGAGCAGTTGATTCCCTGAAGCATAGATATAACCAGCCGTTTCGAATGCAGCAAAACCACTTCCAACTGCAGCACCTATGAGAATGCCATTTAGGATATACTGATATTTCTTACGACGGACGAAATAGATTACGATGAACAATTTACCAAGTTCTTCAACTAGCCCAATCGAGATTGTATCTGACCATGTCATGACACCATAAGCTTGATTTTGGGCCGAGAATGACACGAACTGATATAAAAAAACCGTAATGAATATCGATAAAGCGCCTCCGAGGAAAAAGACCTTCAAGACTTCGTAAAAACTAATATTTCGATAAGAATTCATTTCGAAAAAAAAGACTAACGCACTAAGTGGTACTGTAAAAGCTCCCGTCATGATTACGCCAGGGATGGCATATTCATTTCCCATGTCAGTTGCAATGTAGACAAGCAACATGAAAATCAATCCGAAGAATATTAAAATTCGAGAGAAAAGCCATGGACGTCCCCATTCTGAAGAAATTTTTGAAACTTGAGGTGTCGTTGTCGCAGTCCCCGCGATGAATATTTCCTCGGCTTCATTTTGTGAGTGTCGCTTAAACACTTCAGAAAATAGATTTTTGAGATTAATATTGACTGGTCCAGACTCTCCTGTGTAATGATTCAAAACAGTCGTAGCGCTTTCCCAAAGCGAGGAAGGTTTCGGAATCTTTTGATTTGATACTGTCTCTTCTTGTTCCATCCTTATTTCCGAAAAGCTATTTGATATACCTTTAATTTGTTTTATTGGTCTCCCGCATTTTGGACAAAAATTCGATTGAGTAGTTAACTTTGCACCACAGTTCACGCAAAAATTCATTTCATCACTCTTATTGACCATATGATTGAAGCCTTTCATAGAAAATGTTTTTATTTTGAGCATCTAATATGTGATGCAGACTATTCGTATTATTTTAATTTAGTCAATCAATTCGTCATACTGATAGTCGGTCCAGGATTCTGCGACTGAAGCGTTTGAGTCAATATCATTCATGTCAGCTTTAGAAAGCTGCTTATGATAGACTTTTTCATTATCACTTTTTTCGACAGCAATAATTTCTTCCCAATAACTGTCTATATGGTTATTGTAAATGCGTATCAGATAGACATAACGATTATGTGATTTGAATACGAAGGTACCAGTTTTGGAATTTTTCATGACAGAATAGGCGTCTATTGTATGGTCAACATTCCCCTCAACTAAACTTTCATCAAGTTGACCATACGCACGCATAAGCGAAATGTTTTTATCATGCTTATTGCTATACTGCATCACCTGATCTGCAGTATCTAATCCCTTTGGTATCCATGGCTTTGTTGTGAAAATAAAGATGCCTAAGCCAAGCAACATGATCAAAAAAAAACTAAATCCTTTGGAATGACCAGCGTTTTGGGGAGTTGAATTTGCTTCGTTATTTACTTGGATAAGCTTGCTAGAAGTTGGATTTTTCTGTTGCGTTATTGTCGTTGCACCAGATGAATTCAAAGAGCTATTATTCTCATCTATCAGGCTATACAGATGAAAACCGCAATGCGGGCAAAACTTTTCATGATTTGCAACTGGTGTACCGCATTTAGGACAGAATTTTGCCTTTATACACATCCTTGATGCCTCCTGAACTCAGAACTTTAGTATCGATAATTCCTTTAGTATCTGAGAATTAAATTATGTAACTGTTATGATCTGGTAGTATTATACAGTTTTTTTACACCTCATATACATATCAACGTTTCCTGAGGCCAAATAGCCAGCTCAGAAGGGACCTCAACTGGAAACAAGTAAAAGGCCCAAAGTATCTAAGAACCTGTCTAGTATCTGCTGAATCTGGTAGAATTGTGGAAAACCGACTGAGGAGTTTGTCATGCCAGATTATCCAAGCAATATTTCTCGAGCGCAATTTGCGTTAATACAACCTGATTTAGAAAACTTCCGCAA
>JAAYVM010000180.1 GCA_012517145.1 Acholeplasmataceae bacterium
CGAACTTATAAACGGTACCTGCGAGATGTACTTGAAGAAAACAACGGACTACATAGTAGATCCGATGCAACGGCTATACGCCATACAGGGCACGGCTGCTCATGTCATGCATCAGGATAAGGCTGGTGGTAACATGTTCGGCGAGATACGCATCTACGGCGATTATTGCAGCGGACAGCTAGATTTATACGGAGCTATCCTTGATCAGGATGATAAGAGTCTCGGCGATTACAAAGTGACAAGCAGTTATAAGCTTATGCGTGCTCTTGGCAAGTATGCGGTAAATGTACCAACCGGAGAATATTTCAAGAGTGGACCACGTAAAGGTCAGGAAAAGACAGTTAAGGAGATCCGTGACGGAGGAGTAAGGCATATTCTGGATTGGGCAATTCAACTCAATGCGTATCGCGTATTGCTTGAACGTGAGGGCTTCATAGTTAAACGCATGGTGATACTTGCCTTCTGCAGAGACTATGGATTACAGGTTGCCAAGCAGCGCGGAATAGACGCCCCTGCCTATCTTATAGAAATTAACCGTATCAGCGACAGGTGGATTAATCGCTATATCAAAGCAAAGGCAGACAAACTTAACGAGGCATTGGGAAATGGACATATTCCTTCTCCATGCCGTTCAAGAGAACGTTGGCACGACAGGAAATGCACCGGCTATTGCGAGGTTTCCAGCTTTTGCCCTTACGCACAAAGTTTAAAGAAAACCACTGCCGAAGTGGCCTAGGAGGAATAGAAATGAAAAATTTAGGAGCAAAACTCATCCTCATTATGAAAGATTGTAGTTACATCCAAAAATCAGGGTTCAATGAATACCATCGTTATAAATTTGCCAGCGCTGCAGATGTATTCGAACGCATAAATGCCGCTTTAGTGAAGCACAACGTCTGCTCGATAGTAAATGCAGAGCTGGTTGATATGGTCAATACAACGAACCAGGCTAAGAACGAACGCTTCGCCACAGTTAAAACTACCGTAACATTAATTGATATTGACAGCGGTGAGTCACTTACCTGTGTGGGACTTGGCAGCGGCGCTGACGTCGGCGACAAAGCAGTTATGAAAGCCCAAACAGCGTCCTTGAAGTATGCTTATATGATGACATTGGCTATCGCGACTGGCGACGATCCGGAAGCTGACGTTGAAACGGATAGACGCAACGCTCCACAAGCAGCTGCGACTCCTGTCAGCAAACCCAATATTCAAGACGAGGGAGAACCAGTTTGCAGTGATTGCGGTGCTCCGCTGACAAAAGGAGTTTTGAAAGTGTCCGTAAGCCGATATCATAAGCCCTTATGTATGAAATGCCAGAAATTACATGCGGCATGAAAAAGAGCAAGTCAGGTAAACTAGACTTGGCTGGCTTATATATTTATGTATGAGAGGAGTAGTTAATGCATGAGCGAGCAATTGGAAGCGATACTGAACACCTGCCTAAGGGAACGTGCTGATGCCTACACCGCTAAGGCTATCCTTAAAGAGTTCCCTACCGTAAAGGACATCATGAATGCAGGGGAACGTGAGCTGCAACTTATAAAAAATATAGGGCCGATAAAAGCAAAACAGCTGTCGGCCATAGTGAAGTTCGCCAAATATGCCTATGAATGTAATGAAGCAAAATTTATCATTACTTGCCCCGAGTCTGCGTATGAGTACATTCGAGGCAAGCTAGAACCACTAGAGGTCGAGGAGTTCCATGTAATTGGACTTAATACCAAGAACGTCGTGCTTTTTGAAGAAATGATTACGAAAGGAAGTCTAAATTCTTCGATAGTTTTGCCTCGCGACGTATTTAATCTTTTGGTTAAAAGACGCTGCGCAGCTGCGATAGTAGCTCACAATCACCCTTCTGGTTTTCCTGAGCCGTCTGACTCTGACATCATCCTTACTAAGTCAATCGTACAAAGCGGCAAAATGCTCGGTATACCTGTGCTGGACCATGTAATCGTAGGTCATGACGAGTATTACTCTTTCAAGGAGCATGGGTTAATTTAAAACTTAGGGTTTTGCAAGTGTTCAAAACAGCTAAAGGACTGGAATCAGCTAGCACTGAATCCGGTCCTTAACTTTTATTATCATACTCCACGCAAACCCGTTCTAGCCGTTTCAGCCGTTTTTTACGCCCTTTTAATGCTTACCGCTTGAAAATATATATTTAATAATTGTCCCTGTCCTACGTCATTTCCAACTAAAAACGGGTAGAACGGATTGCAGCAGGTATACCATTTTAAATAAATGGGCAGGGTTAGTTTTGACTTCTGCGCGCTTCTCTCTCTCGCTCTCTATTTTCTTGTTCACGCCTATAGCGCGCTAACTCTTTGCATTCTTCAGAACAATACTTTCTGTCACTGCGGCCATTGCCAATATCGAAAAGGTTTTTACACTTCTTACATACTCTATACCTTGAAGCATTGTTAAGTCCGCTTAGCGCTTCTATCATCATGGTAGCAAAAAGGCTGGAGCACTGGTATTGAGGGTATACAGCAAATTTTGCGCCAGAAGTATCTTCCTTTATGTGCGAGGCCATCTCAAGCTTAATCCACATGGACACATGCCTTGATATCTCCGTGACGGCAAGTCCCTTTAAGTAATAATGCCTGACATTTTCAGGTGCTTCATTGCCAGCCTTCCACTTAATATATTCATTATAGCCTTGAGTCCTTTGGGGACTTAAAATTCCGTAAGCTCTTATAATCTCTTCGTCTGCCACCCCCAAAGCATCCAACTCGCTATAAAGCCAAGTTAAAAACAATAGTTTTAACGTGTATCTGTTGAGCTCACAAAAAGCGCTAAGTCCTAAAAAATAAGGGATGTTGATTTTTTCTGCACAAATATGGTTGTAAAAAGCGTCAGAAAACGGCAGATAGCTTGGCTCATATATATTCTCTATCAAAGACTGGGGTATAGGTTCAGAAAAAAGCAAACCATATTTATTCGTCCATTCCAGCACTTTTGCCTCATACCCCTCGTCGGGCTGTTCTGGCATGCTGTTTAGATTGTCAAGATATTGTCCAATAGATCCGTTTTCAGGTCTTACCCAGTTTGCCGTATAAAATAGTTGCGCAAATTTCTCCAGCAATCCTTCCCTGCCAACACTAATAGCACGCGCCCGTCCATTCTCCCTTATCGGCTCCCAGTCTTGCAGAGGTATGCCCGACGGAACAAGAAAAACTTCTCCACGAGCATAATTATAGACCTTTTTGGCATAATCGCTTGTTGCTGCAACCAAAGAATTTTCTATCCCGTGCTTCTCAAGGAGTTCCTCATAAGTAAGCAGATCATAGCGATGTGCACGCCGAAGACCCATATTGTCAAAATCCTTTACTACTGGCAGCAGTAAATTCCTTCCAGCCTTAACTCTTATCATAAAATAATCCCCTCTGAAAAATATTTTTTTATTTTTTTTACGAGTCACCTAATTATGTTTTCTATTTTATGCCGTTGTCAAGGGGAAAAACTGATTTTTTATGCTTTTACGTATGCTTATTTCACAACTTTTCAACATTAACCATACGTTATATTCTATTTGTAGACTGGAGGTAAGGTATGAAAATGGTCGGAGAAAAGATGGTGGTTAAGACAACTTAAGGCATAATTAAAAAATTTTTAATCGATAAGTACATGAAAGGATGAAAAAATCATGAAAAATGAATCACAAGCAGAACATTTTTTAAGCCAATACTTTGGCAACATGCAGGAAGACTACTTACTGCTATGGACCAAGCAGGATAAGCGCAGCTATAGCTTTGAGCTACCTGCAGAAATCAAGAAAGCTGCTGCTATGGCAGTCAGCTTAGCCAAGCAAAAGAAAGACGTCTATTTCGGTGTCACACCATCAAAGACACCTTATAGTGGAAGTTCAGCTCGCGGTAAAGCCGATGACTCCACTGCTTTGACGGCTTTATGGGCCGATGTCGATCTTGCTTCGGGTGTTCATAGTGGGAAATCTAACAATCCGCCCGACATTGCAACCGTCAAGACATTACTAAAGGGCCATAAGCTGCCAAGCATTGCTGTTCAATCCGGCGGAGGCCTGCATCTTTATTGGCTGCTTGACGAACCGTTTCCTATCACTGATGACGAATCGCGGAAGAAAGCAGCAGAGTTAGCTGAGGGTTGGCAGCAGTCGATTAGAAGCGTGTTTGCAGCGCAAGGATACACACTTGACGCTACCGCGGACTTAGCAAGGCTTTTAAGGGTGCCTGGTACATTCAACTACAAGAACCCCAGCGAGCCGAGACCAGTTGTAATAATGAATGATTTTAATGATCAGGAGGACTGAAAATATGTCTTTACCCGAAACACCAGATAATATTTCTGCAAATGTTAAAAATCTTAAACGCTATGGGCTGGATGAACTTATTCAATGTATGCCCCAATCAACAGCAAACATTGCCCAGTCTGTTAAAGTCAGCTCCTACGAGGCTTCAAATCCAGTAATGACGGATTCCATCGCGAAGCATTGCGCATTTATCGAGCACTTCAGGGACCAGGCAAAAACGCTTGGTTATCAGGCTTGGTTTGCCGGTATAAGCAATCTAGCTCTTTGCGCTGATGGCGAAGAAGTGATACACAAGTGGAGCAGCCCACATCCTAATTATGACTATGATGAAACCCAGAAAATGATAGAATCCGCAAGAGCGTCGGACACTCCTGCAACTTGTGCTTACATTCGCGACACTGTGGGGTTTTCTGGTTGCTGCTCCTGCCCAGTAAAATCACCGATAGCATGGGGTTCTTCAAATCTTGGCCGTTCGCTTGACGTTATGGACAACTTCTTTAAAAGTCTGGAAAGCGACAGCAATCTAAGTTTGCAGCCAATTCCTCATCGCATAGCCTCAGCTTTAACAACGATCCGCTTAATGGACTTGTGCCAGTTTGAAGAAACGCTTGGGAAATTGAAAGACTTAAGGCCTAAGCTCAATGTAGCCGCTCTGAAAGCCAACATAAAGAAGCTTGCTGATGAAGAGGAAACACGTCAGGAAGAAATTAGAACTTTGATGCGCTCCGAAGAACTAAGCAGGCAGCTCGGATACAATGTCAAGATTCCATCCGGCTTCTCTCTTAGCGATAACGGCATCGAAAAAATGTCCAAAGATAAGAGAACTACAATATTACAAAGGCTTGTACTTCCATATAGAAGATACTCATACCCAGGCAACGAGCTGATCGGTCTGAAGTTCCAACGCGGTCAGGGCTATTCAGGCGTCATAGTTCCCCGAACTACTCTGGCTTCTTCAAGTAAGGCGATTGAACTGTCTGCGCACGGAATCCCAATTGATACCTCCACCTCGCTGAGCGTTGTCCCCTTTTTTACCAAATTCCTTCTGGAGAATGAGGCCAGCATGCCTTTCTTGAAAGCAACACCTCATCTAGGGTGGCAGGAAGACGGCTCCTTTCTTCCTGGTTTAAGCTCTGTACGGCTGGTAAAAACAGGCGAAGAAACCGACTCTACTGCTTCCCTTGAGCCAAGTGGCACTATTGAGGAGTGGGTATCTGCAATGCGTCCCTTGCGTCAATACATGGGTTCCCGTCTAGCTATGGCAGCCTCGATGGCGGGTCCTCTCCTCCATCTTATTGGCATAAGAACGTTCATAGTCCATCTGTGGGGGCCTAGTCAAGGCGGTAAAACAGCCTCGCAAAAGGCCGCGCTCTCTCTTTGGATAAATCCGGCCCCTGCGGCAGGCAACATGGTTTCATTCAACGCAACACAGGTTGCTCTTGAAACTACTTTGGGCTATCTGAAAAACCTTCCGTTTATGATCAACGAGCGGCAACAGGTTGGTAACGAGCAAACTTTCATTAGCAACCTCGTATATATGTTGGGCGAGGAACAAGGTAGATCGCGCGGAGCCAAAAACGGCGGACTCAGAAAAGTGTTTACATGGAACACCACAATTATTACTTCAGGTGAGCATCCTCTTACTATTTCTTCTAGCTCCGGCGGTCAACAGACGCGTTCTTTGGAAATTTTTGCGGAAAACTTTATAGCTGATGCCCGATTAGCCTCACAAATGCATTCGCTGAGCGAGCGTTATTATGGTACGGCAGGCATTAAAGTCCTTGAATACGCAATGGCTAACAGGGGCGAATTAATTGGTGAGTTTGAAGCTTTCAAGGCCAGCATAATGGCAAGTCATCCTCAACTTCTAGGTTCTTATTATGACTACATAGCTATCTTGGCTTCATCCGAAAAGCTTCTCGCGCATATACTCTACGGGCATACCGTAGAAGAAGCAGATACCTTAGCGCAAGAACTTATTGCTTATGTTGTTTCTTCCCTTCCTACCAATATCCCTGAACACATGCAAGCCTACACTTATCTGCAGGATTGGGTTAACCAGCATATTGATCAGTTCAGAGCTGATGATATCCCAAGACGTTCAGGCTGGATAGATGGCAACGACGTCTATTTCTTACCTATCGCCTTTGATGAAACTTTGGAAGAAGGACATTTTCACCCCAGCAGGGTAAGACGGGACTTTGCCGTCCATAACCTCCTGATACGCAGTGCAAACGAACTGACAGTCACGAAAGTGAGTCCACTAACATTGCGTAAAACCCGAGTTATACACCTTCCTAATTTTCTTCCAAGTAAAGATTTAATACAAGATTTTAATGACTAAACTTGTTCCCGTTCAAATACACAAGTAAGAAAGGATAACAAAAAATGAAGAAAACAACATCTGACCTAAACTACCTGGAACCCTACAAAAATGAACTTATCGAGGATCTAAATAATTTGGCTTTATTAAAGGCAGTTAGGAAAGGAGATATCATATCTGCAGCCAGATTTTTAGACAGAGGTGCTGATCTGAATCCTGCTAATCAGGATACAACACCGCTAATCGAAGCCGTAAAGGCTGACGACTCTCTTATGGTGGACTTTCTCCTTTCAAGAGAAGGTATAGACCTAAGCCTGAAAGACAGCAAAGGGTTTACCGCTGTAGACTATTCGGGAACCTTATACATAGCCTATATGCTTTTAAAGCATGGTGCTGATTTGTCGTTTCGTGCAGGCCGTATAAGTTATGCAAACAGCAAGAAAATTTTAGATATACTTTGGGAGAACCATCACACAAAGAATTTTTTTAAGTAGACACTAAGTACCTTTACAACTTAACATTCATAAATTTATTGCATTTTATGCCACCATTATTAACAAAGTTAGAGAGAAACACCCTATCATGAGAACTTGACGAAGATTCTTCGCCTTTTGAATATATTTATTCATATTATAGGGGCCTGGCGGATCGCATGACTCCCAGGCCACCTATCCTCCTAATGCAATAAACTACCATATTAGTTCAGCATCACTAAAAAAATTGGTATAAGGACTGCGAAATAGGGATAAACCTGTTTCGAGTCTTTAAGGAGGATAAAAAAATGTTATTAGAATCACCTAAACAAGTAGCAAAAAGAATCGGTAAAGACCGTCGCTGGATAGTTGCCCTATGCAACGAAAATAAGCTTCCTCACATAAAAGTTAACGGGCGTTACCAGATAGACGTCGACAAGCTCGAAGAAGCCTTTGCGGCTATGGAGGCTGACTCTAACAGTGCAGCAAGAAATTTTGTACCTCAAGAATACGCCTCTGTACATTCACAGTACAGACTCGAATAATGTACAGGAGGAATATGACATGGCTAAACAGCAGCAATCATTAAATTTAAAGTATATAAGTTATGAAAGATCCAGAAAGAAGTTCGTCGTAGAGGTTCCTATGCCGGATGGTTCACGCCCCAAGAGAAGGTTTGCTACACGCGAAGCGGCTATTGCCTATCGTGATGATATATGCAGCATCATACAAGGAGGGCGCCTTGCCTTAAATCCAGAAATACTTGTAAAGGAATGGGTTGGAATATGGCTTGAGCGGTACTGCGGCGACTTATCAGAAAAGACGAGACAGTCTTATGCACAACTGTTCCGTACACATTGTAAAAGCATTCATAACCTCCGCATGGTCGGCGAGGTAAAAGCTTTCCATATAACAAACTTACTGGGAGACATGAAGAGAAAAAATTTATCGTATAATACCATGGCGCGCACTTATGCAATGCTACGTTCCTGTTTTAACCGCGTGCACAATGAACAGCTTATAGTCTACGATGTCATTCCCACTACGGGCTGCATAATCCCTAAGCGTAAAAGGGTCGGCAAGACATCGCTGACCACTACTTCGCCAAGAACGGCCTATTCTGTAAGTGTTCTGGATAGTTTGGTTCAGGCAGCCCGAACCATCGACAAGCGGAAAAACGTAAGAGCCAGATGGGCATGCCTCATTTTGCTTCTGCGTGTCACGGGGATGCGGCTGTCTGAATGCCTTGGCATCTGCAAGAGCGACGTAACCTTTACGGAAGATACAGCCGTCATTGACTTGCACCAGGGCGTCCATGATGTCGATAAGAAACAAAGCGTTCAAGGGCAGTGCTGGGCTGTGGAAGATCTTAAAAGTGAAGCCTCGTACAGAAAGCTTGTTATTCATGACAAGGAATTAATAACGTTGCTGAAAATGTTCCTCGCTCTCGAACACCCGCTCGTTGAATACGCAGGAGTTCAATATAACTTCCTGTTCGCTACTAGGAGTGGTACGCCGATTCTTCACAGTGCTTTCAATAAGATGTTCAAGAAGATACGGGCAAGTGCAGGCAGCCCGATCAGGGTGCACGAAATACGTCATTCTGTAGCTACCATACTTGGCGCGGACAGCGACATACCGTTTGCAAACTCTGCAAAGTACCTTGGACATACAAAAGAGGTCTTCATCAAACACTACGTGCACGCACAGGAAGAAAGCGAAGACAAAATAAGCCTAAAGCTTACGCCGAAGTCATCTGGTTCTATACAGGAAGAAGCACGGTTATACATAGCCAGACCAAGTTTTGCCCCCAAATTTGCCCCCACTAAGGTTTTGAGGGTAGTTTCTTAAAAAATAAAAACCGCCAAGACCTAGTCCTGGCGGCACTTTTTTATGGAGCTACTAATAGGATTCGAACCTACGACCCTCTCATTACGAATGAGATGCTCTACCAGCTGAGCTATAGTAGCGTTGGTAACATTGATATTCTACCACTACTTGATTTTCTTGGCAAGATATGGCTTAAAGCTAGTGTTTTTAAGTTGCAATTTGATAATGCTCTTCCTATTTTTCAACTTCATGATTAAACGTTAACCAGCAATTTCGATGCAATTTTTGATTGATTTTGCCCCCAAATTATAACTTTTTGCCACCAGTATTTTTTGTCATAAATACTAAGTCTCGCCAATAAATTACAGCAACATTTGTTCATCAATATCCATCAGAGAGCTAAAACCATGCTCCTGCACATATAATTCATAAGCTTGTATTTGTTCATCAATATCCATCAGAGAGCTAAAACATCAATGAGTTAGACGATGAAAAAGCACCTGTATTTGTTCATCAATATCCATCAGAGAGCTAAAACCAAAATCAACCGCAACAGGTAGTACCAATAGTATTTGTTCATCAATATCCATCAGAGAGCTAAAACGCTATTAATAATAACAAGCCAAAGGCAGCGGTATTTGTTCATCAATATCCATCAGAGAGCTAAAACGTCGGTTTGGTTCACTGCTATACAGCAAAGTATTTGTTCATCAATATCCATCAGAGAGCTAAAACCATGTTCCAGCAGAGTCTTTTAGAATTTTGTATTTGTTCATCAATATCCATCAGAGAGCTAAAACGTCTAAATGACTGATAATGAAGCATTAGCAGTATTTGTTCATCAATATCCATCAGAGAGCTAAAACACAATTCTGTCTGATGAGGAAGGATGCCACGTATTTGTTCATCAATATCCATCAGAGAACTAAAACCCAGCGATGATGAACAACGCCGTATCAACATTATTTGTTCATCAATATCCATCAGAG
>JAAYVM010000181.1 GCA_012517145.1 Acholeplasmataceae bacterium
ATATGACTTATTTTACTTCGCATTCCTAGCCTTGTCAAGAGAACGCAGCAAAAAAATGTGCTACTAATTTAACATTTTTTCGCAGTTATTGCTTGATTTTTATCGTTTTTGAAAACATGCTGATATGTTCTTTTTTCCCTTCGCGTAAAACATCCACCGTAAAAACATATTAAATCTGCATTTTCTGCTGGAATCCTTGAAAAGATGTGATATAATCGAGTATATGAGAAAAAAACCATCTACTCTGGGCGTTTCAGGAGGCAAATACTATGGCAGTAACATGTGCATCGTCGGCTGATAAAATTTTGCATGCAGCGACAGAACTTTTTGCCAGTAACAATTTCGACGGTACATCAATTAAAGATATCTCTAAATTATCCGGTGTCAACAGTGCACTTATCTCCTATTATTTCGGAGGCAAAAAAAATTTATATCAGGAAGTTCTGAATAACCAGTCAGGTCTGTTTTTGGACCTGATTGAGCAGGTCAATAAACAAACACTATCTCCCATAGCCAAATTACATCTCTATACAAAAGAAGTCGCCTTAATACAAATGCAAAGACCTATGCAGGTTCATCTTATCTATCGCGAATTGTTGACCCCTTCTGGTTTCTGCAGCAATTTTGTTCAATCAAAGCTTTTCAAAATACACCAATTTCTTTTCGACCTAGTAGCCGAAGGCATTAAGTATGGCTGTATCAAATCTGACTTACAACCTACTTATGCAGCTTTTACAATAGAAAGTATCATCGTTTTTTTCTTTTTAACCCAAGACTTTGTTCGTGAGTTAGGTTCTTTTTCTAAAGATGATGGAAATGAGTATCTGGAAAACGCTCTTACCTCTTATCTTAACTCCATAGCAAACTAATAGTAAAAAATTAAAAGCCTTACCTTTGTTGAAAACAAAGGTAAGGCTTTTAATTTTTCAATCACGAGGCGGAGTAAAAACCATTTGTTTTTTTAAATTTACTAAAGCGCGCATCGCTAAAGCATAACCATCAAAACCTAATCCGCAGATTTGTCCTTTGCAGGCAGGTGCCGTAACAGATTTATGTCTGAATTCCTCTCTTGCGTGAATATTACTGATATGCACTTCTATTGCTGGAAGTTTTACAGCTTTCAACGCGTCCAATAGCGCTATGCTATAGTGCGTATAAGCTGCCGGGTTAATTACAATACCGTCAGCATCCCCGTAGGCATCTTGAATAAAAGATACTAATTCACCCTCGCAATTACTTTGCTTGATTTCCACTTCAATGCCAAGTTCCTGCGCAGCGGCCTTAATAAACTGGCAAAGAGCTACGTAATCATCAGATCCATAAATGGCGTTCTCTCTTACCCCCAACATATTGATGTTAGGCCCGTTTAAAACCAGTATTTTCATTTTTCCACCTTCTTTATAATATTCAGTATTTCGCAGACAACAGTTTCCGGTTCTCCATTGTTGCAAACTGCAAAGTCCTTATATTTTTGGTATAAAGCATAACGTTCTTTATACAATTCAAAAATATGCTGGCTCCCAGCCGCCAATAATGGTCTGCTCGCAACATCCACATCAGCGCAAATTAACTCCGGGCTGCGATCGATAAAGATGATGATACCAGTTGTTCTTAATAACTCCATGTTTTTCGCTCTTTTGACGACGCCACCGCCGGTTGCTATGACCAGGTCGCTTGCAGCTGAGAGTTTCTTGATTGTTCTGGACTCTGCCTCCCGAAAGGTTTCCTCACTCACCGCGAATAATTCCTTAATAGATTTGCCTTCCCACTCTTCCAGGAGATGATCTGCATCACAAAAATTTCGTTTCAATTTATCTGCCAAAATTTTTCCTATTGTTGTTTTGCCGCTGCCTGGCATTCCAATTAATACGATATTTTTCATTGCTGCTCACCGCTTATTGCCTCAGCAATCTTCACAATAATTTTGTCCTCAATTTTACGTTGCAGCCAAATTTCTTCAGCAGCTACTGCTTGGGCAACCAGCATCAATAAGCCATTGGCTGCCAACTTGCCTTCTTCACGAGCATAACGCAAAACAACTGTTTCCACAGGATTATAGATTAAATCAACAACGGCAGCAAAATTGGCAACAGCTTCGCGTGATACCGGTGAAGCTTTTACATTGGGAAACATACCTAACGGCGTGCAATTTATCAAAACATCTCCGCGTTGGCCGGCAAACTCTTCATAATCGCAGAATTGCAAAGGAACTGTCAGTTGCATTTCCAACAAATCAGCTGCTGCTTGCTGTGGATTGCGTGAAACAACAAAAATTTCTCTTGCTGCATTATCATTTAAATACTGCAAAACAGCTCTGGCCGCTCCACCAGCACCTAAAACAGCAATTGTTTTATTCTTTACTTCAATACCGTTATAGCTCAGCAAAAAACCAAAACCGTAATAATCAGTATTGTACCCTTTGACTTCACCATCTTGAAAAGAAATAGTATTAACTGCGCCTATCGCTGCGGCTTCTTTTGTTATACTGCTCAAGCAAGGTATGACTGCCGTCTTGTAAGGGATAGTAACATTCATTCCATCTAAATCATCTTTTGCTTGCGAAAGAAACAAAGGTAATTTCTCTCTTTCAACCTCAAGCAAGGAATAATCTCCCTCGATATTCAATTCTCGAAATATTAAATTGTGTATTTTGGGTGAAAGGCTATGTCCAAGTTTTTCTCCCAATAGGCCAAATCTTACCATAGCGACGCCCCCAGCCTTAAGAATCTCTTTACAATAATTTTCTTATATTTTGTCACCGACGTAATTGCCTAAAACTTTACAGTAAGTACTGCTGTTTTCGACTTCCGCAATTGCTTTTTTAACATTTGCATCGTGCAGATTGCCACTGACGTCAATATGGAAAAAGTATTCCCATGGTTTACCTTCGATAGGTCTGGACTCAATATTCAGCATGTTCAGCCCGTTATGGTAAAAACTTCCCAGCATATGATACAAAGACCCTGGCTCGTGTTTTAAAGAAACAACAAGGGTAATTTTATCTGCATTAGGAATTTCCTGCATTTCACTCGCAATGACAAAGAAACGCGTGTAATTGTATGTATTGGCATTAATATTGCTGGCAAGAATTTCCAAACCATATAGTTCAGCAGCCTGTCTCCCAGCCACGGCGGCCATATAGTCTGTTTTCTTAAAGCTTACAAGTTCCGCTCCTTTAGCTGTATTAAAATAAGGGATCTGCATCATTTTTGGATACTGTTTAAAAAATGGGCGACACTGCGCAAAGCCTTGTGGATGAGAATAGACCTCTGTAACTTTGTCAAGTGAAGTGCCAGGATAAGCCAGCAAATTATGTTCTATTTTCACGCATATTTCGCCAACAATATGACAGTCATAACGGCGTACAAGATCATAAACTTCAGTAATACCGCCGGTAGAAGAATTTTCGATAGGCAGTAAGCCATAGGTGACCTCGCCTTCTTTCACTGCCTGCGCTACATCTTCAAACAAAGTGTAATTATGTTCTTCAATATTGGCACCAGCAAAATATTTATGCAAAGCAAGATGGCTATAGGCACCCGGAACTCCTTGGTAACCAACAAATATTTTTGCACCATGCGGCTGAGCTGCAGCTTTTGAGGAAACTTCACTTTGCAAATATTCTTCTTCCTGACGACAGCTTATATCTATAATCTGGGCCATTATTTTTCTTAGGCCATCTGCATATGCAGAATTCTGAACGCGCTTTTTGCAATTGTTTAAAACAATTTCTTCACGCGCCTTATCTCTGACAGGCAGTTGTTTTGTTTTCTTGTATTCAGCTACCTCATGAACAGCATTCATACGCTCTTCAAAAAGTTTCGCTATCTCAGAATCGATCTTATCGATTCTTTCACGTATTTCTGCTAAATTTAGTTCTTTCATCATTTCACCATCAATTTCGTATCAGACATTAAAAGCATATCTAAAACTATCCAGGCTGCAACGCCTTCAATAACAGGCACCGCACGCTGCACGATACAGGGATCATGACGCCCGGCAATCTGCAGTATAGTATTTTCGACTTTGGCCAGATTTACGGTTGTCTGTTGCTTTCCGATTGAAGGGGTTGGCTTGATGCCAACTTTGAATATCACTGGCATACCATTGGTAATACCGCCGAGTATGCCACCATTATTGTTTGTTTTAGTTCTGACAACGCCTTCCTCCAGATAAAACGAATCATTGGCTTCAGAGCCCAGCATGGAGCTCAAAGCAAAACCGGCGCCAAATTCGAGCCCTTTTACTGCTGGTACGGAGAAAAGCGCATGCGCTAACCTGCTCTCAACCGAGTCAAAGAAAGGAGAACCAATCCCCGCAGGTAAGCCTTGAACGATGCATTCAATACTACCACCAACAGAATCGGCCTGTTCACGCACTTTCAGAATCATGTCCTGCATCTTTTCGCCTTGTTCATCATCAAGAACAGGCATAGTTTTTGATGCCAGAGAGTTCAAAATTTCCTCGTTTTCACCCAGAGGGTTGAACAATGAGTCCCTGATACCATAAATCTCGGCTATATGCCCTCCCACTTTTATGCCCTGAAGTTCAAGGATCTGTTTGGCCAAAGCACCTACGAAAACAAGCGGTGCAGTGAGACGTCCGGAGAAATGACCGCCGCCGCGGTAATCGTTAAAACCATGATATTTTATTCTACCGGAATAATCAGCATGTCCCGGGCGCATTACATCTTTCAGAAGGCTATAATCACCGGAACGTGTATCACTGTTCGGTATAAGAGCACAAATGGGAGTACCTGTTGTTTTCCCTTCAAAAAACCCGCTTTGAATAATAAACTCATCTTTCTCTTTTCTCGGCGTCGACATAAGGTTTTGTCCGGGTGCTCTTCTTTTCATCTCTTGCAAAATAGCAGCCGTATTTATTGTCATTCCTGCCGGTAAGCCATCAATTACTATTCCGATAGCTGGGCCGTGCGACTCGCCAAAAATAGATACTTTTATTTTCTCACCGTGTATACCGCTCATAGTTTTTCTTCAGCGAGTTCCAGAATAAAATTTTAGCACCTCGCCAAATCTATCCTCCTTTCACTTTTCAGCAATTGTTATTTCTATTAATCAAATGTATTATTTTCTTCCTGCATATTAACAATTATTACTCTTGCTTTTATTGGGAGCAACGTGCTTCAAGAAGGCCAAACCAACTAAAGCTGAGCAAAACGAGCCGACTGCAATTCCGATTTTAGCTGAATCAGCCGCATGTTGGCCATCGAAAACCAAGCTCGTCATAAACAGTGCTATTGTGAAACCAATTCCTGCAATGATACCCGCTCCAAAAATATGGTTCCAGGTAACATCCTGAGGCGGCGAAGCAATTTTAAGTAAAGTGGTAATTCTCGCCATTGCATAAATGCCAAGAGGCTTACCAACGAACAAGCCCATAAAGACGCCAATTGTTACCGTTGAAAATATTTCTGTTTCAGCCGAGAAAGTAAGCCCTGAATTTACAAATGCAAAAAACGGTAAAACAAGGTAATGAACAAAGGAATGAAGACCTACTTCCATTTTAGTCAAAGGAGTGAGTGCCCTTTCCGAAAGTTCCCCAATTGTAAAAATAGATTCCTTTGCCTTTTCGTCAGTCAAAATATTAACTCGCGATTTCTCTGAAATAATCAATTTTTTTAAATGATTACGTGAACGTTTTACATAGTCATGAAAAGCAACCTTGGGTTTTACCGGAATCATCATAGCGGCTAAAACCCCAGCTATGGTTGGATGTATCCCAGATTTAGCAACAGCAATCCACACGAGTACAGATAATAAAGTATAGGCGAAAGTAGACCGTATGCCTATTTTATTAAGAATGTACATTAGCCAAAGAAATAAAACAGCAAAACCAAGTGGCACCAAACTAAGTTGGCTTGTATAAAGAATACCAATTATAATGATGCCAATAATATCGTCAGCAATTGCCAACGTGGTCAAAAAAACCTTCAGTCCTATCGGTACAATTGAACTAATCAAAGACAAAACAGCGAGACTAAATGCGATATCCGTTGCAGTTGGAATAGCCCAGCCGATAACATTTGGACTGTTATGATTAAAAAGAAAATAAATTATTGCCGGGGCCATAACACCGCCCACTGCCGAAACAACCGGAAAAAGAGCCATCTTGACTTTTCTTAAATGGCCCACCAAAATTTCTCTTTTGATTTCAAGTCCCACCAGAAAAAAGAAAAACACCATCAGTCCATCATTTACAACATCTAAAATACTATGTGTATTGACATAGGATCCCATAGATATAGTGATAGGCATATGAATAAAATCAAAATAATATTTTTTGTATGGTGAGTTAGCAAACACCATTGCTAAAAATACACAAAATACCAGCAGCATACCTCCGAAAGACGGAGACTGCATGATTTTTAGGGTTCGTTTTAAAAATGAGTATTTGTACTTATTGTAAAGTTCTTCCATAGGCTCCCCCTAATAAATATTTCTTGTCTTGTCCGCAAATCTCATACATTTCAATCCTTTTCCATATATGAAATTTGCCCGCCAAGAGCAACAAAGTCAGGCCAAAATTGAGGATACGACTTGTTAACACATTCAGCACCATGCATAACCACTCTATCACGGCACTTTAAACTAGCTATTGCCAATGACATTGCAATACGGTGATCGTTCCATCCTTCCACTTCACCGCCAGTAAGATACTTTTTACCTTGTATAACCAATCCTTCTTCTAGCTCTGTTACATCAGCTCCCAATTTATTAAGCTCAGTAGTTACGGCTCTCAGACGATCACATTCCTTCAGTCTTAACCTACCTGCATTTATAATTTCTGTTCTTCCTTCACTTACAGAGGCCAACACGGACAATACGGGTATTATATCAGGGCAGTCACTGGCATCAATAATAGTGCCAATTGTATTTGCAGGCGAAGATGTTATAATCATTTTCTCTTCATTATAATTAATTTTGCCGCCCATTGCAGAAATAATATCTATTATAGCCTTATCGCCTTGCAACGAATTTGCTAAAAGACCTTTGCAATCAATCTTGTTTCCAATTGCTCCCGCCACAAGCCAAAACGCAGCTTGTGAATAATCAGCTTCAACAATAGAATTCCTGCTATGATATTTTTGCCCGCCACGAATATAGAACGCTTTGTATTCGTCGTTTTTTATTTCTATGCCATATTTTGCAAGGCATGAAAGCGTAAGCGCAACATAGCTCTTTGACTCAAGCGGCGAACTTATGGTAATCACTGAATCGTCATCCAGAAGAGGCAATGCAAATAATAAACCGCTGACAAATTGAGAACTTACATTACCCGGCAATTCAAACCTACCTGCAGAAAGCCTGCCGCAGATTTTTAGCGGTAATTTCCCCTCATCAGCTGTTTCGTATTCAATTCCCTGCCGGTCAAAAATATCATAATAAGCATTGAGCGGTCTGGAAACAAGTTTGCCACTTCCCTTAAAAACCACTTGCTTGCTGCACAAAGCAGCTAATGGTATCATGAAGCGCAAAGTTGATCCAGACTCACCACAATCAATTTCATTTGATAAAGCTTGTAATTCTCCGCCCTCAATTTTGAAAGCGGCCCTGCCAGGATACAAAGACGGCGCAGGCGTTATCTTTACACCAAGAGCTTGCAGTGCACGACAAGTGGCCTCAATATCTGCAGAAATACTAATATTATCCACTACAGAAGTTCCTTCTGCCAAAGCGGCACATATTATTTCTCTATGTCCCATACTCTTTGAAGAAGGAACGTTGATCTCCCCTGACAGCGGCACTGGTTTAATGCTTATAGTGTCCATAACATTCTCCTATCCGATATAATGCGTCAAATCTTTATATGGTATTTTCAATAATCTGCTCTTGCCGATTTTCTCTAAAATAACAATAGTTATTTCGCCGCCTTTTTTCTTTTTATCCAAGGCGATAGTTTTCAGCACTTCTTCTTTTTCCATTACGGCTTCGGTAGGCAGGCCATAATGTTGCAAAACATCTTTAATCAACGTAGTTGAACCTTTTTCTGTAATACCCAATTGTTCGGTCTTACCAGTCAAAGCAACCATACCAATTCCTACGCCCTCACCATGCGTATACGTTTCGTAATTATAGTATTTTTCCACTGCGTGGCCTATTGTATGGCCAAAATTCAGCACCATACGTTCACCTGTATCGAACTCATCATTTTCAACTATTCGAGCTTTAATTTCACAGCATTCTTTGATGATAACTTCAATATTGGCTAAAAGCTCTTCATCATCCTTAATTCCCTGTAGTTTTGCAAAAAGATCTGCACTGCGTATGCAGCCATATTTTATCGCCTCCGCCAAGCCATCATGCAAATAACGCTTGGGTAAAGAAGTAAGAAGATCAGGATCAATGAGTACACCTAATGGCTGATAAAAACTGCCGACAAGGTTTTTGCCGGTTGGAAGGTCAATTGCAACTTTGCCACCGACACTGCTGTCTATTTGTGCCAAAAGAGAAGTCGGCACCTGAATAAAATCAATACCACGCAGGAAAGTTGCTGCAGCGAAACCGCCTAAATCGCCAGGGACGCCGCCGCCAAAAGTTATGACCAAATCACTTCTCGTCAAACCAAATGCTGCCATTCTTGCATAAACATCCCCAAGGGTTTGTAAAGTCTTGCTCTTTTCCCCTGGTTCAATTACAATCCGCTCGACAATAAAATCAGACTCTTCTAAGGTTTTCTGCAGTTTAGCACCATATAAAGAATCAACGTTTGCATCAGTAATAATTGCTGCCTTGCCAGCCTTGGATAGTTTTCTTGCTTCCTTACCCATTGCCGCCAATAATCCTTTTTCAATTTTTATGTCATAAGATCTTTTATCCAAATTCACTGTTACCTTATGCATTATATAAAGCCTTCCTTTTCATTGCAGCAGAACGCATCATAGACTTAAGTTTTTCAGCATCATTTTTTTCTAAAGCCTCTGACCAAAGAGCCAATTCTTCTTTGAACATTTCTATTTCTGCAAGAACATTAGCCCTGTTGTACAAAAACAAGTCCGTCCATAGTTCAGCATTAATATCAGCTACCCTCGTTGCATCCCTGAAACTACCGGCAACGAAAAACCTGGTATCGTCGTTCATTGATTTGCTGTTAACGAGCGCTACCGCTAATAGGTGCGGCAAATTACTTGTATAAGCGATGATTTTGTCGTGTTGTTCCTTAGTAACCTCAACGGTTCTTTTGCATCCTAACGCCATAGCCAGCGACTTTAGCCATTCCACGTTTTCTCTGTTATTATTCGGTCCTGGTACAACTATATAATTAGCCCCATTAAAAATCTGTTCTGATGATTGGCTGAACCCGCTGCCTTCCTTGCCTGCCATCGGATGCCCAGAAACAAAATCCATATCTTTCCCCAGCAACGGAGCAATACGTTCAATCATGTCACCCTTAATACCTGCGGCATCAGTAAGTAATACAGAGGCTTTGAAATTTCCAACATTTTTTTTGACAAACTCAAAAATGGAAGCAGGATACACAGCAAAAATAATGACATCCGCTTCCTTCAAATTTTCATCAGGCAAAGCACAAGGTGTATCAATAACACCTTGTGCTTTTGCCTGTGACAAAATATCTTTATTGGAATCCACTGCTATAATTTTTTTTACACCCAGCAGGCGCAAGGCCTTTGCGTATGACCCACCAATGAGGCCCAGCCCTACGATACAAAACACCAGGTTCTTAAATTCTTTATCCATGCTACAAAACCTACCTGTCAAAAAGACTCACCTCATTATTTTTAACGCTTCATTACAATTCTACCATTCTACAAAGCTACCTTTTATTATACCCTAAAAACAAGGTAATTAAAATTCACTTTTCATTTAAATTTATTCAAATTTCACGCCCAACTATTTTCGCTATGCCTCGTAAATCATCCATAAGAGAGGCAAACCTTTCAGGCTTCAAAGATTGGGCGCCATCGCACCATGCATTTTCGGGATCGTTATGTACTTCAATCATCAAACCATCCGCTCCAACAGCGACAGCTGCTTTGGCGAGCGGTTCGACCATCCACCACATGCCTGCTGCATGACTTGGGTCCACAATGACCGGCAAGTGGCTAAGCTTCTTAACTGCAGGAATAGCGCTCAAGTCCAACGTATTACGAGTGTAAGTTTCATAAGTACGAATACCGCGCTCACAAAGAATTACATTTTCATTGCCGCCCGACATTATATATTCAGCTGACATAATCCACTCTTCAATAGTTGCAGCGAGGCCTCTTTTCAACAGAATCGGCACTTTGGTCTTCCCGAGCTCTTTCAATAACTCGAAATTCTGCATATTGCGAGCCCCAACCTGAATCAGGTCAACATCTTCAACAAATTTTTCGATTTTGTCCGCGGACATGATTTCAGTTACTATGGGCAGGCCATTAGCTTCACCAGCAGCCCTCAGCATACCCAAACCTTTTTCTTTCAGTCCTTGGAAGGAGTATGGCGACGTGCGGGGTTTGAAAGCACCACCACGCAGCATGGTAGCTCCTGCAGCCTTTACCGATGCCGCTACCGAATTCATTTGTTCATCGGTTTCAATAGAGCAAGGCCCTGCAATTACCACCAACTTCTTGCCGCCAACCTTCACACCGCTGACATCAATAATGCTGTTTTCCGGATGAAACATGCGGTTGGCGCGCTTGAAAGGCTCCTGCACACGCATGACTTTTTCCACATAGTCGTTGACAGTAATACGTTTGGGATCGAAAGCACTGGTATCACCGATTACACCAAGAATAGTCATATTAACGCCAACAATCTCATTAATCTGAAATCCTTCCCGCAAAAGCATTTCTTTTAGTTTTTTGGATTCAGCTTCTGGTGCTCCGGGCTTCAATACAATGATCATAATCTGTTTCTCCTCTGCGAAATATTTTATTTGTGCTTTTTACAGCTTTGATAACAAAGTATCACAATTCCCTGCCGACAATCGGTGCTATATTCTTCAGGTCTTGCATCAAATTTGCAAAGCGCTCAGGTTTCAAGGATTGAGCGCCGTCACACCATGCATTTTCCGGATCGTTATGTACTTCGATCATGAGCCCGTCTGCTCCGACAGCAATTGCTGCTTTAGCGAGCGGCTCTACCATCCACCACATACCAGCCGCATGGCTCGGGTCTACTACGACAGGTAAATGGCTAAGCTTCTTAACTGCAGGTATGGCACTTAAATCAAGAGTATTACGTGTGTAAGTTTCGTAAGTGCGAATGCCGCGTTCGCAAAGAATAACATTTTCGTTGCCGCCGGCCATGATGTATTCAGCAGACATAATCCACTCTTCAATAGTAGCAGCGAGACCTCTTTTCAACAGAATAGGTACCTGTGTCTTACCGAGTTCCTTCAGCAATTCGAAGTTCTGCATATTGCGTGCGCCAACTTGTATTAAGTCCACCTTGCCAACAAATTGGTCCAATTTGTCAGCAGACATTATTTCCGTTACTATTGGCAGTCCATTCTTAGAGCCTGCTTCGCCAAGCATATCAAGTCCTTTTTCTTTCAAACCCTGGAAAGAATATGGAGAAGTACGGGGTTTGAAGGCGCCGCCGCGTAACAGTGAAGCACCAGCCTCTTTGACGGATTCAGCTACAGAATTCATCTGTTCATCAGTTTCAATTGAACAAGGACCTGCTATTACCGCTAACTTTTTGCCGCCAATTTGTACGCCACCGACATTGACAACTGTGTTTTCCGGGTGGAACATGCGGTTGGCACGTTTAAAAGGTTCTTGCACACGCATAACTTTTTCCACATAATCGTTGACCGTAATGCGCTTAGGATCTATCATGCTGGTGTCACCGACAACACCGAGGATACAATAATTTAAACCCTTACTAACATTAATATAAAAACCTTGTTTTTCTAAACTTTCCTGGACTTTTACAGCTTCTGCATCAGGCGTTCCCGGTTTCATTACGATAATCATACTAACATCACCTTTTACCTTATATTTTTATTTTTTAGATAACTGATTCAGTGTTTTGAACAAATAAAAAAGCAGGCTCCGTAAAAGAGCCTGCTCGATGACAACATTACATATCAAGAATTAATATCCATCGCTACCTTTTTCGGCCTCTATTCACGCTAATTGAGCTATTCAGTTGATTGCATGCAAAATACCAAGTGCTAAAGTAATAGCCTTGGTTAAAAGTAAACGCATATTCAACTGTCCAATTTTGCATTAATTTAGCTTCCATTTTGTAGCCACCTGATACATATTTTTTGGATTAATTGTTGTTATCTTACCTTGCACCAATAGACTTGTCAAGGAAAATATTTACACTTTTATCAAATCTTTATTCACTGTAAACAACATTACAATCTTTTGTGTATCTCATATAAGAATTTTAATCACTTTACGACAGCTTTTGCCAATAACCGCTATCCGTAAATTCAAATTATGCTGGACGTTATGAAAAAAGACTACTTGCAATCGTCACAATTGAGCTGACAAGCACTGTACCTATAACTAATCTATTAAAAAGTACCGCATTGATTTTATAGAAAAGCCGCTCGCCTAAAAACCAGCCCAGCAGCATAGCCGGTATGGACAGCAATGTAATGTTAATTATTTCTCCCGGGCGAAAAGTTCCCCAGTAATAACTTAAGGCAAGAGTCCCGGCATTCCCCAAAATAAAAAACCTCACCAAGTTTGCCCGCATAGCTTCCTTGGGCAAGTTTTCATTAAGATAGTAACAGACTATAGGCGGTCCATTTAAACCAGCAGTTGCTCCGCAAAAGCCGCTGATAAAGCCACATCCAATTTGTGCCAAATGCTGATGTATTATCTTGAACTTTAGATTTTTCATTAGTGCCAAGGTGGCAAAAAGAAGGCAAAAACCAATAATGGCTTTAATCGTATTCACACTGGCTATTTTAAGGAAATATGCCCCTGGTAACGCACCCAGCAAGCTACCCAAAAATAACACCAAGACCTGATTTGAATGCCCATCTTTCCAGGTCTTGTATACCATGACCGCCTTCATGAACATTCCACTGAACAATAAAAATATCACTGTTTCCATGGGTCCCATGATGATAGCGAGAAATGGTGCCGCAACAAGAGCAAAGCCAAATCCTGTCACCGCTTGTGCCAAACTGGCGGCGAAAATTACAACAGAAACTAAGAAAACATATTGTATTTCCAAAACCTTATCCCCTCCTGTTGCGATTTTCTACTATTCTAAGCTTAATTCTTATAATTGACAAGGGAATTCAATATCTATATATTAATGAGTATGCCAGACAAATATTTTTTAGGAGTGATATGATGAGCTGTGATAAAAACTGCGACACTTGTGCAACGAGTGATAATTGCAATGACAAGGCACTTAACGAACAAGACAAAAGAATCGATACCTTTCTCAGCAAGGTGAAACATAAATTAATGGTCATGAGCGGCAAGGGAGGTGTCGGTAAAAGCACGGTAGCAGCTAATCTTGCTATTGCGCTTAGCGAAAAAGGCTATAATGTAGGTTTGCTGGATGTGGATCTTCACGGCCCAAGCATAGCAGGCATTTTAGGTCTGACAGGCATTCCTCTCAATGCCGACGGCGACCGCCTGCTTCCTTATCAATACAATGAACATCTGGAAGTCATGACAGTACAAGGTCTTTTGGCTGATCCTGACGAAGCCTTGATCTGGCGTGGTCCCTTGAAAATTGGTGTTATAAGACAATTTTTAGCAGATACAAAGTGGTCGGAGCTTGACTATCTAATTGTTGACTGTCCTCCCGGTACAGGTGATGAACCGCTTACTGTTATTCAAACCATTAAAGATGCTCAGGCAGTTATCGTTACAACACCACAGGAAGTTTCACTTTCAGATGTCCGTAAATCAATCAGCTTCTGTCAACAAACGCAGCTTGAAATTCTTGGCATTGTTGAAAATATGAGCGGGTTTGTCTGCCCTGATTGCGGTGCAGTTCATAATATCTTCAAAAGCGGCGGAGGTGCCAAGCTTGCAGCTGAACGCGGCATTAACTTTCTCGGTAAACTGCCAATAGATCCACAGGTAGTAGATAGCGAGGACATCGGCAATCCAACGGCAGCGATGAGTCCTAAAACCAAAGAAGCACTGGAAACTGTGGTTAACAACATTATAGAGAAGGTAAAATAAAAATAGTGAGGAGCGGAACTGACTCATTCCGCTCCTCTTTCGATATGACTTCACGGGAAAACCCTCACTGTCTTGTCTTCTGCCATCAAGACCTTTGGATATCGCCGGAAACCATATCCGAAACACCCTTGCGGGGTGTTTTCATCTATTGGGAGGGCAGCCATCCTGCCGCCCTCTTTTTACATAGGCTCGAGAGTTACTTCCATCAACAGTCTGTTCCATACAGAAACTTTCCGACTACTATGAGCAACCGTAACCCAAACGGCTCCAATCACGAAACTCTCTCGCAACCTATGGCCTCATCTTTTTCTGCTTTAATTATAACCGAAAACCATCAAAACGACAAGTAATTTTTCAGAAAATTTTGTGTATTGTTTGTAGCAGAAATGTGTATTTTTTTAGTCATTATTTTTCAATTGCTATATTATTTATTCCCTTTTCCACAACATATTTAGTTATGCTTTTAAATATATTGTCTCTGATGCCGCCAGAATCAACCTTGCTCCAGCACATATTTTCACTTTGCTGAAAATCAAGGATAAGACCATAATCAGTATAATCAGTATAACCTTTGACAGCACATTTCACTTCATGAGTACTAAGATTGAATTGGAAAAGAAAATGTTTTAAGGAAGTACCAAGATTCTCGTAGCCATTAGTAGGCAATTTGTATTTCTGACGATTGATTATTCTTTTACGCCTACCCGTGTCCTTATAACCAACAAATACCCAGACATCGTATTCAACCCAAGGCTGCTCTTTAGCTGTTACCTTGAGTTTTGTAGTATCTAACCAATAACTTTCAGCATAGTTAGCAAACAACCTATAGTATTTTTTATAGAACTCTTCCATGGCAACCACCTCTCCATGAATTTCTAACTCTGATAAATCGTTTTTTCGTTACCAGCTATAAATTATCCTGCATAATTCATTTTATATTTAAGAAAAATTTAAATTTATTGGCTCCTTTACTTTCATAGGATTTGTTATTTGCCGTTCTCAATGCTATAATCAGCAAATAAGAATAGAAATGAGGTTATCCTGTGAATATAAAAAAAGATCGTCTTACTAAAACAATAATATTAAGCTTAGGTTTAGCAACTATATTTTATTCCGTTAACTTCACGCAGCAAGAGGAACAAACAGACTCTGCCAGTGTCGAATATTCTGTAGTCACAACAGCTCATGCCGCAGCTCCCCAGTGGCGAAAACCAGCTTCGCCGACAGTTCATTTTACCTCTAACACCCCTGCTTCTTTACGTCCTATGCTGACCTGGACAAAAGTTAAGGGAGCTGTGATGTATGAAATTGAATTTCTGTCTTGCCCATTGCCTGCCTTGGATAGGAATGAACTTTCTGATAATCATATTTTTTCCACCCGTCAGGTCTATGGCAACAGTTACAATCCAGACCTGCCTGATTTTGCGACTACAAGCCCAATTTACTGGCGTGTACGAGCGCTCAATTTTGACGGTGAACCTATAAGCAGTTTTTCAAATCCAGAAAAACTGTATTTTGATGCTTCCATACAACCTGTCAATGCGCCTGTTCCACACTCTGACTTCGGAACAGTTAACGGCTCCACACTTCTCTACCCTGTATATGCCTGGCTGCCAATAGCACACGCAGTACAATACGAAGTTGAGCTTTTGGATGCGCCACCAGAAAACCCCAATGGGACCGAACCTTCCGTGCATCGGATCTGGTCTGCCATAACAGCGCTGTCAGACAAATACGATGATAAAGCACGTTACTCTTCCAAGCCATTCTACTGGCGAGTCAGGGGACTGGATGAGAACGGCAATCCTGTAGGAGTTTATTCAGATGCCCAGGAATTCGTTGTCAACCCTGATGCCGGCTGGGAAATTGCCACCTTTGGTGACAGTATAAGCCACGGCGGCGGCAGCATGTCTTATTCACCTGTTGATTGGGAATATAGTTACCAGACATATCTTGACTTTCCGGTTATCAATCTTTCTAATAGCGGCGACACCAGTGAAACTGCTGCTGATCGCTTTGAAGACGATGTATTGCCTTTCCATCCACGCTATCTTATCATTCTTGAAGGCTCTAACAGCATACGGGGCGGTACACCGGCCGAATCAGTTATCAGCGATCTAAAGGTTATAAAGACCAAGTGTGAAAGCAATAACATAGTGCCGATTTTTATGACGCTCCCACCCATTAATCCGGCAAGCATCGAAAAGGTATTTAATGAACCAACTTCTGATGATTGGCGCACTGAAATGGACAAGGTGAATCAATACATCCGCACCAATACAATTTACATCGATCTGGCAATAAGAATGAATTACTCGGAAGGTGTCCTGCCAGAGAGGTTAGCGTTAGATGGTCTGCATCCGGATATCAACATTAAAAGAAAAATGGCTTCAATAATCAATTCAGAGTTTCCTAAAATTGTTAAGACTCTATCCCGAAAAGCAAAGTAAGAAATAAAACCATGCGCCTCCTGTTTTAGGAGGTATGCATGGTTTTAATTTTTTCGTTATAGAGTTATTAATGAAGGATTATGCCTTTTTTCCTTCGCTCTTTCCAACAAGATATGCAACAACAGCATCTCCTGTAATATTAACAGTTGTACGGGGCATATCAAGTACACGGTCAATACCGGCAACCAAAGCAACACCTTCAAGTGGCAGGCCAACGGATTGCAGAACCATAGTGAGCATGATAAGACCAGCACCAGGGACGCCTGCGGTACCGATTGAGGCAAGAGTTCCTGTAAGAATGATCGTCATCATTTGTGCTGAGGTAAGATCAATACCGTAAATCTGTGCTACAAACAAAGCGCAAACACCTTGGTACAAAGCAGTTCCATCCATGTTGATCGTCGCGCCCAACGGAAGCACGAAGCTGGAAATTTCTTTGGAAACACCCATTTTTTGTACGCACTCCATACTTACAGGCAATGTAGCAGAACTGGAACAAGTAGAAAATGCAACTAATTGTGCAGGCAGAACATTTTTAAAGAATTTAATCGGGCTGTATCCTCCTACAAATTTCAACAAAGAACCATAAACAACCACAGCGTGCAGCAAGCAGCCCAAATATACACAAATAATAACTTTTAGCAGTGGCAGCAAGACGCTTGGGCCATTAGCAGCAACAACAGGCGCTATCAGGGCGAAAACACCAAGAGGCGCAATAGTCATAATCATGCCGACAATGGCATAACATGTTTCTGCCAAACCATCAAAAAAGTTATAAACTGTCTTCGCTTTTTCACCTACAACTGCAATACCGCCTCCAATAAAAAGCGCAAAGACGATAATTTGAAGCATATTAGCTTTAAGCATAGCATCCATAGGATTGCTCGGGAAAATATCCACAATAACCTTCATAAGCGGTGGTGCTGCTTTTGCTGCAGTCTTTACTTCAGCGCCCGGCATGCTGAGTCCTAAGCCAGGTTGGAATATTGTTCCAAGTACCAAGCCCAAAACAATGGCGAAAGCGGTAGTACCTAAATAAAAAGCCAGAGTTTTCGTTCCGATACGACCAATTTTCTTGATATCACCTAAACCACAGACACCAATGATCAAAGAAGCAAAAACCAGTGGAACAATGATCATCTTGATCAAGTTTAGAAAAATAGCACCGAAAGGAGCAATCCATGCTTTTGCAAATGGCACCCCTTCGCTTCCCAATCCCAAGCCGGCTAAAACGCCAAGACCCAGGCCAATCAAAATTTTTGTCGATAAATTCATTTTCTTTCCCCCTGTTTTAATAACTGATGGCGTGCAACAATTTTTAACTAACAAATAATATGCTTTTTATACTGTGCCTGCCATTTTAAAAAATAACAACGTTACAAATTTGACAGAATTTGCAAAATTCCTTCCGCATCTTGTCATGTATACAATATTCTTTATTTCTGTATTTCAGAATATCATAGAGGAAATAGTCTTCGTGCCAGTCTTACTCCAAAAACAGTAATGAGCACTCTAACGAGATTGTGATTTATTACCAACATTTATTCTTGCTTGCCCGATAATTTAAAATCAAATCTGGCGAGAGTTTTATAAATACGCTTACCATTTTCGAGACTGCTCTCTATAAGCGAAATTTTTTCCACCAACATCTGAGGAATTTTGGCTTTAAACATATTGTTATTGTTGCATTTAATTATATACTCATCTTTAAAATGGACATCTCTGCCAACAGTAATATGCGGAATATAAGTCTTCTCAGTTCTTAAGAACCCCATCTTATGCATAGTCGCAGCAATCATTGCCTGCAATTTTCGCAATGCCGGCAAATCACTTTTTACCCCAACCCAAACGACTCTGGCAGGATTTTTTGCATCGAAAGTCTCCAGGCGATTACTGAACTCAAGCTTAAACGGCAAATTGTTTTCACCTAAGCTTTGCAAAGCCTTGCTGATTTCAGCGAGCTTATTTTCGGGCGTATTGCCAAGAAAGAATAAGGTTAAATGCAGGTTTTGCAGAGGTACAAACCTCATCTCATCAGCCTTTCCCTTAAGTTCCTCGTGCAATGAACAAAGAGCATCGATAACATCTTTTTCGAGCTCAACAGCAATAAATAGTCGCATGAAATCTCCCCATTTCAAATCCGGCTACCCCTTCATGACACCGAGAGGCTGCAGCTTCACAATTGGTTTTACCAAATCTTTCTGCCATTTCATTACATTTTCAATATTCTTATAAGCTTGCGGTGCTTCTTCATACTTACCATAAAAACGTCCGTGTACTATACCTTCCATTGCTTGCTGAGCTTCTTGTTCCGTAATTGTTTTGTTTGCTGCTGAGCGTGACATCCTTCGGCCGGCGCCATGGGAAGCCGAGCAGTAGCTTTCCGGGTTGCCTAATCCTTCAACAATGTAGGAAGGGGTTCCCATCGAACCCGGAATAATTCCTTCCTCACCAAGCCTCATCCTTATGGCACCTTTACGATGTACCCAAACATTTTTGCCAAAGTGTTCTTCGTGTGCTGCATAATTGTGTCGGGTTTGAATTTCTATTTCACCCAGACCACCGGTTACTTTAGTAAAAATGTTGAGTAATCTCTCCATCATTAATTGGCGATTTAATTCTGCAAAAGCCATACACCATTCCATTGCTGATATATATTCTCTGCCGATTTCCTTTTCAAGTGGTAAAAAAGCCAGATCCCACTCCTTTGGGACTTCCTTAGTTCCCCACTTAGCATTAAGAGACAATGCACGCTGGTTATAGTAATCGCAGACCCTTTTGCCAACATTCCTGCTGCCTGAATGCACCATCAACCAAATACGTCCATCACTGCCTTTTTGCAGTTCCACAAAGTGATTGCCTGAGCCAAGAGTTCCGACCTGGTACTGTGCTCTCTCCATTTCTTCCCTTACAATGGGTGATTGATGATTGCGGGCTGAAACGAATAGTTTAGTCCCATCATCACCAACCATCTGTTTATTTGTATGATGCTCATAACCTACTGGTATTGTCTTGCGTGCAATGGCAAGAATTTCAGTAATCTCTTCCTTACTTATATTATGTAAATTGCTGCGAACAGCAAGCATACCACAGCCAATGTCGACACCGACAGCATTAGGAACAATCGCACCTTCTGTCGCCAATACGCCGCCGATCGGCATGCCATAACCGCTATGACAATCAGGCATCAAAGCAATATGATGAAAAGCAAATGGCAAATTGGACAAATGAATCGCCTGATTAAGACACTCATCATCTATTTCTTCAAAAGCAATCCAATGCTTAATAGGCAAACGGCCAAACTTAAATTCTTGCATAATGCCTGCGCCCTCCCTAAAAACAATTTCTTGTCTTAAATATGACCCTATTAATTAAATATTATTAGTTTATCTCATTTCTCTGTCGATTTGTACTATTTCAGCTTCGGTACTGCTTTCAATAAGAGTCATAACATGGTCAATAATACTGTCAGCCTGGCTGACAGAACTTGTGACGCAAGCAATACCCAAAACAATTGTCTGATGCGTATCCTGTTCAGCAATTTCAGCAATCGAGACATTAAACTTATTGCGTGTTTTGGCAATAAGACTTTTAACTATCATCCGCTTTTCCTTTAAAGACTCAACCCATGCTGCATAAATTTTTATTTCTACAGTTCCGATGATCATAGCGACAGCCTCATTTCTATTTTAAAATGAATCTTCGTAGACTATTTTCTTAATATTCTGCTTTATTTTATGATATACCAATTTATTCTGCCTGTAAATGTAAAATGGCAGGGATACGTTTATAACCGTATCCCTGCCATAATTTTTTAAACCTATGAATAATACTTAAAAACTAAAGGTAACGTCAGTCCAGATCGTCTTGTTATTGCCTTCACCAATCTTGGCATCAAGGTCGAAGTATTGAACCGTAGTCACAATATTCTTTGCGACAGCATAGTTCACACCAACTCCGTAGCCTTTGAAGCCGCCGGCTGCATTATTATCAAACGAGTCATGGACGCCGTCTGTTGTGTGTGCATAATATGTCGTATTAGCTTGGTTGAAATACCTGCCCCACAAGCCATAGCTGCCTTTTTCCGCTGCTTCTGCTCCTTTATATTCCAGTGAAACTACATAACCATCATCTTTGCCGGCTGCGTTTTTTTCGCTGCCTTTCAAGTATTCGCCGCCAACGCTTACATCACCCAAGTTATACTTGGCGCCTGCTGTCCAGATGTTATAGTCTGTATCCGCATTCTTGTCGTTAAAGGTATAGTAGGCTCCGTTCAGACCCAACTTGCCAACATCGCCGCTAACACGTCCCGTAAACATTTCCACGTTGGTTTCTTTGTCGTCGCCGCTGTTTGGCTTGCCGTAATTCACTTCCACTTTGACTTTTTCACCAAAGCTAGCGCCAATACCGTCTATATCATCATCGAATACGTTACCGTCGCCTACTACCAGATCATAGCGGCCGCCGACTACATCAAGACCGCCTAGCCTGCCGCTCACAAAGGCCCGTTTAAATTCCGCATCTGATTCCTGGCTGTTGGTATTCAGCGTTTGTGTGTTTTCCAGCATGCCGGTATAGCTCCAGCCGTCGTTGATTGCACCGTTCACCCACAAACGAGTACGCAGCTCTGGTAGATATTGTTTATCTGCGCCGTCTACATCTTCATATAGGGCACGTACTTCACCGGTAATTTTGACGTTATCGCTTTTCTTCTCCAATTTAGCCACGCGTACGCCAAGATTATCGAGTTCATCAGCGAATTCAGCCAGCAGCTTGTCGTCAGACTTGATTGCTCCTTTGGCGTAAGCTTTAGCGACTATCTGTGCCATCTCATAGCGTGTCATCAGGTGGTCACCTCTGAAGGTACCATCAGGATAACCATCCACGACTCCTGCTACGGCAAGCTTATTGATTGATGCATACGCCCAGTGGCCTTGCGGCACATCCGAAAATGGATTGGCGGCAAAGGCTGTTGCGGATATCCCCATAACCATAGTCATGGCTAAGACTAAAGATTTTTTCATTGCTTATCCTCCCACTATTTGTTTTTCAAAAATATTGGTCAAAATCATTGCTGGTCTTTTTTCATATGATGTCCGCTTTTTACAGGAGTCTCGGCTTGTAGTGCAGCTAAAGCTTCATCTGCCCTCTCCACGAACAATTTACGAACTTCAGCATTTTCACCCATACCATGAATATAAGTATCTACTTTGAAGCCTTCTTTTTCCAAAACAGATTTGTGAGAATCAGGTTCAGCACCAGCCATATCATTATTAGCATGATCACCGGCAACCATCATCATCGGAATAAGTGTCACCTTTTTAATGCCTTTGGCTTTTAATTGCGGAATGACAGTATCAAGATGCGGCCAGCCTTCTACAGAATATATGTAAACATTTTTCATACCAAGTTCACCCAGACGATTTTGCATCACGGAATAATAGGCATTAGATGGATGCGGAGTTCCATGAGCCATCAAGAGTATTGCTTCTTTCTTTCCAATTGCTGGAAATTCTGTACTTAAAGCTTTCATCGACTCCATGATATCTTCACGTTGTCCTTCTTGACCCATCCAATACATGAGCGGTAATCCACAAACTAATTTTTTGAATTCCCCTTTGTGCAGGTTAAATACTGCTGCACTGTAGTCATATTCCATGCCAGGTATAATATTGAGCGAAGTAACAGCTACTCTGGTGTAACCTTCCGCCTTCAATTGGCTCAAAGCTTCTTCCGGCGTAGGATAAGTCAAACCTTCATTCTCTTTGATACGGTCAATAATAATGTGCGATGTAAAGGCAACAACAACCTTGGTGTCAGGATGGGCTGCCTGAATAGCATTAACAGTAGCATCAATAGTTTTTTCTCTGGTCTCTTTAAAAGTTGTTCCAAAGCTTGCAATCAGGATTGCATCCTTATTCTCCAGGTTTTGCAAAGCAGCAGGCGCATCTACCTTCACACCAATTTGTGAAGCCTGCAGCAAAGCAGGTGTAGCTGTTTTAACCTCTGAGCTAAGCTGGTAGGCAGCATAAGCAGGCTGCATATTGACTCCCGTTACCAGTGCGGCACAAGCAAGAGACGCCAGCACCATTTTTTTCAAACCTTTGACCATAAATAAACACTCCCTTACATATTTTTTGGTGAGTTAATTGTAAAAAATCCACTCACCGCTTTATGACGCAACGTGAGTGGAAGATATGCAAATACCAATAAAACATACGAATGCTACATGCAAAGTATCTGCGACAATAATCCCTTCTCCATCACACGTGGATCAACAGTGATTGTTAAACGGGCAGTTCTCCTGACTCAGCTTCATTGCTATCCTACCTTCCCGAAGAAATCTTCAGTGGTAAATCAGGAATCGCTCAGCATTACAGTGGCGGGACCGTAGCAGACTTTCACTGCTTTCTCTATTGAGTATCAAATACACCCGTTCCATCCATATTTTATTTTTAAGAATCAATCAAATCTCGGTTAAAAACTTAGTTTGTAACTAAGCAAGAAATTTATCGGTGTGGAATAATAGTAAGTTCCGGTATGACCCAAATTGTCCTCGCGGTCTAATAAATTATTAATTGACAGGTTGAGTTCCTGCTTTTCATCCATTTTATAGTTCACAGAAAGATCTGTCACCAGATAAGGTTTGGTGGCTGTGTTGCTGCTGCTCGACAGCATATAACGTTCAGCCAGATAGGTCGCAGTCAAGCTGGTACGCCATTTATCCTTGGCATAAGTCACGCCGCCATTAAGCTGCAAACGGCCGTATTTGCGCAGCCATTCATCCGAAGCGGTAGTGCCGTTTTTGGTGTCATATGGCTTGACCAAAGGATTCTGGTAGGTAACACCATACTGGTAATTCCACTCCTTGCCGTCAGCGATGGCACACGAGAGCTCAACACCTGTATTTTTGAAATCTTCATTATCATAATAATAGCTTGAAGTGGTTTTGTCATAACGGGAAGTAATATTGTCTTTAATATCATAGTGGAACAGAGCTGCCTTCCACTGGTGATCACCACTGTTCTTCTTCCAACCCGTTTCGTAATGCATGCCGGTCTCAGGTTTCACGTTAGGATTTCCTTCATATTTACCGTCATCACGTGCATAAATTTGTTTAAAGGTCGGCATTTTGAAAGATTGAGTAACACTAGCGTAGAGGCGCTCATTATCATTCAACTTATGTACAAACTGTCCGGAACCGCTGAGATTGTCATAGTTCTTACCGCCGGTAGTATTTCCTGTCCAAGTTTCCCTCGCTCCAACAATAAGCGTATTTTTGTCATCAAGAGGTTTTTCATATTGCCCGTAGAGCGCATAATTATTACGGTCATAATCTGTCAATGTAGATGCATAATCATTTGGCAGGTAGTATTCGTGCTGATAAGAGCCGCCAAATAAAATTTTGCCATCACCGGCCATCCAGGTTTTTTGAACATCAAAACCATAAGTTTTATTTTTTTCCAGATTATAGGCAAATGTTGATTTGGTCACATCGTAATTAGTGTAGTCGATCTGCCCGGCATTATAATATGCTGTACCTTTGACTGCATCATCACTATATTGCAGCTGCAGATAGTCCTTCTTCGTTTCATACTTTCTATCATTAAGCGCCTTATCACTGGTTGCTGTAAATTGTCTGTATTGCGTAGCGGAGCTAGATTCATTATGTGTATAAAGCAAATTCAACTTATCATTAAAGCGATAATTCGTCGAAAAATTGTTCTTTTCTGAGCCTTTTGTATTGTTATATTTACTGCCATCATAGAGAGAAGTCCGGTCAACATTTCCCCATTTATCATAACTATAGCCAAAACCAAGCTTGCCTTCCTGCAGGCTTATTTCTTGCTTCTGCTGGCCGAAATTACCATAACCCGTTTTTATATAATTTTGGCGTTCTTTTTTGGTAATTATATTAATAATACCGCCGGTAGCCTCACTCCCATAAAGCACTGAACCAGCTGTTTTAATAATTTCTACACGTTCCACATCACTGACAGGTATATCATTAAGGTCATATCTGTTATTCAGGTTTAGCGGCACACCATTCACCAAAACCAAGGTGCCACTTGAAACGCCGCGCATAACTATCTCTGAATTGCTGGCAGGATTGATGGCATTGCCGCCCGGACTGGATGAAAAAACAGTAACGCCGGTAACAGCTGCCAAAGCTTCTTCAAGGTTAGATGTTTCTGCATTTTGAAGTTGTTCTTGTGTAACAACTTCTGTAGAAGCAGGCACATCTAACACATTCTTTTCATAACGTTGTGCAGTCACAATAAGTTGGTCAAGGGTATAACTAGGCGATTGACTATCCCCCGCAAATCCTATTCCCATGCCGGTGAAAAAAATGCCATTAGCAACAATACCGGCAACTACATTTCTCAAATTCATCCCTTTAACCCCATCCCATTAATAGTTTATCAATTCCCCATGATAAATAACTTTTTAAAAAACAAAAAACCTTCCTGACAAAATCAGGAAGGTTATAAAAGCATACAAAGGCCCTTTAGGCGCGTGCTTCACTTTCCCATCTCTCGCAGGTTAAGCGTAAAACATAATCAGGCAGTTATTCTGGCTCAGAATCATCGCTTGCTTCGCCTTCCCAAGTCTCTAAACTCAGTGGCATTTTGAAGCTCGCTCCTCTTTACAGCGGCGGGACCGCATCGGCTTTCAACCGATTTCTCTTTTAAGCGTTTGGTGCACCTGACTACTTACATATTAAGTTTACGTGTTAATATTAGCACTGTCTCCGCGCAGTGTCAACGGTCATCTGTTTTATATAGCCATAAAATACAGTTAAAATCAGGGTTTTGTTAATAAGCTGATGAATAAATAAGCCTGCGTCTATGAAACGCAGGCCTCAGTTCAACTTATAAAAGCATCTTCTTTTATTTGGCATATCGTAGGGCAAGATTAATCATCCCATCAAAGAAGTCACCCGTATAAACATTCCACCAATTGCTGGGGGTTGGTTCGTAATAGAATTCTTTGTTATTGGAATCATAATCGTGGTATTCCAGCTCTCTCATTGTTCTTGGGCTTGTTAGTTTAACCTCGTATCTGATTGTCGACCTATCACCGGCCAAATAGTAGACACCAGAATCCTTATCATACATGACCAATTCCCAAAAATAAAGCGTATTTCCGCTTCTGTACACTGTTTCCGTATCAATGTAGCTTCTCCCATCACTGAAATTATTGTAATACACCCAGTTGGTAGCCAAAGCAGTATTAGCAAACATAAACAAGAAAAGCATCATAAATACTAAGATCCTTTTTCTTCTCATAATAAATACCACCCTTCTCGTCTGCTATTTTAAGCTCCAGGGCTCGGCTGTACCATCAGGCCTAATATATCCCCAATGCCCTTTTAGTTTTACTCCAGCCAACCCATCCCACGAAAATTCCTGTGCCTCTTCATATTTGGGTACGATAACTTCTTTTCCCGTTGGATCAATGTACCCCCATTTGCCGTCTCGTTTGACCGGCATCCTTTCATTATGCCAAAGCAAGCCAACTTCATCATACTTTGGTTTTACAATTTCTTGCCCATCATTATTAATAAAACCCCACTTGCCATTTTCTTTTACAGCAGCCAAATTTTCCATTAATCCCCAAATTGATAGGTTTTCATATTTTAGCGGTGTGATTTTTCTGCCATTACCGTCAATATAACCCCACTTACCGTCAATCATTACGGGGATTAAGCCGCCTCGCAGATAATTTATCTGGTCATATACCGGAGCAATTATCTCCACTCCGCTTCTATCCATAAAACCCCATTTCCCGTTTTGTTTGACAGGGATAAGCTGGTCAAACGGATAATCTACTTTTTCGTATTTTGCGGGAACAATTTCCTTGCCTTCCATATCAATCATCCCATATTTACCGTTAACCGAAACAACAGCTACTCCTTCATAAAAATTATCAGCTGAATCGTAAATAGCCGCCAGAACTGTATTGCCAGACTTATCGATATATTTCCACTTAGTAAACAACTTTACCGGCGCCAGCTCACTCATGAACTCGCCAGCTCCCTTATAAATAGGTTTTATTACCTCCTGGGCGTTAGTATCAATATACCCCCATCTATCGTCGCGCAAAACTGCCGCCAGGCCATTAACAAACAACCACTGGGAAGTTTCCTGATACTTCGGCGGAATGACTTCTGTTCCTTTCCGATCGATAAATGCCCATTTACCATTGCGCTTAACTGCGGTTAAGCCTTCTTCAAAACCCCATGGATAAATTTTTTCATATATCAACTTACCGATTACTTTACCATTTTTATCGACAAATCCCCATTTGCCATCTTTCTTTACTTGCGTATAATCGCCGCTATAAAACTGTGCTTCATCATAAAGTAACGGAACTATTTCTTTACCGGCTTTATCAACGAATCCCCATTTGCCGTCAGCCATAACTTTACCGCGGTCGTCCACAAAATCCGTTGTTAAATCATATTTCGGCGCAACAATCTCTTTGCCAGTACGGTTGATGTAACCCATCTTACCATCGCGTTTTATTGTTGCCATGTCATCCAATTCAAACCAGCCAAAACCGCCAATTTCATCATAGACAGCCGGGATGATTTCCACGCCATTTTTGTCAATACATCCCCACTTACCATTTATCTTCACCTTGGTCAGATTTTCGCTGTAATAACCCATATCATCATATTTAAAATTGCTTTCTTGGGCAAAAACAACGGCACTCGTTAAAATAACAGATGCCGCAGCTAATATTCCTGCCAACTTACGTCCCATCAGCATTTGACCGCCCCCTTGCGATTAATGTGTCGAATAAAATTTACAGGTTCTTTTTTCCATTGTATTATGCCAAGGTAATAATAGCAATCTCTTTGTCTGAAAATTGTAATTATTTTTTGAATAAAAAAAGCCTGATTTTTTATCAGGCTCAGACTGTTAATATGATCAATATGTTACTTTAAAACTCGACACTTTTAGGCCGGTGTGGAAATATTTATATTGCTTATAAATATACGCCTTAATGCTTATTTGAACTGAATCTGTTCCACACATAGCGCGCTGCTTTGAAAAGCAGTGCAATGATCATAAGATCGAAGAGCAATCCCATAATCTCAGAAAACATACCGTGAGAACCAAACCCAAACATATTACCGAGCATACTGCCCATCAGCATGCCGCCGCCAAACATCGCTGCGGAGCGCAGAAAGCCATTACCCGTTGACGTTGTCTGCTGCGGTTGCTGCTTGGTTGCCGCAGTTGGGGCTTTTTCGCTGTAGCTGCTTGCCGGAGCTGAAGACTTATACCCGGATGACGTATTCGGTGACGTCTGCGAAGTGCTAGGTGCCTTTTGAGTCACACTGGTTGAAGTCCTTGGTGCCCCTTTCGAACTGCTAATGGCTGCGAGGCCAACTGACTGTATGGCAAAAATAAATAAAAAGGTTAGTACCAATAATTTTTTCATCTTATTCCTCCGTATGAGTTTTTACATCTTCCGGGAAGACATAAATTTCTGCCAGGTTGGGCAGCTCACCTGCTAAATATCTGTCTATATCGTGTACATCCACATAAAAAGTACAAGCTACTTCTAAATACCCTTGTTCTTGGGCATTGCTTTGATTACGAATTGCCATTAATTTTTCGCGCAACTTCAAGCACTCTAATTCTGTAGCTGTGACATCAAGCTTAACCAAAGGATGTCCATAGTCACGTATTACTTCAAGCAAATCTAATCTTTCTGACATATCATGTTCTCCTTTTTATTTCTGAAATTATCTGCAAAAATCTTGGTCAACATAACTTCTCGGCTATGATAATTAACGCTAATGATAGCACCAATTGGACTTAAATGCAAAATGTCACCAGCAAATATTTGTAACATGTTTTTGAATTTTACATCTAAAGTCATTTTATTCTTTATCATCAACTGTTTATTTTATTGCGTCGATCCATTCCCAGAAATGTTTTTCACCGCCCCAGACTTCAAAAGCAGCAAGCACTCGCCGTTGGTTTTCGTTAAGAGAATCTCCGAATCTATCGTACAGAAAATGTACATCATTATAACCTGATTTTTCCCGCCACCAGGCAAGCCAATCCAATAAATCTCCGTTATCGTCGTCTTTTTTGATATGTTCAACAGACATCATCTGCCGCCATTCGTAAACAGCCCACGTCAAAACAACGAAAAGTGATCCCGGCAGCTGGCGTTCTGGTGGCAGTTTCTTATTTAAGGTTTTCAAATGGTCCATCAGGTCATACATATCAGCGTTCAGACAAGCCAAATCCATTTCATTAATTTTCATCTGCCTGTTCCTCACATTTGTCTGTAAAACGTGACTTTTCCCATTTAATCGCTACTATTTCACTGATACGCACTTCATCTAACTCGTCAAACTCCTCCCAAACACCGACAAATTCCTCCGCTTCCTCCAGTGTCTCAAAATAGCGGAAGATATCACCTTTGTACATTCTCGCGGTCACCACATACTTATCCATACTCAACACCATGCCTTCTTATTTTTTGTGAGACAAATGAGGTAGTTTCGGCACATCATAAACTAATTTTCCTTCACGGACAAAGGTCAAAGCAAATTTAAAAGCTTTTTCCTGATAACTTCCAGGCTGAATAGCGAGGGAATGAGCTCTGATGATATCACTGTTAAATTGATCATCCTGATCGTACAAAAAACCTTGTATGATCCAGGCATGCAGCGGCGATAGGTCAGTTCGAACACCATACTGGATAAGGCGCTTGTAATATCCTTCCGGATCAATATACAAATCCCAATAAAAAATCATATCGCCGTCTTTGATCACAGTATCTTTATCAATATAGGTATGCTGGTCAGACACTTTCATCCAGGAAGTCGCCGATTTCTCGCCAGCCGTTCTTGCAACTCTGAAACCAACACATACACTTGGCATATCTAAACCATTAATATTACCACAGGCAATGTTAACGTCACTGCGCCAACTGCCGCCCCTGCAGGCACGCATACTTTTTTCCGGTTTCGTATACTCATCACGCCAATAGTAGGCATCCCAGCACCATTCTTCCACATTTCCGCTCATATCGTAAAGTCCCAATTCATTCGACAATTTGGCGCCTACCGGATGCGTCCTTTGCTTAGAGTTTCCCGTATACCAGGCAACAGCATCTGCGTCATTGCCGCCGCTGAATTTAAAGTCCTTGCTCTCTGCTCCGCCTTTAGCTGCATACTCCCACTCTGCCTCTGTCGGCAGTCGATAGCCATTGGCATCGAAATTACAACTTGTTTCCATCCCTCTGCCTGCATAAACCCGTTGCAAGCCTTCCAGTTCGCTCCGCCAATTACAGTAATCTATCGCATCCTGCCATGATACGTTGATAACCGGATGAAGTCCGCGGCTCCAGCCATTATCTTTCGGCATATTGCGTCCTGTGAATAAACAAAAAGTATCATATTCGGCAAAGGTTACTTCATACTTGCCGATATAAAAATCTTTGACAGTTACCTGCCGCGGCTGCTTCTCCGGACCAGGACCATCACGCAGTTCCGGCGATTGCCAGTAGGTTCCGCCTTTTACCAAGACCATCGTACCAATTTCATCCTGCGCGTGTGCTGACGGCGAGAATACAAATAATGAAAATATAAATAAAGCTAACCCCAGTGACCTCCAAAATATTTTTACTTTTTTCAAAACAATTCCTCCTTAGAAATACGGAGACCTTTACTTGTTTTAATAAAAACAAAATTTTGCAGCGCCCATATCTTAGCTGAATATTATGACTGAACAGTCCACTCACGCCCTAAGATTATCATATTATCAATATTTGCACAATTAGCCCTTTTGGTTGTAAAATACTATTTTTTATAAAAAATGTACACCGCCTATAAAAAAGATAAACCTCTGAGCAATTGTTCAGAGGTTTATCTGAAATAAAGACTATTACTTATATTTAACTAGCTATTCTTTCTTCATTCTTCAAGCCCTGTCGGGGTTACTTACAACGGAATCTTCATCATAAACACTGTCATTAATAGCATTTTCACTTCTGGCAATACAAAGAGATGTAATAACATCGCCGGTTACATTCAGCGTAGTATGCCCCATATCAATGATACGATAAATTCCGGCAATCATACCAACTATTTCCATCGGCAGGCCCATAGTAGTCAGCAGCATGATAGTCATGACAATCCCACCACCTGGAATGCCTGGCGAACCAATGGAAATGATCGTTGCTAAGATGATAATCAACACCTGCTGCGACAAATCCATCGCTACTCCATATATTTGCGAAACAAACATGACTGCAGCAGCATAATAAACAACAGCGCCGTTCATGTTCATTGTGGCACCGAGCGGCAGAATGAATTCTGCAAGTTCATCGGAAACACCATATTTTTTCTTGGTAACGGAAATAGTAACTGGCAAAGTCCCGGAACTACTGGTCGTACTGGCTGTAACCATCCAGATCTGCAATACCTTTTTAAAGAAATAACCAAGCGGAATTTTTGCTATGAATTTTACCATAGGAACATATAACAATAAAATTACTGCTGTCAGACCTAAGTAGTCAGTGAGAATGAATTTTCCCAGAGGCCCGAAAATTTTCAATCCGTATTCACCAATAGAACACGCCATTAAAGCAGCAACACCGATAGGAGAAAAGTTCATGACTATTGCCGTCATTTTATACATTGCTTCTGTGCCAATATTAAATAACTCAATAGCTTTCTTGCCTTTTTCACCAAGCAATGTCAAGGATATTCCCAAGAATAACGAGAATACAATTATTTGCATGAGATTACCATCAACTAAAGCTTTTATTGGGTTAGAGGGGAACATGTCAAGCAATGTCTTTGCCAGAGTAGGCATTTCCTTCGCCTGGTACTTACTATTTGCTTGTATCATGTTGAGTTCGACGCCTGAACCAGGTTGTACTAATTGAGCAATCACGAGACCAATGATGCCAGCTAGCATCGTTGCCACTACAAAATAAATTAAAGTTTTACTGCCAATTCGTTTTAATTTACTTATATCGCCGATACTGGCAACACCGCTAGTGATAGAACAGAAAACCAAGGGAACAACAATCATCTTTATCAAAGTCAGAAAAATATCTCCCAGCGGCTTGAGTACAGTTACCTTTTCACCAAATACAAGCCCAAGGATTATGCCCAAAGCAAAACCAATAAAAATTTTTGAGGTTAATCCAAGTTTATTCATTTTTCCCCTCCATCAAATTACAGAGCAGCAATCTCTGCAGTAATTCTTAAAAATTCGTCAATCTCTTCGCAAGTATGGCAATGTAATGGTGATACACGAATTGCCCCCTGGAAATTTAGTGCTTCTACAATGCGTTTGGAATAGATGCTGGTATTTACTCTCTCATAAACAGTTATGCCTCTTTTTTGGTATTCCTTTACGCATTCGGTCAGGTCCTTGCCATTAATATCAATAGCAATAATAAAGTCTTTACGTTCCAAGTCGTTATTATCAAGAAATAATGTTACGCCGTCAATTTTTCTCAATCCCTCAATAGTATAATTCATGAGCGCTCTTTCCTGCAAAGCAATCCTCTTCATGCCTTCGCTGAATAACTCCCGGCGGTCACTTGCCTTAACGAAATGTCCACCTATCCAGCATACGTAATCAACAACAGCAGAAATCGAAGCAAATAATGAAGGTGTCGGCGTTCCTAATTCCCAAACTTCATCTCCTTTTCCTAATAATTTGTGGTGAGGCAGCTTGCACATACGGTCTGAGACATAAGCTACGCCAATGCCACGGCTTGCCATAAACTTGTACGGTGCAAAGTTGACAAAATCCAGCTTCAATTTATCCACGTCCATCAGACCATGTGGCACATGTTGTACAGCATCACTAATGATATATACATCAGGGTTCTTTTCTCTGACCAGTTTCACAATGTTTTCCAGATCCATAATATTACCGGAAATATTGGAAGAAGCCATAATGCTGACTACAATTGTATTTTCATCAACCAATGCGGCAACTTTTTCCGGTTCTACGAAACCAGTGAGTGGATTAGCTTCTGCTACTCGAAATTCTCTATTATTCTTTTGACAGTAAAATTTCAAAGCGTCATAGGCTGAAGGATGTTCGACATTACTGGTAACTGCGTTAGTTCCTTCAACATTTTCCAAGATTGTAGAAATACCTTGAAAAATTGTTTGTGATGCAGTCATTTCGGTCATTAAGGCACCATCTTTGGCACCTAAAATAACTTTTAAAATGTCATTGGTTCCTTTTTGAATTACTTCATTAAGCAAATCAGCTCTTTCATGGTAACGTTCCGGACAATCAGGGATAAGATCCAATTCAGTTTTTGCGTCTATTGCAGCCTGCAGGCGCAAGGAGCCACCTGAATTGTCAAAAAATAAACGTTTCCCCAA
>JAAYVM010000182.1 GCA_012517145.1 Acholeplasmataceae bacterium
AACAATTTTGTACTCAGCCATTGGCCTTGCAGTTGTGCTTGGTGCTTTTGTGCTGACAAATATTGTTTCAGATCTAGCAACTGGAGCATTTGGCGCGGCTCAGTAAGTCGGCCAATATTGGAATATGAACAAATATGAAATTATTAGTATTGGCAATAACCATACTTATCGCTCTTACATCTCCAACTGTAGCGTTTGCCACAACTAACGCCCCAATTGAGGTAACTGCTTTTACCTCGGACACATTGTCCATCATAACGATTATCTCGGCCGCAGCAGCGGTCTTTTTTTTAATTCGGGGTGGCTATATTTACATAACTTCATCAGGAAAACCTGATGCACTAGAAGATGCCAAGAAAACTATTCGCAATGCTCTAATTGGACTAGTAATAGTTTTTGCAGCGAGTTCTATTGTGTCGTTTTTATCAGGTGCACTGGTGGGTGACAATGGTAATGGCACAATAGCCAATCTTCCTGTCACTCAGATTGAAAGTGTTGCCCCAAGCGACGGTTTAACCCAAGTACTTATCGATGCGGTTAATGGCTTTATCCAAAACATTGTCGAAAGTTCCACTAAGCCAATAGTTGATGGTATTATGACTTTTCTTTCAACCACCCCATCACTTTTAGAAAATTCCTCGATAGTAAAATTCTGGCTCATTATGGTGGGTATTACTGACACGCTGTTTGTGCTCGTGGTAGCACTTCTGGGTTTGCAGTTTATGAGTGCTTCCACATTTGGATTCGAGGAGATTGAATTTAAACATTTACTTCCTCGAATTGGCCTTGCATTTCTTGGTGCTAATGTTTCACTATTCTTAGCTGACTACACAATTAAGGCTAGTAACGCGCTTGTGTCTGGTGTTATTTCAGCAACTGGAGGACTTAACCACGCTTGGATATCCAATGCGGTTACAATTTCCAGTATCACTAACGGCACCGCACCATTTATTATTCTCATTTTTCTCTTAATCTTTCTGATTGTCGCCATCGTGCTTCTGCTTATGTACATCAGTCGCTTGATTGTAATCTCGCTTGGCGCCGTTCTTTCACCGTTTATTTTCCTGTTGTCTGCAATTCCCAAAACTGCTGACTTTGCTGAAATGGCAGTCAAAGGCTATTTTGTTTCAGTGTTCATGATTTTTGTCCATGTAGTCACCATTCAACTCGCTGGAACATTCTTAACACTCCCTGAGCAAACTAACAACTCATTGATCTCGGTGGCAGTGGCAATCGGACTACTCTTAACACTTCTTAAAATCCCGTCTTTTATGATGCAGCTTATCCTGTTCTCTCGTAGTGTGGGTGCTGTTCGCCACGTGGGGAGTCAAATTACTAATGTGCTTAGTACCGACTCAAGCGCCAGCACTGCCTCTAAGGCTACCAGATTGGTTAATACGCCCAGAAGGACAGTAAAACTATGAGAACTACTATTATTCCAGCACAAATCACCACAGTTGAGGACAAAATAGCAGGATCACTCAACATGACCCAGATTCTTATTCTCATGTTTCCGGTTCTTTGGACAGCGATTATTTATATCTTTTTTGCTCCCACAATGAAGCTTGTGGCCTACAAACTCGGATTAATAGGGATAGTAACCCTTATTTGCTTGGTTCTAGTTATTCGCATTAAGGACAAGATAGTTGCTGATTGGCTTGGGGTAGTACTGCGTTACCACTTTCGTCCTAGATTTTGGCTCTATAACAAGAACGATAGTACCAACCGAATTATTGATGTTCCCGATATCCCAGACATCACTCTAACACCTAGAAAAGCTGTTAAGAAATCGACCAATAAACAAAAGTCTGAGATTGATGTAGCTGACCTAGTCAAACTTGAGCAATTAATTAGTTCTGGCAAGGTGGCTGTTCGTTATCAGTTTGAAAATAAATAATATGAGCATATTTAGTAAATCCAAAAGAGCAAGTAGCCGAGCACAAATCCAGATTAAGGAAGTGGTAGATAACATGCTGGTGCTACCAAATAACGAGTACCGATTAATCTTGGAAACCTCATCGGTCAATTTTGAGCTCAAAAGCGAAGAAGAACAGGATGTGATTATCGATAGCTTTCAAAACTTTCTAAACGCTTTACCTTGCGAGATCCAAATCCTAGTGAGAGTACGTGAAGTAGATATTGATCGCTACGTTGAGGACATCGATAAGACTAAAGATAAAGAATCTATCCCTGCCTACAAAAAACAAATTGAGGGTTACTGTGCATTTGTTAAAAAACTTGTCTCTGGCAACAAGATTCTTTCTCGTCGGTTTTATATCGTCATACCCTACAAACACGCAGAGCGCCATCAGGATATGAAACTGATTAAAGAACATCTTAATTTGGAAAAAGACATTATTGTTAAAGGTTTAGAGCGAATGCA
>JAAYVM010000183.1 GCA_012517145.1 Acholeplasmataceae bacterium
TCCCGCAAATTCAAAGCACCGATAGTACCGACATTTATTGTTCGCAATGACAACTACTATGGACATAAGATAATTGTTAAAGATCCTATTTACTACGAAGATACCGGTGACCAAAAAACCGATGATTATAATGTTACGTTGAAGATGACTCAGACAATTGAAGAAATAATCAAAGAATATCCGGACAATTGGCTTTGGTTCCAGCACCGTTGGAATACGCCATATACTCCGCCGGAAGAAGAGGACGGAACCCTCGATGAAAAATAAGAAACTCATACTTGCGGTTGTCATAGGGCTCGCACTTTTAGGAGCAGTATTCTTATGGCTTTTTAACAGCGGAGCGCCGAAACAGGAAACAAAGCCGGAGCAAACTAATGGCACGGAAAACGTCAAGGTGAAGAATAGTTCGCTGAAAGAAGAACGTGATGGTAAGCTGGTTTGGGAACTGCAGATTGGCGAAATGGAGTATGTCAAGAAAACTGATACCAATGTCCTGAAAGATGTCAAAGGTAAATGGTACCGCGAAGATGGTAGTTTCCTGACTATCAGTTCCGAAGGCGGTTCGGTCGCTATGGCGAAAAAAGATGTTGTGCTGAAAGGCAAGGCTCAGGCGGCGCTTTCGACCGGCGGCGAAGTTTCTGCCGACGAAATCAGCTGGCTGCATTCCGAAGATAAGATTACGGCGACCGGCAAAGTCAGAATTGTGAAAGATGATGCTGTGGCAACGGCAGATAAAGCCACTACTGACACAGGAATAGAAAATTTGCGTCTGGAAGGCAATGCGGAAGTTCAGAAGGGAGCAGGAATATGAAAAAACAATTAGGAGTTCTTTTATTAGGCTGCATTTTGGCAATTGGAAGTTTCACAGCTGTGCAGGCAGCAGATGCCCCTACAAGCATTAAGGCAGATGTCATTGAATATAACACCAAAACAGGTATTACAACCGCTAAAGGCAACGTGGTGATTTCTCAGCAGGATGGTCAGGCTACAGCTGCGGCTGCAGAATACAATACGAAGAACAAAACCGGCAAACTCACGGGCGGTGTAGTCGCTACTAAAGACGATGCCAGAATTACCTGCGATACGCTTGTTTTGCATGATGAAAACCACACTACCGCTATCGGCAACGCCGCAATGAAGAAACAAGATAAAACTTTGCGTGCCGCGCAGGTAGAATATTACAAGGACAGGAATTTCATGGAAACAGTGGGCTCCTGGGGTGAACTTTCCATGGATGACGGCAGTGTTCTTACTGCAGGTTACATCAACTATGATGGTCGTGTTGGCTATGCAACTGCTGAGAATAATGTGCAGATTGCCAGCGATGCCCGCAATCTTACTGCTTCTGCAGACAAAGCAACCTATGATACCAACAATCAAGGTACGATTGAACTGACAGGCAACGCTACTGCTAACCAGAACGGTAATACGATTTCCGGTAACCAGCTGCGCATCATCAATGAGAATAATACATCTGAAGCGAGCGGCAACGTTAAGATGGTCTATATTCCAAAAGAAAAACCAGCCGCAAATAACGGCTAAGGAAAATAGTGCAAGTGTTGTCATTCCTGGTGGAGCACAGGTAAGAAATCTTGCTTCTGGCAGAGTACGTCTATAATGGTTGAAGAAGCGACGGGACTCATATACATCAGCGTTCGGCCGAATTTACTGCGGCCGCTTAACGCGTGTGGAATGGTCCAGAGGAGCTCTTTAACCATTGAGCGAGGTACCATCTGTTTTTTGTCATTTCTAGCTTAGTCAAGAAATCTTAAGTAGTTTAGTAATTCCATTTTTTGGAGGAATTTTTGTGCATATAGAAACGCATAATTTAGTAAAGGCATTTGGTGAGCGGCGTGTCGTCAACGACGTCAGCATCAATGTGGAGCAGGGAACTGTCGTTGGTCTTTTAGGGCCTAACGGTGCCGGCAAAACGACAACTTTTTACATGATAGTCGGTATCGAGAAGCCTGATTCGGGAGAGGTGCTGATTGACGGCCGCGAAATAACTCATATGCCGATGCATGAACGCGCTATTGCCGGTATCGGTTATCTGCCTCAGGAAGCGTCGATTTTTCGCAAGCTGACAGTAGAAGAGAATATCATGGCTATTTTGGAAGCGACTGAACTTTCGGCAGAGAAAAGACTGGAAAAGATGAATTCTTTGATTGCGGAATTCCACGTTGAACATATCCGTAAACGCAAAGGGTCAGAGCTTTCAGGCGGCGAGCGTCGACGCGTGGAGATTGCACGGGCACTTGCTACCGACCCGTCTTTTATTCTGCTTGATGAACCTTTTGCAGGCATCGACCCGATTGCCGTTGCCGATATCCAGGCCATGATTGCTCATTTGGCACAGCGGGGCATTGGAGTACTGATTACTGACCATAATGTTCGTGAAACCTTGAGTATTGTCGACAAAGCTTATATACTTAATAACGGAGAGATCTTGATTTCCGGCGATAGTAATGCGATTGCCAACGATGAGCAAGCTCGGAAATTCTATTTGGGTGAGAAATACACGCTGTGAGGAATGAGTAAATGCGTATACTTGATAAATATATTTTAAAAGAATTAATGGGGCCTTTTTTCTTCGGCGTGGCATCTTTTTCGAGCATTTTTATTGCCAGTTCGCTGCTCTTTCGTCTGACAGAATACATGACGAAATACGGTGCTTCTGCTGATATGCTTTTCCGGCTGTTCCTTTGCGGTCTGCCGGAAATTATTAACTATACCTTCCCAATGTCGATGCTTTTGGCTGCGCTTTTATCATTCGGGCGTTTGTCCGGCAGCAGCGAAATCACAGCTATGAAATCGGGCGGCATCAGCTTTTACCGTTTGGCAGCTCCTGTCTTAATCGTAGGCTTCCTTGTCAGTCTTTTTTCCGTCGTCTGGGCGGAAAAGGTAGTACCGGCTTCGAAAGCAGAATATACACGTATTTTAAATTACGAAATAAAAAAGGATACTAAACCAAAATCACAGGACCATGTTGTTATCAAAAGCCTTAGCGGCGCTAATCTGGAACGTTTGACCTATGCCAGAAGTTTTGATGAACAAACAGGTGTCATGAAAGATATTACGATTGAGGAATTTGAAAAAGGCGAATTGAAACGTATTCAGAAGGCCAAAACTGCTGATTGGCGTAATGGTGCCTGGTATATGCAGGACGGTACGATTCTTTCGGTTGGTGAAGAAGGCGTGCAGCAGACGATGACCTTTGCCGAGCAGGTACTGCCGGTCTCCGCATCACCAAAAGAGATTTCACTTGATCAAAAAGGCCCGGATGAAATGACGCTCGGTGAGCTGAAACAATATATCAAGATACTTGAGAAACAGTACTTGCCGACTAGCAAATACTGGATGGAAGTCTACATGCGTTTCTCCATCCCGATGGCCAGCTTCTTCTTTGTGCTGATTGGTGTGCCGCTGGGCATGCAGCCGCAGAGGGCTAGTTCGTCCATAGGTCTTGGTATCAGTATTATCCTTATCTTTGTCTATTATTCGGTTATGACCTTTATGTCCGGACTGGGTAAGGGTGGTGTATTACATCCTTTGTTGGCGGCAATCATACCGAATTTGCTGTGTCTGATAGCCGGTGTCTGGCTGATGCGCAAGAAAAACGAGTAAAATATTCAGGAGTTTTGATAAACGGGAGACGATGAGCGAATGTTTGGATTAACGTTGATATTAGTACTGGCAATCATGGGTGGAGCAATAGCCTTCATCGGCGACAAATTGGGCAGCAAGATAGGCAAAAAGCGCCTTTCTATCTTCGGCCTACGCCCTTACCATACGTCCGTCCTGATGACAGTTATTACTGGTATTATGATTGCGGCAGCAACGTTAGGCGTACTCGCGGTTACCTCCAAGGATGTCAAAACTGCTCTTTTCGGCATGGAAAAGTTAAAAGCAGAGATGGTTGCTCTAAATAATGACAAACTTACTGCCCAGAAAGAATTGGCAGACAAGAATAAATTGATTGCCTCGCTGGATAATCAAATCAAGGAAACCACTTCCAATCTGGAAGAAATGCAGAGAGAACGTGATGCAATCAATGCGCAGCTGCTTGATCTGCAGGACCGTTACGCGCAGGCAGATGCCGACTTGGCCGCCATGAAGGCGGAAGTAGAGGCTCTCGAAGCTTCCAGAGAAAAACTTAATGCGGAAATCAAAGAATTAGAAGACGCTACTGCAGAACTAAGGGCCGGCTTAATTGCGATTCGTGAAGGCGAAGTAGTCTTCCGTGCCGGTGAAGTGCTATATTCAGGCATTTTAAATGCCGGCTTATCGGAAGAAGAAAATGACAAACAAATGGATACTTTTCTTGCTTCTGCCAATCAGGTAATTCTGGCACGCATGGAAGTCAAGACTAAAGATGTGCAGGCTCTCTGGCTGCCTAATACTATGGTGCAGGAAGCCAAGAAAGTTCTTGCCTCTTCGCGGGGCACAATGTATATACGCATCTGTGCCGCCGGCAATATTATTTCGGGCGAAATGGCTGTCAGCCGTCTGGAAATGGTTCCTAATAAGATTGTTTACGAAGAAGGACAGAAGATTTTTACGGAAAATATTACAATTGCGAGCGATGGGCGCAATATTAATTCCTCCCTGATGTATTTCCTCAGCGAAATCAACAAGGCTGCTGTGGCGGCAGGTGTGATGCCAGACCCGCTTACTGGCAAGGTCGGCAATATCGATGCGGCCTCCATGATTGAAGTAACAGGCAAAATGCAGGAACTCGGCGGTAATGTAACTTTGACTGCTTATGCGAAACAGGATATTAATGTTGCAGGTCCGGTACTTCTGAGGTTGGACGTGCGCCGCAATGAATAAAGAATATATTTTGGGCATTGATCCCGGCAGCAGCAAAACGGGTGCAGCTTTGCTCGATTCTGCTGGTAAAATTGTCAGGATGGATGTTTTGTGGATGGATGGGTTTGCCAAAAACTTAACAAAGTTTTTACAAACCGCCAAGCCGAAAACCTGTATTATAGGTAATGGCACAACAAGTATGAAGCTGCAGCAGACATTGGCAGAAATATTACCTGACCTGGAGCTTATTGTCTGTGATGAGGCTTATAGCACGGAGGAAGCGAGAAAGCTCTACTGGGAGCTCAATCCGCCAAAAGGCTGGCGACGCTTGATACCACTCGGTATGCTCGCGCCGCCTGTACCTCTTGATGCTTATGCCGCAGTTGTATTAGTAAGAAGGTACCTTGCTGAGATAGGTATGACAAAATAGGCTCCGTCGGGATGGCTAATCTATGTCATTTCGAGCGCAGTCGAGAAATCCTGGTGCTCAACAAACCTTGGGTCCCTCCGCTACGGTCGGGATGACAAAACAGGCAGAATTGAAAGAAAAAATTTAAAACTTTTTCTTAAAATAAAAGAAGGAGATTTTTAAGAAAAAGCGAATATATCACTTTGTAAGTATGTGAAAGCATACCACTTGCCAAAATGTAAAATTTGGTATAGTATGAACGTAGTACAGATTTTCAGATTTACTGCATTATTTGTTTATAATATCCGGAAGGACAGGTTGATTTTCGAAGCATACAGAGCGATGTCGAGGAAACAAGGTAACTCGGATGTTTAACTGATGAATGAGAAGAGAAGCCTCCCGGATGGATTTTATAAAAATAAAATTTCCTAAGGGGGAAAAAGTATTATGAAAAAATCTTTAGTACTCGCAATGGCAATGGCTCTTGGCGTATCCGCTACAGCTTTTGCTGCAAACCCATTCTCTGATGTACCTGCTGGCCACTGGGCATATGGCTCCGTAGCTAAATTGGCTGCTGCTGGCATCGTTGACGGTTACCCAGATGGCACCTTCAAAGGTGACAACCTGATGACTCGTTACGAAATGGCTCAAATCGTTGCTAAAGCTTACGCTAAAGGCGCAATCGGTGCAGACGACAAATTGATGGCTGAATTTGCTGACGAACTCGA
>JAAYVM010000184.1 GCA_012517145.1 Acholeplasmataceae bacterium
CGGCGCCAGTCTGTTTGGTTACCTGAGTCATGTGGTGGGCAATCATCCTCGCCGCCAGGAGATGAAGCTGGCAGAAATTCTGGAGACGCCTTGCCGTGAAGCCTGCAATCATAAAGCACCCAAATTCCAGGTGAGCGCCCGTATTCGTGATTTGCTGCCCCGTATATTGCGCGAGGAAGGCGATGATTTCCTGGTGGTGGATGAAAATGGATATTATGTAGGGGTTTGCCGCCAACGCGATGCTCTCAACCCGCCACGGCTTAAGCTGATTCTGGTAGATCACAATGAGCCTGGTCAGGCATTGGGTGCGCTCGAAGAAGCTGAATTGCTGGAAATTCTTGACCACCATCGCCTGGGGAATTCCTCGACCCATATTCCAATCCGGTTTACCGTGGATATCGTGGGCAGCACCAGCACGCTCGTCTCGGAGCGCATTGAAGAAGCGGGTTTGAGTGCACCTCCTGCTTTAGCCGGATTGCTGCTGGCTGGCTGCCTTTCTGATACTTTGATTCTTACTTCTCCCACCACCACTGAGCGGGATCGGATAGCAACGGAACGGTTGGGGCGCTGGGCATTAGTAAAAGGAGGAGCATTGGAAGGGATGACTATTCAGGCATATGGTGAGCAGGTATTGCACGCCGGTTCCGGGCTGGCTGCACGTGAACCAAAGGAAGCGGTGAGCAGTGATTTAAAACTTTATGAGGCTGGTGGGTATCGTTTTGCTATTGCTCAAGTTGAAGTGACCGATCTGTTACAGCTCGATGAACATCGCAATGACCTTTCAATGGCATTAACGGATTTGCGCGACCGCAACGGACTGGATTTCGCCATGTTGATGGTCACCGATGTGGTCAGAGGTTCCAGCCGTTTTCTGTTAACCAACGAACCTCCCGAACTGACAGATCTCCCCTATCCATTACAATCGGATGGCAGTCGTTTAGCAGAAGGTATTGTTTCGCGTAAAAAACAGCTTCTTCCGGTGGTATTGGGTTTATTGGAAAGCTAGTCGTTGATTGATTTTACTTTCTTGCTTTGATCGGTAATGATTATTACCAAAGTAACCATTCAGCATACTGGTGGTAATATGGTAGTATATACAAATAATCATATTTAATCGGATAGTATAGGGAAAGCTTTGAGTAATCCTGTTTTGAATGGATATTATTAATAAAGAGGATTATGGTGAGTGTATATCAATCTTTGGCTGCGTTGTGCCGGCAATACGAAATTGATATTTTGTATGTCTTTGGCAGTCGCGCTAAAGAAACGAAACAAATGGTAGATGAAAATTGGTCTGCCATGCCGCAAAGCATTTCCGATGTGGATATTGGTATCAAGCCTTCGAAAAAGGTGAAATTATCCATCAGGCAAAAGGTAAAATTAGCTCAAGATTTGGAAGAGCTATTCGGTGTTCCGCGGATAGACCTGGTGATATTAACTGACGCAACCCCATTTTTAGCTGCGAATATCATCCGCGGTGAAAGACTATACGCGAATAATGAATACCTGGCGGATGAATATGATTTGTATATTTTACGCCGTGCCGGCGACTTGGCTCATTTTGAACGGGAGAGACTTTCTATAATTTTGGATAACCCTCAATGACTCCTGGATCAATCTCTAAACTAATAGTTCTGGATCGATTTACCTGGATTGAAAAAATGGTGGCTGAAATCCGAAAATTACCTATATCCGATTTGTCACCATTTTTATCGGATAGCCGGAATGTTCATGCTGCTGAATCCTGTTTACGCCGCGCTTTAGAAGCGCTTTTCGATTTGGGCAGGCATATATTAGCAAAAGGATTCGCTGAGGGAGTAACCGACTATAAAGATATTGCTGTGAAACTTGAGGGGCATGATGTGATTACACCTGAATTGGGTGAAAAAATGAAATTGATGGCTGGTTATCGAAATCGATTGGTGCATGTGTATCATGATGTTATCGCCGATGAATTATTTGAAATCTGTCATTCTGAGTTATCAGATTTTGACGAAATTTCTTCGGCAATAAAACATTGGTTAAAAAATCATCCTGAAATGATGGATGATACGCTTTAGGAGTAAAAAAATGTGGCAAG
>JAAYVM010000185.1 GCA_012517145.1 Acholeplasmataceae bacterium
ATACCCATTTAAGTATTTGATTTAAATAACCTACGCTTGGGTTTAAGAGTTGAACCCAGGCAATCGCTCCGACATACGGAGGAATCATATAACTTGCTACCAATAAGGTACGGTAGGTTTTTTTACCCGGCAAATCAGTTCTGCCGACAAGCCAAGCCAAAGGGAATGTTATAATAACGCTGGCCACCATAACCATCAATGATAATTCTACTGTATTGGTCAATGCCTTCCAGTTGACAATAGTGCTGTAAACAACTTTATAATTATTTAAATTAAAATGACCATTCTGGTAGACACTGTCAAAAACCAATACTCCCATCGGAAAAACAACAAAATAAACCAATAACAGTACCGAAATCAAAATTACGATCAGCTTACTGTTAATTCTTGAAATCAAGCCCACTGGAGCTCCTTTCCCCGGCATCATACCCTGCCGGTTAAAACAAAATTATGATACCCCGATAAAAATCGGAAAACAGGGACCGTCACATAACGGTCCCTGATTCTCTAAAAGTTGCTATTTTAGAATGAATGAAGGAACTATTCCATTACCCTCATACGGAACTGTTCTTTAATTTGTGCATTATTATTAGCAAGTTTCTGCCAATCAATCTTCACTGCTTTATCAATAAAGGTCTTAAGTGCAGGAGCGCCTGTAGGTGGCTCTACATCAGCACGAACGGAATGCATCCAGCCCTTGACAACAGCCTGTTGCCCTTCTTTGGACAGCCACCAGTCAACAATTGCTTTTGCACCATCAGGATTCTTGGTAGTGCTCATGATAGCAATCGGGCTTGGTACTACGATAACACCGTCACCAGGATAAACAACCTTCAAAGGTTCTTTTTTGGTAGCAGCAAGTTTCAGGATGTTTTCTTCCAAAATCATAGCTGCAGCATATTCGCCGGTCAGAAGTTTGTTTTGAATAGCGGAGTTACCTTGTTCAACGTGGATGTCATTGGCTTTCAGTTGATCGAAATATTCCCAGCCGTATTTGTCAGCCAAAGCACCAACTGCTACATAAGCAGTACCGGAAAGCATTGGGTTAGGCATAGCAATCTTGCCTTTCCATTTTGGATCAGTCAAATCTTTCCAGGTTTTCGGAGCATCTTCCGGTTTTAATTTATCGGAGTTATAAGCAATGATCATGTTGGAAATACGGACAGCAGTCCAGGCGCCATCTTTGTCTTTAGCGCTGACAACGTCTTTCGCATTTGGTGAAACATAGCTCAACAAGCGTTTGTCGCTTTGCAGTTTCAGATAGTAAGAAGGATCTGCAACCATCAGAAGGTCAGCCGCAACTTTGTCAGCCTTGATTTCGCCTGTTATCTTAGTGATAACATTTTCAGTACCGCCTTGGAACCAGGATACTTTCATGTCTGGGAAAGCTTTTGCAATATTAGGTTTGCACATATTATCAATAATGTCTGGATAAATAGAGGTGTAAACCATTACATCACCTTTCACCTTACTACCGCCTTTGGTGTCAGCAGCTTTTTTATCGCCGCCGCAGCCTGCTGCTACTACCATTGCAAGTACTGCAGCAGTAGCAATCAACCATTTTGCCTTTTTCACAAACATCCACTCCCTTGTGTATTTTTGCAATCTGCCTTATAGATTTCGCCCCATCAATTCAAAATCCTGCTTACAATTGGAAAAAATTTTACACATTTTAAAGTTTTTTCGCATTTTTTCACAAAAAACAGCCTCTCGAAAAAAACTTTCTTCTCTCAGGCGACAAAGGGACTTTTTGCATCCCCTATGGACGTTTATTGTCCCCGGGTGTCTTCCTTTGTAACAGCCAAAAAATTAAGCTCCCACGCCGGTACATAGGGATGCTTTCGCAAATAAATCTTATAGTTCTTATTTAGACACCATAATAATAATGGCAGACGCCATAAATCAACATCACGGTGATAAGCTGCCACAAATAATTTGGGCGCCCATCTTTCAATTGTTTCTTTGGCACCATTTAAAGCCTCGAATTCTGCTCCTTCCACATCAAGCTTCATATAAGATACTTGTTTGCCCTGCATAATATGATCAACCGAATCAACAGGAACTTCTACTTTACCGTCAGACTGCAGAGCCGACTGTCTACCGCCGCTGGCTGCAAAACTCAATGTCCTTTCTTCATTCCATATGCCTTTATTAAGCAAATGGACATGTTCAAGTCCGGCTTCTTCGACAAAACGCTGTAATTTCTTGAAATTCTTGCTATCTGGTTCCAAGGCTACTATTTCGCGATAAGAGGAATCCGTATAATTAAGGAACTCTTTGATAGTATCACCATCATAGGCTCCCAGATCAACAAAGGTTTCGTCCATACCAAACTGAAATATCTGCTGACAATCCTCCTGCCTCATCGTCGTTATAGCTTCCAGATAAGATAGTTTGCCGCTTAATTTATAATTAAGTGTTGCTGCAAATACTTCCCTGGACTTTTCGTCAGCCAGTTTTTGGTAGACTTCCATTAATTCTTCCTTATATTTTTCCAGCCAACTGAGGCTCACCACTTCATCGCCCTCGAAAAGCGGCAGGTGAGGTGCCAGTGTTTCATGCTTCTTCGCAAGGACAAAGAAATGCTCCAGTACTGCAGGTGACTCGCTGGCAAAAGCAATAACAAGCAAAAAGTCCTGGTATTGGCTAACAACATCTGCATACTTGCAAATCTTGTAGCCGCGGAAAATTTGTCCGCGCACAAAATCATCGCTGGCAAAAATAGCGGCAACCTTAACACCGTTAGCGGCACACCAATCCAGTATCTTATCAGCTCCATTGCCCATGCCATACAAAACAATCGGTTTGTTTGTATTTTTAAGCCTATCCCAGGCAGTTTCCGTTTCCTTTATAAAAGGCAGCATAATTCTCCTTCTTTCTACCTTTATAATTCTAGCATGAGGTTTGGCTTTCTGAAAAGCTACTTCAAACAATTATTATTGCCACCTTTAGAATATTATAAGAGAGGCAAGGTATAAAGTGTTCCTCTGGCTGCTTCCACACGCGACAATTCGCCAGCAAGCAGCCGGTCGCTGATGTGCAGCAAGCCCGTCACATCTTTACCCCTTGTCTCTTAGTAATTTTGCGATATACACCTTTTGCTTTTACAGAAAGGCTTTTATGTTAACCAAGTATCATATAGAAAGAAAAACCAATTAACCTTCTTTAGAATGTGCCAAGATCGGCAATGGTTAAAGTGTTCCTCTGGCTGCTTCCACACGCGACAATTCGCCTGCAAGCAGGCGGTCGCTGACGTGCAGCAAGCCCGTCACATCTTTACCCCTTGCCTCTTTGTAGTTTTGATATACTTGCTACTCAGAAACAAAATTATATGAGCTCATTTATTTCGAAACACTTTTGATTTTTTGGTTAACCAATCATTTTACTAGGTTGACAATAAGGTGAAAGAGTACTACAATGCTATCGTAAACTATATTTTTAAGAACGTTAACGAAGAGGTGTTGCCGTGTTGAATCGTGAAAAACTGCAATTGCTGACAGAAACTGCCTTATTAGCCGCTTTCATTACGGTAAGCGGAGCCTTCAAACTCCCAGGATTATTCCCCGGCACAGAATTTCAGCTTTCAGCGCCGGTCGCTGTTGCCATCTGCGGCGTTTTCGGCATCAAAAGATATCTGGCAGCCGGCATACTTTCCAGTATAGTCGGTTTGGTATTAGGAACACAGAATGTTTTCAATGTTCTCATCGCCATGATCTTCCGTGTTGTCGTCGCCATCATTTATTATTTTTGCGGGAAAAACAAAGTCTTCTATGTTTTTTCCGGACCAATTGCCACCTTCTCGGCCCGCATCTGCCTCAGCTTTGTTGTGGGCAAAGCGGCAATTCCCCTTGTGTTAGCAGCAGCACCAGGCATGCTATATACCGCGCTTTGCGCCGGCATGATAGCTACCGTTCTGGAAAAAGTCCTGGCAGCAAAAAAAAGATTTGCCTAAAATACAGAAACGCGGGGTATCATTGAATGATACCTCGCGTTTCTTCTTATTATATTGGTACTAGATTAAATTCTGCTGCCAATCTGATAAATCAAGGTTGCCATTACATAGGCCAAACCAGTTTGGTAAGCAAGTGCAGCGAAAGTCCACTTCCAACTGCCCATTTCTCTTCTGATCGCCCCAATTGCGGCAAAGCAAGGAGAAGCAAGCAAAGTAAAGACCATAAAAGCATAGGCGCTGGCTGGCGTAAACATCGACTGCACAACTTGGATAAGGTTTGGATCTTCTTCAGCAGCCTCACCTAAGCCTGCCAGAATCGCGAAAGTTGAAACAACGACTTCTTTAGCAAGGAACCCGGATATTGCCGCGAAGGCCGCCTGCCAGGTACCGAAGCCCATCGGTGCGAAGATCGGTGAGATTGCGGTACCAATGCTCGCCAACATGCTTTCTTCAGGCTCTACCATTGCCAACGAGAAATTGAAGGTCTGCAACAACCAAACCAAAGCAGATGCTATAAATATTACGGTACCAGCTTTCACAATAAAGGAACGTGCTCTTTCCCACATGTGAATCATAACACCCTTCATTGTCGGCATATGGTATTGAGGCAGCTCCATAACAAATGGTGCCGGTTTACCACCAAATGTTGAGGTTTTTTTCAACAGTATCCCAGAAAAGATAACCATGGCGATACCCCAGAAGTACATAGATGGTCCTACCCAAGACTCTTCCGGAAAAAGAGCTGCTGCAAAAAGAACGAAGACCGGCATTTTTGCACTGCAGGGAATAAAAGGCGTCAGCATGATCGTCATTTTTCTCTCTTGCTCGTTTTCGATGGTACGGCTGGCCATGATACCTGGGACAGAACAACCGCTCCCTATCAGCATAGGGATGAAAGACTTACCCGAAAGTCCGAAACGGCGAAAAATTCTATCCATGATGAAAGCAACACGTGCCATATAACCGCAATCTTCTAAAAAAGAAAGGAAGAAAAAGAGAATCATAATTTGCGGTACAAAACCAAGCACGGCGCCAACGCCGCCGACAATACCATCAAGTATAAGGCTTTGCAAAGGTTCTGATACTCCAGCATCTACCATCACGGCGCCAAAAAAATTGCTGATCGAAGCAAATGCATCCTCCATAAAGCCCGTGCTCAAATCGCCCAAGGTCTGAATAGAAACATAATAGACAAACCACATGATCAAAAAGAAAATCGGCAGAGCTAAAATCCTGTTGGTAAGTATTCTGTCGATTTTGTCTGAAGTACTCAGTTCATGAGACCTGCGTTTTTTGGTAATGCAGAGATGAATAATTGAGCTGATGTATTCATAGCGGGCATTAGTAATGATGCTCTCAGCATCGTCGTCAACCTCATCTTCATACTGCGTAATTATTTGCTCAGTTTTTACTCTCATATTATGAAATATCTTATATTTGGTCCAAACCTTCTCGTCTCGTTCAAAAAGTTTGATTGCAAACCATCCTTTGAGATGCTGCGGAATTTCATCCTCCAAAAGGTTTTCTATCTTCTTAAGTGTTTTATTCAGTTCACCTTTAAATATCGGCAAAGAGTAAGTTTTAACTTGAACTTCGGCAAGGCTTATTGCTTCTTTCAGCATTTCTGCAAGACCAATGCCGTGTGCTGCTTCAATAGGATAAACAGGACAGCCTAATTCACCTGCCAGGTTAGCGATATTTATTTCGTCGCCATTCTTTCTTATAATATCCATCATGTTCAAAGCTACTACAACAGGAATACCTAATTCCAAAATTTGTGTTGTCAAATACAAATTGCGCTCCAAATTAGAAGCATCAACAATATTAATAATTACAGATGGTCTTTCTTCCAACAGATAATCGCGAGTAATAACTTCTTCCAATGTATAAGGTGATAAAGAATACACACCAGGTAAATCCATCACCTCAAAATCACTATGGCCTTTAAGTTTACCAGCTTTCTTTTCAACTGTAACGCCTGGCCAATTACCTACATATTGGCTGCTTCCTGTTAATTCATTGAACAAGGTCGTTTTCCCGCAGTTAGGATTACCAACCAAAGCTAAAGTCTTGCCCATTTTTGCCTCCTTTTTTTGTTAGCATATGCTAACTATGCATTAAAAAAACAGATTATTACTCTGTTATTCAACAATAATATTTTCCGCATCAGCTTTCCGCAAAGAAACAGCATAGTTTCTGACATTGAGTTCTATAGGATCTCCTAAAGGAGCAACTTTGCGTACTGTAACTGCAACGCCTTTAGTAATTCCCATATCCATGATGCGTCTCTTAACACTGCCGGCAACATTAATCTTACTTACAATAGCTGTTTCACCGGTCCTTACTTCCTTTAATGTTTTCATATTTATCTCCTTTACCCCACCAAGATACGATTAGCCATTTCGCGGCCTAAAGCAACGCGGGCGTCTTTAATTTTAAAAATTACATTGCCTGCCAGCTCAGAAACGACTGTAACTTCGCTTCCCTCTGTAAAACCCAAACCGGCTAAAAAGCTCCTTGTCTTATCTCTGCCCTGAATGCGGACAATTTTCATGGGACGCCCTGCTTCCAACATAGATGCGGGAATCATTCCCTGCAAAGAAAAATCATTTTCATAGTTTACGGCAGTATTTAGCATAATTCCCCTTCTTTCTTCGGTTAGCCTTGGCTAATTCATGTTATTAGTTTACTAACATTAACTGTAGTTGTCAAGGGCTAATTTTGTGAAAAAAATATGGCTCACAATCTCTTTAGCCTCACTATATGTTGGACAAGGGTTAAAGAAGCGACGGGCTTGCTGCACATCAGCGACCGACTGCTTGCAGGCGAATCGTCGCGTGTGGAAGCAGCCAGAGGAACTCTTTAACCCTTGCCTTGCTTGGTCTTTGTTAATTAGCGGGCTAATTGTACTATTATCCGCTATTATGTTAAAATAGATGGAAATAAAGTCATATTTTTCTCAAAATGGGGGCTTTAACATGATTATCCAGGAATCTGGCGAAAATTACCTTGAAACCATCCTTTTGCTGCAAAAACGAAAAGGCTATGTCCGTTCCATAGACGTTGCTGCTGAACTCAATTTTTCGAAAGCCAGTATCAGCCGTGCTATGTCCATTTTAAGGCGTGAAGATTACATTTTAATGGAAGCCGATGGCAATATAGTACTGACAGAACGTGGCATGGCAAAAGCGCAGAGCGTTCTGGAAAGACATCTTGTTATAACTGTCTTTCTGCAAAAAATTCTTGGTGTTCCCTATGAAATAGCGGATAGAGACGCTTGCCGCATTGAGCATATTATTAGCCCTGAAACTTTTGAGAGTATTAAAGCATTGGTGAATAAATGATTTTAGCCAATATACTTGCAATACCCATCGAAATTTTGAGTGCGATAGGTAGATTAACTGTGCCAGCTCCTGACATGCATATTGTTTGAAAAATTATTTAAGCCAACTTGTTTTGAAGAACAAGTTGGCTTTTGTTTACACTTATTATATTTTTTCATTCATTTCATGAATTTTGTATACTTGTTATCCTACCCTTGTAAACCATGTGTAGATTTTATACAATATATTAAGTTAGGCCATAGGAGGTATAACAATGAAAAAAATTAAAACTGTTTTGGTTGCCAACCGTGGCGAGATTGCCATTCGCATATTCCGTGCCTGCAACGAACTTGGCATTCGCACAGTAGCAATCTATTCAAAAGAAGATATGCTCTCACTGCACCGTAACAAAGCTGATGAGGCTTATTTGGTCGGTGCCGGCAAAGGTCCTGTTGAAGCCTACCTGGACATTGAAGACATTATGAGAATTGCCCGCGAGCATGAAGTCGATGCCATTCATCCTGGTTATGGGTTCCTTTCGGAAAACAGTCAATTGGCTAAACGCTGCGCAGAAGAAGGCCTGATTTTCATCGGCCCTGATCTTGAACATCTGGTTATGTTCGGTGATAAAATAAACGCGCGCAAACAAGCTGAGCTGGCTGGCATTCCTATGATTCCCGGCAGCAATGGTACTGTTAACAGCTTGGACGAAGTAAAAACTTTTGTTGAAAAATATGGCTATCCAATAATGATCAAAGCTGTCAACGGCGGCGGCGGCCGCGGCATGCGTATGGTCAGCAATTATGCTGAACTTGAGGATTCTTACACTCGTGCAAAGTCAGAAGCCCTGAAGGCCTTCGGCAGCGATGAAATTTATCTGGAAAAATATCTGCAAAATCCAAAACATATAGAAGTTCAGATTATTGGTGACACACAGGGCAACATAGTACATCTGTACGAAAGAGATTGTTCGGTTCAAAGACGCCATCAGAAACTGGTCGAAATTGCTCCTGCTTTTTCACTTGATCCAGCCTTCCGCAAAGAAATTTGCGATGCGGCAGTCAAATTAATGAAAAATGTCAAATATGTCAGCGCAGGTACCGTCGAATTCCTTGCCACCCCTGACAACAAATTTTATTTCATAGAAGTTAATCCTCGTATCCAGGTTGAACATACTGTTACCGAAATGATTACCGGTATCGATATCGTGCAGACGCAAATCAAGATTGCCGAAGGCTATTCTATCCACAGTGAAGAAATCGGCATTCCGGAACAAGATAAGATTTATTGCCATGGTCATTCTATCCAATGCCGTATTACAACCGAAGATCCTGCCAACAACTTCATGCCGGATACCGGTAAGTTGATCGCCTATCGTTCCGGCGGCGGCTTTGGCATTCGTCTTGACGGCGGCAACGCTTTTACCGGTTCTGTTATTACTCCTTATTATGACTCCCTGCTGGTTAAAGCAACCACCTGGGGCTTAACACACAAAATCGTTATCTCCAAAATGCTGCGTTGTCTGAAGGAATTCCGCATTCGCGGCGTCAAAACCAATATCCAGTTTCTGGAAAACGTATTGACTCATCCGCAGTTCATCGAAGGTTCTTACGATACCAATTTCGTTGATGATAACACTGATTTATTCATCTTCCAGAAGCCACTTGACCGCGGCACCAAGCTTCTGGCTTATATTGCCGAAACGACTGTCAACGGCTACGCAAATGTCGGCGTTCAGCCTAAACCTGATTTTGGTCCTCTAAATATGCCAAAATATGTCAAAGGTGAAATGCCAAGCGGCACCAAACAAATATTGGACAGCAAAGGCCCTGAAGGACTGGCTAAGTGGCTGCAAGCTCAAAAAGAAGTACTCTTCACAGACACGACCTTCCGTGACGCTCATCAATCACTCTTTGCCACCCGTCTTCGCACAGCTGATATGCTGAGGGTAATCGAGCCAACAGCGGCTAAACTGCCTAACCTGTTCTCCTTTGAATGCTGGGGCGGTGCAACTTTTGACGTTGCCTACAGATTCCTCTATGAAAGTCCTTGGGATCGTCTCGTACAGTTCCGTGAAAAAGTTCCTAACATCCTCTTCCAGATGCTGCTTCGCGGTGCCAATGCAGTTGGTTACACCAGCTATCCTGATAATGTAGTTAAAGAATTCATCCGTCTGGCTGCCGAGAACGGCATAGATGTTTTCCGTATCTTTGACAGCTTGAACAGCCTCGACAATATGCTTTTATCCATCGAGACCGTCCGCAGCTGCAATAAAGTTGCTGAAGCGGCTCTCTGCTACACCGGTGATATCCTGGATCCAAGCCGTGACAAATATAATTTGAATTACTATGTCACCATGGCCAAAGAACTCGAAAAAGCGGGTGCTAATATCATTGCCATTAAAGACATGGCCGGTCTCTTGAAACCGGAAGCAGCCTACCAGTTGGTTTCCGCATTGAAAGACTCTGTCGACCTGCCAATTCATCTGCATACGCACGAAGGCTCCGGCAACGCTATTTATACCTGCGGCAGAGCCATTGATGCTGGAGTCGACATCGTTGATACCGCGCTCTCGTCCATGTCCAGCGGCACTTCACAACCGAGCGGCAACAGCCTTTACTATGCGCTTACCGGCAATCCGCGTCAACCTAAACTCGATATAGATGCCATGAATGAGCTTTCCCGTTATTGGGAAACCGTCCGTCCGTACTACAAAGCCGCAGACCAAACCGAATTGTTCCCTAATCCGGAAGTCTACGTGCATGAAATGCCAGGCGGTCAATACACTAACCTGAAGCAACAATCTGCTGCACTCGGTCTTTTGGAACGTTGGGAAGAAATTAAAGCCATGTATCATACCGTCAGCATGATGTTCGGCGACCTCATAAAAGTAACACCTTCTTCTAAAATTGTTGGTGACATGGCACTCTTCATGGTACAAAACAACCTCACTGAAGAAGATATTTATGAAAAAGGCGACACCTTGAGCTTCCCAAATTCTGTAATCGAGTTCTTTGAAGGCAAAATCGGTGTACCTTACCAAAACTTCCCGGAAACTCTTCAAAAAATCATCTTGAAGGGTAAGACTCCTGTGTTAGGACGTCCTGGCGATACTTTGGCTCCAGTCGATTTCCGCAAAGTCAAAGACGAACTAGAAGCTATGGGTGCTCCAACTACGGATGAAGCTGTGAGTTCCTATTGCCTATATCCTAAAGTATTTACTGACTGGGTCAGATTCATCGACCAGTACGGGGATGTTTCAGTCCTCGATACGCCGACCTTCTTCTTCGGGTTAACTCCTGGTGAAGAAGTAAACGTCGAGATTGAGCCAGGTAAAATCCTGGTAATCCGCCTTGTCCACATTGGTGCTGCCAATGAGGATGGCATACGTACTGTCAGCTTTGAATTGAACGGCTTGCCACGTGAAATAGATTTGAAAGACAAAAACGTCAAAGCAACCGGTATCTCTCGCAAAAAAGCTGACAAGAGCAACCCAGGCGAAATTGCCGCAACACTTTCCGGCTCTGTTGTCAAGGTTTTCGTGGAGAAAGGTCAGCGCGTCGCCAAGGGTGACGCACTCGTCGTAACCGAAGCCATGAAAATGGAAACTACGATTGTTTCTCCGCTCAGCGGCATTGTGGCCCAGGTCCATGTCGGCCCTGCCAGCAGGATTGAAAGCGGCGACTGCCTGCTTGAAATTGACATCAATTCTCAGGTTGCAATGAAGTAATCGGTACAAGCATCAGAAGTTAAAAGGTCCGTCATGCTATTTTTAGCATGACGGACCTTTTTTAATAGTGTTGTTAGCAGTCTAAAACCAGTTGCAGAAGCTTTTGCCACAAAGATTTCACCGCTAGAATTCTTGCCATTTATGTTATAATAGTTAAGCAAACCACTTTGGAAAGGATTTACCATGAAAACAAAGACTCGTCCCTGGCAAAGGGATAACAGCATATTTCAATACATAAAAAAACATATAGATGAGGATGGCTTCTTCACAGGCGATAACCTGCCGCGCGGGGAGTACTCCTTTATTAATCCGTCAATCGGCCTTGAGTTAGGTGCCGGTGATGCTTTTGTCATCATGTCGACAGATGAAGATGACAAAAAAATTATGGAGGTCGTTTACAAAGCAATTAAGGATTATCTCCAACTGCCTAATGAAAAAAAACGTGATAATCTCTATCAGTTAGTTGCCTTTACTCAATGTGTGTCCTACTGTGAAAGTCTTGCGGTCAAACTTGAGAGCGAAGAAAATTTGTCAGATAATTTTATGGAGCTTGCTCTGGAATGGCTTTATGAAGCGCCCAGCCGTGAGGCAGTAAAATTCGCTATTGTCCTCTGCGGTCTTTTTGGCATTGATGAGCTCGCCAAAAGCGACCATACTGACCTCAAAGATGATCTCCGCACTCTTGCCCGCTGCGACGAATTTACTTATTTCGTAATTTTCGCCTTCCATCTCAGCAATATTGAAGAAGAACTGGATTTGTGGGATATTATCCAGACCACCTATGGTTGGGGCCGTGTGCACGCAATGGAAGCCGCCGAATATGATACTTTGGAAAAAAGGGACTGGCTGCTCAGACATGGCAGCGAAATCGATGTGCATTATCCGGCAATTGCCTTGCGTTGCATCAAAGATGGCAATATGCTGTCTGCATTACAAAAAAGTGAAATCGACGAAGAATTATATCAGGGCACTCTGCATTCTTTGAACAACTATATGGAATACCTGCTCGATCTTGATGCAGAAAACGATAACCTTGCTGATCTTGCTATGATCAATACCTACGGTCTACTGAAAGAAATCCTACGGCATGCAGAAAAATATGCTGACTCCATAGAAAACCTCGTAGGCATTATTAACCTCTCCAACAATCTCCAGCGTCTCGCAGATGAAGGCCGTTGGGAAACTCTGGATGCCAATAAATGTCACCTTTTGATCAGCATGGCAGAAAAAATAATCTACAGCAAAGATTGGCTGCCGGAAATTAAGAATAAACTCATTAATTCCGACGACAGCATAAATTTCCTCGCTGCAGACTTCGCTTATGCCCTGAACATTGATATCTGGGATACGCTAGCCGAATTATTGTATAAAGACCCAATGGCTACCAAGTTGTATGAATATCTCTTGGCAACAGATAATGATGAACGTTATGAAAAAATTCTTAACTTTGCCCGCCAGCATCTTGATATTTATAAAGAAGACGAACATGCCCTGCCGCCAATTATTAAGGCCTTAGAAATAAGACCAGGCACAGGCGAAGACCTGCTCATACTAGCCTTGACTTCCCTCTATGACTGGCCGCGTTCCTGCGCTCTCGATGTTCTTGACGCCTGGGGCACCGAGTATCTGTCACCGGAAATCAAAGCAGCGTTGTTGAAGGCGCTTGACATGGCTCAGCATACTTTGCTTACTTTACGCATCAAATCTTTGCTGGACAATAAAGTTTTCGATCTCGAAGGTGCCGTCAAGATAATGGCTTTGGAGTAACATCGCTGCCCAGGTCGCGCGGTACAGTAAAGATGAAGGCTACCCCTTCGCCAGGCTTACTGCTCACTGAAATTTCGCCGCCGAACATTTCGACAATAAACTTCACAATTGATAATCCAAGGCCCGTACCGCCTACCTGGCGCGTGCGGGCTTTATCTATGCGATAAAATCTGTCAAATATCCTTGAAGCTTCCTGCGCGGTTATTCCTTCACCCGTATTATGCACGGTAAAGATGGCAAATTTATCATTATGATCATATTTAATACTGATATCACCATTTCCAGGCGTATATTTAAGCGCATTTTCCAGTAAATTAACCAGTATTTGTTTCAGCCAATCTTTATTGGCCATGATTTTCCCAGGTTCTTTTTCATAGAGGACCTCAAGCTTCAGTTTACGCTCTTGTGCTCTCGGCAAGAATTCCTCCAGAAGCTCGCCCAAAATATCTGCCGGTGCAAAACTTGCAACAGTTATACTTTTTCTATATTCTTCGGAGTCAAAACGCGCCAGCTGCAGCAGGTCACGAAGCAAAGCCTGCATACGTTCACTTTCCTGCAAAATGATATTCAGGAATTTTTTACGCATTTCCGCGTCCATTGACGTTTCTTCCGTCAATAAGGTTTCAGCAAATCCTTTTATCGTCGTAAGCGGAGTTGCAAGTTCGTGCGAAGCATTGGACACAAATTCAGCTTGTTTCTCATAAACTGCCTGCAAAGCGGTGATATCATGAAAAACAAAAATTACATTACTTGGCGTATCACTGTAGGCCGCCCTGAGAGGCGCAGCAAAAACCTGAAAAGATCTCTTCCCATGTGCCGAATTAACCGTAATATTCTTATTCACCGGCAAGCCGGTCTTTAAACAAGTTGTCAGCAATTCTTCAAGTGCAACATTGTTCACAACCTGCATATAATGCTGACCTTTGTCGAATTGGCCAAACTGATGTCTGAACTGATCATTGCAGTCACTGATAAGCCCGTCCTTATTAATAGTAACGACGGAATTATCAGTGTTTTTCATTATTAATTCCAATTTTTTCTTTTCCCGGTAAATTTCATCCATTTTTTCTGCTAAACTGTCTGCCATAGTATTTAAGGCATGTGATAAAACAGCAAATTCGCCTGCAACATTTCGCTGCAGACGTATGGATAAATCACCTTGGGACATTTTGGCCGCCGTCTCGGCTATTTCTTCAAGGGGCTGAGCAATCCTTCTGGCGAGATACCGGGCAAGCGCCGTCACTAAAAGCATCACCAGCAGCAAAGCAGCCAAAATGGCTGTACGCATTTTGGTATATTCTGCTGTAACGCTCCGCATGGAAAAAGGTGCATGCAAGACAAGACGATCTTGTCCAATGGCTTTTGCTATGTACAAGGTCCTTTCCTGATTTGCAGTGTCAACACGAATGGCAGTGCTCTGGCCATCTATATATGCCCTTACTGCTTCATTGAAATCAGCATCAATCGCGTCAACAATTTCCAGTTTAAGTTTCAACTCTGCTGCAACCTTAGCCGTTTCCGCTTCCATCTGCTCTCTTGTCGGATTTTTAGGCAATCTCTCCGTGAGCAGTTTAGCGGCAAAATCCATTTGCGCTATGCAGTTTTCTTTAAAAACCTGCGTACTGTAATCCTGAAAAATGCTTAAAACATATGCGCCAATTGCTAAAAACCCGCATAAAAATAAGCCTTGCAGGAGCAGGATAACACGCTTGCGTACCATAGTTTTCCCCGCTTTTCGTATGTGCCGCCCGTGGCAGCATCATATCTACAAATAATCAGGCTGACTTTAGTTTTCTTTGTGCAAAAATAAAGATTAAGTTGATAAACAAAACCACAAGTATCAGCAGCGCTCCGATACCATTGGCAATTGCAACACGGTCAGGAACAAGTCCGATACCCATTACATACCAAAGATGGACTGCCAAAGTTTCGCCGCCGGCGAAAACATCAAAATCCGCCATGTGCCTGGAAACCGTGGTTCCCGCTGTAAATATCAAAATAGCACTTTCGCCAATCGCTCTGCCGCTGGCCAGCATGATACCTGTAATTATACCACCCATTGCTTCCGGCAACACTACTTTACGTATGGTCTGCCACTTTGTAGCACCCAAAGCAATGCTGGCCTCCCTGTAAGTCTGAGGTACAGTCTGCAGCGCTTCTTCCGTTACCCTTACGAGAAGAGGCAGATTAAGCAGTGATAGGGAGAGCGCACCACCCAAAATACTGAAACCCATACCCAGAAAGTCAACAAAAACAATCATGCCAAAAAGTCCTAACACTATCGAAGGAACTGTCGCCAAGCTTTCCGTGCTTAAGCGAATAAATCTGGTCAGAGCCGTATCTTTAGCATATTCTGACAGATAGATGGCCGCACCAATAGCAATGAAAACAGAGAAAGCCATAGATAGAAACAAAATGTAGATCGTATTAAACAGCTGCGGCCCAACACCACCGCCAGCTTCCATATCACTCGGCATACCAAAAATAAATTTTGGGGTCAATACAGGCAAGCCTTTATAGAGCATGTAGCCAAGGAAAGCGGCCAGTATCGCGATTAAGAGAAATCCTATGAACCACAAACAAACTTTTGCTATTTTGTCCTGTGTTTTTGCATTCATGCTTCCACCGCCTTTTTCGCACTTATTTTGCGTACGACAAGAATCATAATAAGTGAAATTAAAAGCAATACCAAGGCCATCAGAAACAGCGCATTGCCCCAGGTCGAGCCGAAAGGAGTGTTGCCCATTTCCACGACGATTTCACTCGGCAGGGTGCTGGTCGGTGAAAACAATGAATCAGCGAGACGCGGCGTATTGCCGATAACCATCTGTACTGCCATCGTTTCACCAATGGCGCGTGCCATACCTAAGATAATTGCAGTCACAATTCCAGGTTTGGCGGCAGGCAGTACAATATGCCAGATTGTCTGCCAGTAAGTGGCTCCCAAAGCAACTGAGCCCTCTTCCAACATTTTCGGAACAGACAGCAAAGCATCTGTTGAAATACTGATTACCGTCGGCAGAATCATGATGGACAGAATGAAAGAAGCGGTTAAAATACCAAAACCGACCGGCACACCGAAGTATTCCCGCACCGCCGGTACCACAACAGTCAAGCCAATGAAACCATAAACAACCGATGGAATAGCCATATACAGGTTTACAGCAGGCTTCATAATTTCACATACCCATTTTGGTGCCAATTTTGCCATGAAAACTGCGCCCATTACACCAATCGGCCCTCCGACCAAAATAGCCAGAAAAGTCACAAGTAAACTGCCGAAAATGAAGCTGAACGCTCCGTATTGTCCGTTATCAGGGTTCCACTTTGTAGAAAAGAAAAATTCGAACGGACTAACATCTGTGAATGTCTGCAGGCCTTGCTGCCCCATGAAGACAATAAGGGCAATGATTACTACCGTCAGAAAAGCCGCGCTGCAGAGCAAAATGTTTTTAGCCAGTTTTTCATTGCGAAGCCTGTCAAGGTCATATTTTTTCATAATTATCTCCCATTAGTAAAAAACCAGGTCCATTAATGTACCTGGTTTTTTAATTAAACTCACTTACAAGTATTGGCGTAGCTAATATTTAAAAGAAGTTAGTATTATTTTTTCATTTTGGTGATAGGTACAAATCCTTGTTTCTCAGCATTGACATTTTGGAACTCAGCGCTGGTTACATAGTCAATAAAGGCTTTTACAGCACCTTTAGGTTCGCCCTTGGTAAACATGCGGCCGAATGTATATACTGGATATTTACCGTCAACAACTGCTGCGATAGAATATTTCACGCCGTCATAAGATAAAGCTTTTACGCTGCTATCAACATAAGCTGCATCAACATAGCCGATAGCGCCGGGAGTCGTTGCGATAGCAGAACGAACAGCACCGTTGGAATCCTGAATGACTGCGGCATCAGTAAATTCGGCACCTTTCAAAACTACATCCGCAATCGTTGCGCGGGAACCGGAAGATTTTGCTCTGTGCACCAAGGTAATTTGTTGATCCTTGCCGCCAACTTCTTTCCAGTTTTTGATTTTACCAGTAAGAATGTCCACATATTGTTGAGCTGACAAATTATCAACAGGTACATCCTTGTTAGCAATAAACACGAATGGTATCCCAACCAGCTTGGTCTCTACCAGGCCTTTATCTTTGAAATCGGCTCCTAAGGCAACATCTGAGTTACCAATATCTACTGAACCTGCTGCTACTTGCTTTTGACCGGTGAAAGAACCACCACCTGATAGGTTGATCGTAACCTTATCATGTTTCTTATAGAATTCTTCCTGACCAACTTTTAATAGTGGCAGCAAAGCAGTGGAACCTGATGCCGATATCTTACCCTCAACTTTTGTTGATGCGGCTTTATCATCCTTCTTATCGCTGCCGCAGCCAGCCACCAAACTCATACCAACGGCCAGTGTTAACGCCATTACTGTAGCTTTCTTAAAAAAACTTTTCACTTTTACTTCCCCCTTGATAATTTTGTATTCCGATCATAATTTCATTATAAGGGCAGATTGTTATGACAGTATTATGTCAATGTTAAGGTTTTGTTAAGATTACTTTTTAGGAACCCGCTGACCGGTAACAAGATAGATTACCCACTCCGCCAGATTAGTCGCATGATCACCTATGCGTTCGATACGTTGAACAACTTTGTTCAGATCAAGGCCCTGCTCAATATTTGCCTGATCTTTCATCATGTAAAATAAAATATCACGTTTGCATGTTTCGCAGATTTCGTCAACCTTGTCATCCGCGGCACAAACCTCCGCAGCGGCATTAACATCCAATTCAACATAAGATTTTAATACCTTCTTTACCATTTCCTGCACCATTTGAGCGGCTAACGGTATATCTACCAAAGGTTTGATCAACGGATCCTGTCCTATACGATTGGCAATTTTGGCTATTTTTTTTGCATGATCACCAATACGTTCCAGATCAGTTGTCATCTTCATCGCAGTGGAAAGAATTCGCAAGTCCTTAGCGATTGGCTGTTGCAAGGCGATAAGTTCAACCGTCTTGTCTTCAATAATAACCTGCATTTCATCTATTTTGTCATCGCCGGCAATTACCGAATCAGCCAAATCCTTATTTTTTGTTTTAAGCGCCTCCACAGCATCAGCTAATGCTTGCGTCACTAGTTGACCCATTGCCATAAGGTCATTTTGTATTAACGCCAGTTCTTTTGTAAAAGTGCCACGAGCGTCCACCATATCATCCAAACCTCCCCGTAATATAATCCTCCGTCTTTTGATTACTTGGTCGTGTGAACATCGTGCTAGTAGGCTGACACTCCACCATCTCACCCATCAGGAAGAAAGCCGTGTAATCAGAAGACCTTGCGGCTTGCTGCATATTGTGTGTAACCATTACAATACTGTATTTTTCTTTAAGTTCAACAAGGAGTTCTTCTATTTTCATTGTTGAAATAGGATCAAGAGCTGAACAAGGCTCGTCCATAAGCAATATCTCAGGCTCAACCGCTAAAAGTCTCGCAATACAAAGTCTTTGCTGCTGACCGCCGGATAACCCCATAGCAGAAGAATTAAGCCTATCCTTCACCTCATCCCACAAAGCCGCACCACGAAGGCTCTTTTCCACCAATTCATCCAGTACAGACTTTTGTTTCTGCCCGTGAATGCGGGGGCCATAAGCTATATTATCGTAAATACTCATAGGAAAGGGATTCGGTCTTTGGAACACCATGCCTACCCGTTTACGCAGATTAACAACATCCGTACCCGGCTCATAAATATCCTGGCCTTCTATGATGACTTCGCCGGTAATACGCACACCTTCAATCAAGTCGTTCATGCGGTTCAAAGTCCGCAAAAAAGTAGATTTGCCGCAGCCAGACGGTCCGATAAAAGCAACTACCTTATTCTTGTACATATCCAGTGAAATATTTTTAAGTGCTTGATGTTCGCCATAATACAGACACAGATTTTTAACTGTTATAACTTTCTCCAGTTCCATATTTCCCTTCCTTTCTGTTGCCTGTAAATCGTAACAAACTATTGTTATCATTATATTACTGGAATGTTAATTTTTTGTTAAATTTTTATTTTGCCAGCCTATATCCCACACCACGCACCGTTTCGATAACTTCGGCCATTTCAGGAACTCTTTCCAGCTTAGCGCGCAGATGCCTTACATGTACATCAACCGTGCGGGTATCGCCAAAATATTCGTAGCCCCAGATTTTTTCCAAAAGCTGTTCCCTGCTGAAGACCTTACCTGCATTCTCTGCCAATAATTTTAACATCTCGTATTCTTTTGGAGTTAATTCTAACTTTTCGCCATCCAGCCATGCTTCATATTGGCTGAAATTCATACGCAGCCTGCCGATAACCAGCTCTTCGCTGGCTCCAACAGCTACACTTGAGCGCCGTAGGACTGCTTTGATTCTGGCAAGCAATTCTCTCTGGCTGAAGGGCTTAGTCATATAATCATCGGCTCCTAATTCAAGCCCGATAACACGGTCTATTTCATCGCTTTTAGCCGTCAGCATTATAATGGGAAGGGCGGCAGTCCGCGGATTCCTTTTCAGATTGCGGCACACTTCCAATCCATCAATACCAGGAAGCATCAAGTCAAGAATTATGATATCAGGGGTCAAATTCATTGCCATTTCTATGGCTTTGTTCCCATTCTCTGCCTCAAACGCCTCATAGCCGGCCTTTTCCAGATTAAATTTCACCAACATTCTGATGTTGTCTTCATCGTCCACGATTAAAACTTTTTGCTTTATTTTAACCACCCCTGATTTCTCTGCTTTTAAGCTTGTTATTTCGCCATATTTTCTCTCTTTCCTGCTTTTAGCAATGGGAACTTTTATTACCACTAATTTTCAACTATTCATTGCATTTTGCAGCTTTTTCCTTGCATACTGTCATTCGAACAGGAGTTAGTACTCAGATTTGGCGGAAGACAGTCGCTTTTCTGCTAAAAATAAACTGAAAATTCTTGTTATTTTCTCCTAAAAATATTAAAATTAGTTTACAGAATAATTATGAAAGGAGAAGCTATGATGAAACTAATCTATGGAATTCTGTTAGGCCTTCTTTTGATATTCAATACGGCTTTTGCAGCAGATGCAGGTTATGGTGCGAAGGGTGCTATAAACACACCTCAGCCAACTGTGCAAGAGATGCTGACCTTTGCAATCCAAGATGAATATCTGGCTCATAGTCAATATGGAACGGTACTTGATACCTTTGGCAAAGTTCGTCCATTTTCTAACATCATTTTATCCGAAGAACGCCATATCAGCTATTTACAGCCTCTATTTACCGACCGTGGCTGGGATATTCCTGCAGACAAAGGCAAAGACATGGTCATTAAACCGAAAACCTTTGCCGAAGCTTTGAAATTAGGCACGCAGATAGAAACTGATAACATTGCCATGTATGAGTATTTTCTCCAGCAGCCTGACCTTCCAAGCGACGCAAAAACTGTCTTTGAGTTATTGCTTGCGGCATCCAACAAACATCTACAGGCTTTCAGCAAATGGTAAAAGCAAGTAATATAAAGAGCCCTGACCATTTCTTCCGCTTTTAGTGGAATACTTTGGTTAAGGGCTCTTTATTTATTCTATGTCATCATTTTTTTCAGTAATCCAAGGCGCCAGCTCAACATAAAGTATCGGCACCGCGATAAGGGTAAGCAGTGTAGCCGTTACTGCCCCGAACATCATAGCTAAGGCCAATCCCTGGAAAATCGGATCGAACAGCATAACTATTGAGCCAACCATCACAGCCGCTGCCGTAAGAACAATCGGGCGCATCCTTACAGTTCCTGCCGTCAAAACCGCTTCATGAAGTTCCATGCCACTATTACGTGAATGTTGAATAAAATCAACCAATAATAAACTATTGCGCACTATAATCCCTGCCAAGGCGATAAAGCCAATCATGGAAGTCGCCGTAAAGAAAACTCCCGACAACGCATGTGCCGGTAATATACCGACTAAAGTCAACGGAATCGGAGCCATAATAACTACTGGAATAATGAAGCTGCGGAACCAGGCTACCACCAGTACATAAATCAGAACCAATACGGCAGCAAATGCCATGCCCAAATCACGGAAGACTTCTGCTGTTATATGTACCTCACCATCCCATTTGACTGAAGGCACTCTTTTTTCCGGTTGATTAGCATAGTATTGTGGTATTTCTGACCCATTATCACCCATCTTTGCTACTGTGTCACGCATTGCCAAAACTGAATAGCCCGGACTTTCATAACGTCCTCCTACATCTCCCGTAACATAAACAACAGGTTGCAGATTTTTGTGATAAATAGTTTTATCTTCAATACCAGGTTTCACGGTCACCAGTTCTGCCAAATTCACATGATTACCAGACGACGTTGGCAAAGACAGTTGTCGCAATAGCTGTGGATTATTACGTAAATCCTGAGGCATACGCAAACGAATCGGCACAGGCTCCTTTTCCTTAGCTATATGCAATAAACCGGCATCAGTTCCAGTAAGCCCCATTCTCAAAGTCTCATTGACAGCTGCCACACTTACGCCTGCCAAAGCTGCTTTATCACGGGAAATCACATACTGATCCTTAGGCTGATCTGCTTCCCGCATCAGATCAGGTTCCAATACTCCCGGTGTCTTTTTGAAAAGCTCCAGAACCTTGTCCGCCAGCTGTTCACGGGTTTTAGCTTCCGGTGCATATACCTCTGCCATCAGTGTGCTCATTACCGGTGGTCCAGGCGGAATTTCTGCTATCTTTAGTTTTGCCCCATGTGCCAGCGCAATTTGTTCCAAATCATTTCTGACACGCTTCGCTATATCATGACTTTGGTCTTTTCTTTGTCCCTTTTCTACAAGATTAACCTGAATATCCCCTTGATAACCATAACTGCGCAAATAATAATGACGAATCAAGCCATTAAAGTTAAAGGGTGCGCTGGTACCAACATACGCCTGACAATCGGTCACCTCAGGCACTTTAACCAGATAAGCCATAAGTTCATCCAATACAATTTGGGTACGTTCCAGAGAAGTGCCTTCCGGCATATCGACGATAACTTGAAATTCACTTTTATTATCGAAAGGCATCATTTTAACCAGCACAGCTTTAATAGGAACTAATGCCATACTCAGAAGCAGCAGAGCGCTAATTCCTGCCAGCATCCATTTTCGCCAACGAGCATTGCTCATCAGAGCCTCCATAAAACGCCGATAACGTTCTGCCAATTTGCCAGAAGACTCCGCAGCACTTTCTTCGTGTTTTACGTTTTTTAACAGCTTATAGGAAAGCCAGGGTGTCACAATAAAAGCTATCAGCAAGGAGAAAAACATAGCCGCTGATGCGCCCACCGGAATCGGCCGCATGTAAGGCCCCATCAGACCTCGCACAAATGCCATCGGGAGCAGCGCTGTAATTACTGTAATTGTGGCCAGAATAGTAGGATTGCCTACTTCATCAACTGCCATAGCGGCAATTTCAGGCGAAACACCATTCATTTTAAAATGACGATGAATATTCTCAACTACGACAATGGCATCATCAACAAGGATACCAATGGAAAAGATTAAGGCAAACAATGTAACCCTGTTCAAAGTATAACCATATAAATAATTCACAAGCAAAGTCAATGCCAGTGTTACCGGCACAGCTACCAAAACAACAACTGCCTCACGCCAGCCCAAAAAGAACAGGATCAATGCAGCTACGGACAACGTGGCAATAAGGATATGCTGCAGTAACTCATCCGATTTTTCCTTAGCTGTCGCACCATAATTACGGGTTACTGTCACAGAAATATCACTAGGAATACGGTCGCCTTTCAGCTCCGCAATTCTTCTCAAGGCATCATCAACGACTTCCGTCGCGTTAGTGCCTTTCTTTTTGGCTAATGCGATCGTTACCGCTTCATGCCTGCCGGTTCCCGCGCCTTTGATGCCTTTTTCGGAAGCAGCAGCGCCAGCCTGGAACAAACTTACATGATTTGCCTCCGCCGGTCCATCAACTATCCTTGCAACATCACGCAGATAAACAGGCCTACCTTGACTTACACCAACAATTACCTGCTCAACATCTGCGGCTGAGTTAAAAAAGCCCTGCCCTTCAACCTTGATTTCTTTATTATCAGTAATATAACTGCCTGCCGCAAGCGTCATATTTGCCTGCTGCAAAGTTTGCTGCACCGCCAAGGGAGATAAACCATAGGTGGTCAGCCGTCCCGGATCAAGCTCAACCCTTAGTTCATGTTCCTGTCCGCCAATAATATTGATACCAGCCACATCCGGGCCTTTTTTTAATTCATCTGCCACTTCCATGGCAACTCTGCGTAGTTCATAACCGCCATACAAATCGTTCGGACTCCACAAGCTAAGTGTCAATACCGGCACATCATCAATTGAACGCGCCTTGATAAGCGGCTGCGAAACACCCTGCGGAATGCGGTCATAATTAGCCATCAATTTGGTATAGAGTTTGACCAGGCTGGCTTCCAGATCCTGTCCAACATAGAACCTTACAATGGTCAGATTCTGGCCTGGCTGCGACATTGAATAGACATACTCGACACCGTCAATTTCCCATAATAGCTTCTCCATGGGATTCGTAACCAATTCTTCGACTTCAGAAGACGAAGCGCCCGGAAAAGAAACCATTACATCGACCATTGGTACGACAATTTGCGGTTCCTCTTCCCTCGGTGTCACAGAAATGGCGAAAACGCCCAAAAGCAAGGCGAAAGCAACGATAAGCGGTGTGAGTTTTGAAAACAAGAATGCTCTGGCCAGTGATCCAGACGCACCCCGCTTCATGATTTTTCTCCCTTCCACAGTCCGCCGTCAACAGCATTTTCAACACCAGCAACAACAATACGCTCTTCTCCCGTCAGGCCGGAGATAACTTCTACATCATTGCCGGATGTGCGCCCCAATCGAATTAACCGGAAGGATATCACATTGTCCTGGCCCACAACATATACTCCTGTCAGCTGCCCGCGTTCCTGAACAGCAGAACGTGGCACTGCCAGTTTTTTTGCTATTTCAAAAGGAAACTGTACCCTCACATATTCCCCGCTGCGCCAATCTTTGCCCGGAAGAAGGATTTTTATTAAAAAGGAACGTGCATCAGGAGTCACGCTCGGAGAAACATATAATATTTTGCCTTTCTGCAATGATTCGTCATTTCTCTGAATATCAACAGCCATACCGGAAGCTACTTTTCCTGCCTGCGCCACATCAACCCAAGCTTCAACTTCATAATGTGACGGGTCTTCAATGCTTATTAATGGCTGATTGGCCGCAACAAGTGCTCCGACTTCGGCTAATTGTCGTGTTACCTGGCCGTCATAAGGAGCACGAATATTCAGGTATTCCTCTACGGCTGCCGATTCAGCAAAACCGGCACGTGCACGCGCTGCTTCTGCTGCCGCGCTTTGCTGAGCTGCATATGCGCGATCAAGTTCTTGTTTTGATATTGCATCACTTTGGTACAAAGCCAACATACGATTATAAGTAGCATCAGCCAATTGACTTGCTGCCGCAGCAGCCATTACTTGCTGCTCAGCTCCGCTGGTGCGCTGCACAGCGTCTGGTGCATCCAACACGACCAAGAGCTGTCCTTGAGAAACCACAGCGCCTTCCCTTACTAATACCTCTTTTACTCTCCCCGTAGTCTGCGGTGCTATATTGGTAACTTGAAATGCTTTTACAGTACCGGCAATTTCATAGCCACTCAAAGACTTCTTTTCGACACTCCCAAGCTTTAAGCCGCTAACGACTGTTCGTTTCGGCTCCTCCTGGTGTATTTTTGTCGTAGAACAGCCTGTCAATAACAGTGAAAAGGTTATCAATAACGATGGAAAAATTTTTCCCAGCACCTTTTCGCCCCCCTCTCACTTTGCAGAAATTTATGTTAATATTCAACGTTTCGCATACTAATCCCTTGCAAACTCATAAAATAATGTTTTTAACCTTATTTTAGATAATTGACCCTGTTTTCCCAATTAATAAACTTTATGCTTTACTGCCTGTTTTTAATACTACAACTATCTGAGAAGCCTGCCGGCGGCACACCTAATGACTTCAGGAGCCGTGCCCAATAGTTTACTTGTGCGGCAGTGGTTGCTAATATAACAATTTCACGCTCTGTAAAATCAGCTTTTAGTTTTTTTATAAATTCTTCTGGTATAACAACCGGAGTTTGAGAAATTAAATTAGCATACTCTAATGCCAATTTTTCTTTGGCAGAAAAGGAAGCAACAATTGCAAAGCCGCCTTCATCCATTAAACCTTTTATTTCGGCTTCAGACAGGCCATCATTTTTATATTCAAAGGAGTTCATATCGATGCAAAATGGACAGGCAACGCTAAGAGATACTTGTATCCTGACCAATTTAAGAATACGTTTATTCAAATCTCCCTTGCCATGTGCCACTAATGCTTCCAATGCAGCCGAGCCAATAGCAGCTTTCGGATACCAAGCCAAAAGCCTGGGAGCAAGCAAATCTTTCTTTACAATCACTCTGGATATGAGAAGTCCAATCTTAAGATAGAAAGGAATTTTTTCCGGCGGCTTAATAAAAGCAGTGTCTTCCATAATAACTCCTCAATTAACAAAACTAAAAAACAATTTTTAATTTTGCTCTTTTTTTCGTGCATACTTTAATGCACTTACCGGGCATGCCTTCAGGCAGGCACCACAGGAATAACAATCGGCCGGATGTTTTTCCCCCGCTAACAAGCCAATGGTATGCTGCGATGGGCAAATCCTCTTGCAAGTACCGCAGGCAATACATTTTTTCTCATCCCAGTGAACCCGATATAAAGCGAAACGTTCAAAAAACCATCCCGTTAAGCCGAAAGGACACGCAAAGGTGCACCATGGCCGATAGGTTACAAGAGATAACAAAAGCAGGAGGGCAATAAAAATGCCCGCTAAAAAAGTCACCTTTGCTGGCGCGTATATCATAAAGGGATCGATTACACCGATTAAATCAAGAGATAAAAGAAAAGCTGCTAAGGTAAAAACAATAAAGACCATTATTCTTATTCTTTGGCTCCACTTGAAAGGAACACGCAACTTTTGTTTGATTGGCGACATTTGGCCGATCAAATCCTGAAGCGTGCCGAATTGGCATCCCCAGCCGCAAATCATCTTATTGCCAACTATAACCATAGCTGTAAAGACAGCAAAGGCAACCAAACGTGGCGGGAAGAAAACACGCTCAATACCATAAAGTGCGATAGTGTCCTTTACTGTTCCCATCGGCGACGGATCGCTGCCCAGAAAAACGCCAAAGACCAACACTGCCAATAACAGCAGCCATTTGCGTCTTACCGGCGTGACCAGATTTCGTGTCAGAAGCACAATGCCGCCTATTACCAACATCCACCAGAGACCAAATTTCAGTACTATTAACTGCCAGTTTTTACTTGCCCCTTCGTTCTTCAACGTGATAGCCTTCCGCAAGGCCAGATCAGCCTGCTCTTCCGAAACATTCAATGAGCTAAGTTTTGCTGCCCTGTTTGCCTGGTTATCCGGAAGTTCAAGGTTGCGTAGAAGAACCTCGCCTGAAACACCATTTTGACTAGCTGTCTCTTCAATCGTCCAATTTAAATCGATGCGAGGTGATACTTCTTTCTTTGGAGCAGCAGACGCTACTGCGGAAATTCCAATCACTGTTGCCACAATTATTAACAAAGCAACGATTCTCTTCATATTCAGCCATCCCTTCCTGAATCACAAGGCAGCTCTTATTTTCTCCCGCTACTAACATATAGTCAGAACTTTTGTATTTAAAGACCCTTTTTCTCGAACCATCTGAATAGCATAACAGTTAATACTATGAAAGGTACTATTACCAACCAATGATTAACTCCTAAAACCTGCGGAATAGTGATTTTGCCATAGTTGCCCCAGGTCAGCACTGTCTTTTGCAAATACGGATATGCCTCAGCATATATACCTGCGCCTACCAGCATACCAGCAATGCCCCAGATAGCATCTGTACGGCCTTCGCCTAAAGCCCCGAGGGATGTACCCGGACAATACCCAAGAAGCCCCCAGCCAAGTCCAAAAATTAATCCACCAAGTACCACGCCTCCTAAAATCATAGGTTTCAAGGAGAGCTTAGCTATTCCCATATCATACAGGAAATAAACACCAACCATTGCTACCGCTATATGTGAAAGCATGAATTTTACAATCGTCATATCTTTAAAAAGCAAGGCACCAATTTGTTTATCATACCTTAAGACACGACCCTTTTGCAGAAAGAAACCAAACAGTATGCCTGTAATCAAACCATATAGAAGAGTCATCATTTTTTGTCACCGCCTTTATAAAGCAAATTAGCTGAGATTATGCCGCCAATAAAGAAGCAAATAAGCGCCACGTAACCGCTTACTGCGAGCTGAAGGCCACCGCTGAGACCATGTCCGCTGGGGCAGCCATCGGCAAGACGCACACCAAACATTGCGATGATGCCACCGACAAAAGCAACCATAGCTCTGGGGGCTACCGCAGAACCAAAGCGGCTCTCCCACAGATCAGGCACTGCCTGCAATTTGAAACTGTTAGAAGTAACAGCAGCCACAAATGACCCAATAGCAATACCTATAACAACCATCCACTGCCAATCGATGGCCGGAGTTTCCTTAATAAAATATGGCATTTTGGCTACCCGTTCAGGCGAAAAAATTTTTTCCAGCATGCCTGCCGTTTTAACAAAACTTGTCGATGCGCCCAGATATTTACCTACAAACCAGACAGAACCGATAGATACTAACCCGCTTAAACCGCCCGCTACATATGGGCTCCAGCCTCCGTCCTTATTCATACAAAAAACCTCCTTCATCTTTAGAAAATTTTATAACCATACAGATATTCCTTATATCTGTATATTACGATTTAACGTTATTTGTGTCAATAGTAAAACACTCTATCGGTAAAATATTTTTGAAGTTTGCAATATCCCATCTTTAATTAAAAATACACCTTGCTTAATTTCAATATAAACCCCATAATATACAAAAGCAAGAATTTTCAGTTTTTTAAGACAGGTACGTCTAATTTTTATTGGCTCTATAATCTTACTTGACATTGCTCCTAACCCGAATTATTATTAAATCGTAATATATAGATAAGCTAATGAAAGGATGTCTCATATGGACATGGATACCAGCAAATACAATGAAATTGCGGAAATTCTGAAGGCCTTGGCGCATCCCGTTCGCCTTTGCATTGTGCGAGGTTTGATTGCAAAAGGCGGCTGCAATGTTTGCCATATGCAGGAATGCTTTGGTATGCCGCAATCCACTACCTCTCAGCACTTGCAAAAACTACGCTCTGCCGGCATAATTTCCGGACAACGCAAAGGCCTGGAAGTCACTTATCAAGTTTGCGATCAGCGCGTCATCAAATTAATCGAGATACTATTCTCTGAACAGGAAGAAGGCTAAAAGATGAAAAAGATTGTTATAGTCGGCGGTGTTGCCGGCGGCGCATCAGCAGCAGCAAGATTACGCAGGTTAGACGAGCGGGCAGAAATTGTTTTGCTGGAACGGGATGAGCATATATCCTTTGCCAACTGTGGCCTGCCTTACTATATTGGAGAAACAATTTTGAACCGCAATAAGCTCCTGGTGCAAACTCCTGAGGCCATGCGAACCCGCTTTGCCATCGATGTCCGAGTTTATAGCGAAGTTACCGCTGTTCATCCAGACAAAAAAACTATCACTGTCAACAGCAAAGACCGCGGTCAATATGAAGAAAGCTATGATTATCTGATTCTCTCGCCGGGTGCCAAGCCTATCCGTCCTAATATTCCCGGCATATACAGTAACCGTATCTTAACATTACGTAATATTCCTGACACCGACCGTATCAAAGCCCTCGTTGATCAAGATGCTACTCGTAGAGCTGTCGTTATTGGCGGTGGTTTCATCGGCTTAGAAATGGCTGAAAACTTGAAAGAACGCGGTTTGGAGGTATCAGTAGTTGAAGCGGCGCCGCATGTTCTGGCACCATTTGATAGTGATATGTCTGTTTTGGTTGAACGCGAACTAAAAGAAAATGGCATAGATTTATTTCTCAGTGACGGTGTTGCCAGTTTCCAAGAACAACCGGATACCATTACTGTTACTCTGCAGAGCGGCAAAATACTGGCAACGGATATTGTCATTCTGGCAATTGGCGTCGCACCTGAGACAGCCTTCCTTGCTGGCAGCGGAATTACCCTTGGCCGACGCGGCCATATCATTGTAAATGATCAAATGAAAACCTCTCAGCCAGACATTTACGCCGTCGGTGATGCAATCGAAGTCGTTGACTTCATCAGCGGTCAGCCTACGGCTATTCCTTTGGCTGGTCCGGCGAATAAACAGGGCAGAATTGCCGCTGATAACATAGCCGGCATATCCAGCCGCTTTCAAGGTAGCCAAGGAACCTCAATTCTAAAAGTTTTTTCACTTACTGCTGCTTCAACAGGCAATAATGAGCGCACGCTGAAACAACTTGGCATCAACTACCACGTCGCAATCGTTCATCCTAATTCCCATGCAACCTACTATCCTGGCTCCCAGCCTCTGACAATCAAACTGCTGTTTGACGATTCAGGCCGCATTTTGGGTGCTCAATCGATTGGTCTCGAAGGTGTCGACAAACGCATAGATGTCATCGCCACCGTAATACGCCTCAAAGGCACAGTCAGCGATCTTACAGAATTAGAACTAGCCTACGCACCGCCATATTCTTCAGCTAAAGATCCAGTTAACATGGTTGGATTCGTAGCAGAAAATATCCTTTCAGGTCTATGTGATGCCTTCACCTATGAACAACTTGCTTCCTTTAGCCCAGAAGAAACGATTCTTCTGGATGTACGTACAGCAACGGAATTCGCTAATGGTTACCTGCCTGGAGCACTCAACATTCCTGTCGACGAATTGCGGCAGCGCATGTCGGAGCTTGATAAAGAAAAGTTGATTTTAGTCTACTGCCAGGTTGGTCTGCGCGGCTATATCGCATCTCGAATTCTTAGTCAAAATGGTTTTCGCGTTAAAAATATGACCGGCGGTTATAAATCAGCAGCACCTGTTTTTGCCAAATCTCCAGTCGCCCCATGTGGCATGGCTCTTGACCCTGAAACCCAAGTAATGCGTTAAAACAGTTCCATTTTTGAACTCTTAGCAAATAAAAAAGGCATTCCTTCGCTCTCAACCGCGGGAATGCCTTTTTCATTAAAATACTACCTACTGAATGTCTTTTTTCATCTGCTCAAACTCTTCTTTACTTATTTCGCCCTTAGCATAACGCTCTTTTAAAATTTCGAGCGCAGTTTTAGATACCTTAGAAACTTGGTTATCACTATTTTCCCACCATAGCTTACGCACTAGCAAAATACCAATCACAATAATGAGAAGCCAAAATAAAAACATCGGCAACATCATAAACGGTCCTAAACCATCCCAATGACTGCCCCAATATGGTCCCATCATAACTCACCTCACATTTTATTTTTATCGAAGCAAAACATAATCATTATTTTAGTAAAATTAGATAACAATTATATTTTTCTTTTGTATTGATCCTATTTTTCACTTTATTCTATTGTCTGTATTTATTTAATAGCGAGCGCTAAATGTACATTCCTTCTTTTCGATTATATAATATTCAGAAAATTAAAACAAGTATTTTTTCTCTATTACGCCCCGCATAAATTCTAGCATAAACAATTTCAAATAAAGAAAACCGCCAAGACTAAGTCTTGGCGGTACTTTTTTTGCTGTAATCCAAATATACCTGCTGCATACTGCGCTATACTGACAATTATTTTGCTTGTATACAAAACTTGTTAAAACGAAAAATCATCAGCAGCTGCTATTTATTGGCATTCAACCAATCAATTGCAAACTGCGCATATACCCCTGAACCGCCGGACAAAACAGAATCGTCCAAGTTGAAGTTATTGCTGTGATGAGGGTATACAGCGCCAACCTTCTCATTCTTGATGCCTAGGAAACCATAGCAGCCTGGTTTATTTTCCAGGTAATAGGCGAAATCTTCTCCACCAGTAACTTTGGTCATTTTTACAAGGTTCTCCACACCTAAAACTTTGACAACTGACTCTTCTGCTATTTTTGACGTTACTGCATCATTAATCGTAGCAGGAACCATCAGTTCATATTGAAATTCAGCTTCTGCGCCGTAGGCATGCGCAGTGTTTTTAATGATCTTCTCCATTTGTTCCTTGATATCCGTCCCTATTTCCCTACTGAAATAGCGTGTCGTTCCTTCCATTTCGGCCTCACCGGAAATGACATTGAAACGGGTGCCGCTATGGAGGGATCCCACCGTAATAACAACCGAATCCAGCGGGTTTATGTGGCGCGACGCAATGGACTGAAGATTCATCATTATCGCAGCAGAAACAAGCGTAGCATCTATTGTTTGATGCGGTTGGGCTGCATGTCCGGAACGACCGTGTATTTTTATATAAAAGCGAGCTCCGGCCGCCATTCGTTCTCCGGCTTCGACCGACATCTGCCCTGATGGCAGGTCTGACCAAACATGAGCGCCGTAAATTGCACCAACCTCTTGATACCAATTGCCAAAACGCTGCATATAGGGAGCACCATCGCCTACTTCTTCTGCCGGCTGAAAAATAAGATAAACCGTACCGCTTATTGCCTCCCGCATATCCATCAACATGCGTGCTGCGCCCAGAAGCATAGCAATGTGGGCATCATGTCCGCAGGCATGCATCGCGCCTGGGGTACGAGATTTAAAATCAAAAGTATTATTTTCCGTAACACTCAGGCCATCAATATCAGCCCTCAGTGCCACTGACTTTCCAGACTGCATTCCTTTGATGAAGCCTACAATACCAGTATTTTTTTCGCTGTTTATTTCATATGCAATACCGAGTTTATCAAGTTCAGCCGCAATACGTTTGCTTGTTTCTACTTCCTGATAACTTAACTCAGGATACTGGTGAAAATATCTTCGCAGTTCTCGCACGTATTCTTTATATTTTGGCACCAATTCTTTCGTTTCTATGATATTTCCCTCCAATAATTACTCAACCAGATCTTGGAAACGCAAAGCACCGTTGGCCATCATAGTAACACCCATTTCGAAAGCATCTTCATCAATCTGGAATTTTGTGTTATGCCCCAGGTATATGCAACCCTTTTCAGGATTTTTTACCCCCAAATACATAATGCAGCCAGGAACTTTTTCCAAGAAATAAGCGAAATCTTCGCCGCCCATGCTTGGTTCCATCGTAACGGCCGTTCCCACTCCGTAAAATTCATCTGCCAAAGCGCACATAGCATCAACATGAGGCTGAGTATTGATGGGCGTTGGGTAACCCCAAGTATACTCGACGGTTGCGGTGCAGTTTTCCGCTTCGCTTAGATTAGAAGCAATTGTACATATACGTTCATAAGCTTTTTTGCGATTTTTGTCAGTATAAGTACGTACAGTACCGCCAATCGTCACCTTGTCAGGAATAACATTATCAGCTGTACCGCCGTTAATCCTTGTCACAGAAACCACAGTACTATCAATCGGGCTGATAGTTCTGCTTACAATTTGCTGCATCGCAGTTACAATCTGCGTCGAAACCGGAATAGGATCAATGCACATTTCCGGTTTGGCAGCATGGCCGCCGCG
>JAAYVM010000186.1 GCA_012517145.1 Acholeplasmataceae bacterium
CAAAAACCCCTTAGCATGTAGTGTACCTGAAAAGTAATCATTTAGTTCAAGATTAATTCTAGGCCAAAGAAAAATAAATCTACCGCCATATTTATTGTTTTTTTGCTTTCCTTTATCGTGATCATCCATCGACCACACATAAGTACCCTTCCCCGTGCGCAAATTGTCGACAAATTCCCCCTCATAATATGAACCGTCTGGCCAGGTGTATATTCCCCAGCCGTTAAGCTTACCGTCTACAAAATCACCTTCATAGCTTTCGCCGCTTGGCCACAGATAGATACCTCTGCCAGTTCGTTTGTTAAGAAAAAAATCTCCTTCGTATCGCTCGCCGTTAGCCCAGATAAAAACACCTTTACCATGGTACATGCCATTTATAAAATCTCCTTCATAACGATCTCCGTTACCATAGATAAGCAAAACCTTGCTCGTAGGTGCGGACATAGAAGAATCAGAGTAAGTAATGCCAGGAAATATAATGCAAGTTATTATAATAACCAAGAAGGCTGTCAACATTTTTCTCATCATGTGAACCCTCCCTCAAGTAATATACACAAAATCTATCCTTCAAAATCATTATAGCAAATTATCAGACTATTTAGTTGAATATTTTATTTCACTTACTTTCTAATCTTCACAAAAAAATAATGACATCTATCAGTTCCTCACCAAAACACCCAGCCATAAAAAATGATTCCCGGGAAAACCCGGGAACCACATTTTTATTTTTTTGCGAAAATAAATAAAAAAGCCGTGGCCGGAAATCCGCACCACGACTAATTTTTCTGGCAGGGGCAGTAGGACTTGAACCCACAACCAACGGTTTTGGAGACCGCTACTCTACCAATTGAGCTATACCCCTATATGGAGCGGAAAACGAGATTCGAACTCGCGACCCCCGCCTTGGCAAGGCGGTGCTCTACCGCTGAGCTATTTCCGCATGATGGCGACCCGGATCGGACTCGAACCGACGACCTCCGCCGTGACAGGGCGGCATTCTAACCGACTAAACTACCGGGCCGTTTTGTCAACCATCTGACAGATACATATGTTACCATAAAACGATGTCGCATGCAAGCACATTTTCTTTTTAAAAATCCTTAACAGGATTTTTTCAAAATATGTCGTATATTAATGGGTACCGAAAATATAACTGAGGAGGATTCTCATGCCTGCAACACCCGATTGGTCTCTCGGAGATAAATATTTACTTGAAAATGCCCCCGAGCTGAAGCCTTTAATTGAAAAATATGCACCCTGCACAATGCACCCCGAAAATGAAGTACGCTACTTTGAAATTCTTGTACGTGGACTCATTTCGCAACAGTTGCCGCCGGATGTTGTTAATAATATCTGTCAGAAACTAAGTGATCATTTTGGCAGTATAACACCGGAAAAAATTATTAAAGCCTCTGACTCCGAGTTGGCTGCACAAGGTCTTGTCCAACAAAAAGTTGCCTATCTCAAGAGTTTTGCGAACATGGTTTTGGACAATAAAGTAACTTTAGACAAATTTCAGGAAATGACTGATGCTCAAATAACTAAACAATTACTCGATGTCAAAGGTTTGGGACAATGGACGATAGAAATGTTTTTACTGCTTGCTCTTTGTCGAACTGATATCGTGCCAACAGCTGACCATGTATTCAAAAAATCTTTAAAGAATTTACTTAACCTGACAGATATTCCCAAACGCGGAGAAATCAATAAAATTACAGAAAAATGGCGCCCGTGGCGTTCCCTGGCTGTATGGTACCTCTGGCGTTATGCTGATGAAGAATAATTAAAAACGCTCCTTTCATTAGCAATTATACTTTTTATTACAATATTACTTGACACCATGATAGTTTTACCTTATACTCTAACAGTAACGTTTCAGATGTTACGCAATCAATATGACTCCGTAGCTCAGCTGGATAGAGCGTTTGACTACGAATCAAAAGGTCGCAGGTTCGAATCCTGCCGGGGCCACCAAAATAAATTACAGCATGCTTAACAGCATGCTGTTTTTTTATGTCTTGGCAAACTTTTTTATTTCTTCTTCAGAATAACCGCATTCCTTTAAAAGCTCAGCCGTATTTTCACCAAGCTTAGGCGCACGGCTCCTTAAACTACCAGGCGTTCCAGACATTTTAATCGGGAATCCCATCTGCTTATAGCAGCCTACCTCAACATCATCAATTGTTAAAACCATATCATTAGCCAGCGTCTGCTCTGCAGACATCGCTTCCTTGAAATTTAGAACCGGCGTCGTGCATGTATCTTTACCAGCAAGCAGCTTTTCCCATTCCGCTAGTGTCTTTTTAGCAAACTCTTTATTTAACTCATTTTTTACAACCGCATGTTTGTTCTCATCGTCAAGCGCATTAATCAAATCCGTACGTTCCAGAACTGCGCAGAGATTAGCCCAGAATTTTTTCTCCAAAGCTCCGACCGCCAGATAACGATGGTCTTTGGTTTCATAAATATTATAGTTTGCATACGCACCTGTCAGCCAATTGTTCCCTCTTTCAGCTACAAAACCACTTCCAAAGTATAGGCTTGCAGCCCCTGGCATCAAACTAAGCGCACTGTTATAAAGCGCAACTTCTATTTCTTGACCTTCGCCCGTTTTATCTGCATGGCGCAAAGCAATTAAAATACTGACAGCCGCTAAAGACGCAGCATTCATATCTGCCATCAAAACACCTGGGATAGCTGGCCTGCCGTTTTGCTCGCCGCTCATCGATATTAAGCCGGCCAAACTTACATAATTAATATCGTGATCCGCTTCGTTTACTCTCGGTCCTTTCTTACCATAACCGCTAAGTGAACAATATATGATTTTTGGATTTATTTTCCTAGCTGTTACGTAATCAATTCCTAATCTCTTCAAAACTCCAGGGCGATAACTCTCCATTACGACATCAGCCTTGCCTAGCAATCTGAAGAAAACCTCTTTTCCTTCCACAGTCTTTAAATCAACCGCCAGGCTTTTCTTATTGCGATTAAGCGGCAAATGCCAAAAGCCGAAGCCGTTCTGTGCAGGAGGAAAATCTCTTGCATAATCACCCATCATCGGCTCTTCAACTTTAATCACTTCCGCCCCGAAGTCTGCCAGCATCATGCTGCAATACGGTCCTGGCAACAGTCTTGTCAAATCCAATATTCTTATTCCTTTTAAAGCTTCCACCTTGTCACCGACTTTCTCCTATCTATCTCGTTTTATTATATTATTATCACTTGCAGTGCGCAAACACACCAAAACGAATTATCAAAAATATATTTTTCCGTGCTAAAGCCTAAATTTGACAACACTATAAGGGCACATTACAATTAAGCTAGATTTACAATTAAAAGAAGCTCCCAGGAGGTGCACAGGTCTTGAACAAAACATTATTAGCTGTTTTAGGTGTCATCTTATTCATTGCAGTAATTCTCTTCAGTGGCTACAATAGCCTGGTAGCAATGAATGAAAGTGTAAACGGTAAATGGAGTCAGGTAGATAATCAACTCCAACGCCGTAATGATTTAATTCCAAATCTCGTAGCAACCGTACAAGGCATGGCCAAACAAGAGAAAGGTGTTATTCAGTCAGTTACCGATGCCCGTGCCAAACTTGCCGGTGCCCAGAGCGTTGCGCAGAAAGCTGAAGCAAACAACGAACTTACAGGTGCGCTTTCTCGCTTATTAGTTGTTGTCGAGAATTACCCAACAATTAAATCTGACGCCAGTTTCCGACAACTAGCCGATGAACTGGCAGGTACCGAAAATCGTATAGCAGTAGCACGTAAAGATTACAATGACGCCGTGCAGGTTTACAATTCTACTATCAAATCATTCCCGACAGTCATCTACGCAGGCGCCTTCGGATTTCATGAAAAAGATTACTTTAAGGTTGAAGAAAGTGCAAAAGCCGTTCCAAAGGTTTCCTTCTAAACTTTCTCTAATTTAAAGAAATGGGAGGATAACCATGAAACGCTGGCTAGCATTACTCCTGTTGATCTGCCAAGTTTTTTTCACTTCTCTGGCAGATGCAGAGTCAAAAATTCCACCAAAGCCAACTTCTGGCAGCATTTATGTTCAGGATTACGCCAACCTGCTCTCGGCAGAAACAAAATCAACGATAAACGCCGTCAGCAAAGATCTTGATAACAAAACCAAAGCTCAGGTGGTAGTAGTAACTGTCCCGTCTCTTGATGGTCAGCCTATTGAAAATTATTCTCTGGAACTATTTCGTGCTTGGGGTATAGGCGATAAAGAAAAGAACAACGGGGTTTTACTTTTAGTAGCATTAAAAGACCGGCAGTCTCGAATTGAAGTCGGCTATGGTCTTGAAGGTGCTCTTCCTGATGGTCTGACCGGACGCATTCAGGATCAGGCCATGATTCCTTATTTCAGTACCGGTAATTATGATAAAGGCATTATGCAAGGCTATGCCAATATCGCCAGCATCGTTGCTAAAGAATATAACGTCAAGCTTGAAAGCAAAATTCAAGATGCTTATCAAAAAAACGCCTCTGCGCAAACAACTGAAATTCCCCTTTGGCAAAAACTTATCTTTATTGTTGGTATTGCCGGATTGTTGTTAATTGACCAATTGTTTTTTGGCGGCGCAATTTTGAATTTCTTAATAATACTCTTTCTAAGAGGTGGCGGCCGAGGCGGCGGTGGCTTCGGCGGTGGTTATGGTGGCGGTAGCGGTGGCGGTGGCGGTTCAAGCCGCAGGTGGTAAACAAAAAACGTAAATCAAGAATTAATTCTTGATTTACGTTTTATTTTTTTGCTTAAAATTAAATTTTCTCATAAAGTTTTGCAACGCAAGCTTCTGCTAATGCTTCCAGACTTGAAACTGACTTTTCCTTTGGCAATCCAGATGCATCATACCCCAATGGTATTTCTGTACAAGCTGTCATAACAGGCAAGTCTTTCTCATGCCATAGCTCCAGCACTACTCTTCTTACTATTTCCCCTGCTTGCGCAAAATTATTAGCTTTGACTTCTACAATGCTTTGCTGAATTTGTTCCCTTTGCGTTTCATTAGGAATATAAATTTTAAAACCTAATTTATCTGCATAAGATTGATAAAGACCACTTTGCATGGTACCGACAGTCGAAAGCATCCAAGCCCCATCCGGATTAAGGCGTTTTGCCGCCTGCACTGTTTCTTCTACAATATGAACCAAAGGCCTAGGCAGCGGTTTTTCAAACCTATCGATAAAATAGTGTGCAGTATTGCAAGGTACAGCAAAGATATCAGCGCCCAAAGCAGCAAGTTTATCGAAGTCATCTCTTAACTGCGCCGAAGGATCAGGGCCTTTGCCCAGAATAGCACTACTGCGATCTGGAATTTCCGTGTCAGCAATCATATAAACAACGGCATGTTCCTGATCTATTTCAGCCGGCGATTTTTTAGTTAAAATATGCAAAAATTCCGCCGAAGCAGCAGGCCCCATACCACCAATGACACCAAGTTTTTTCCCCGTCTTAACGAAACCAACTTTCATTTTCTTTTTCCCCCAATAAACCTAAAAGAAAGCAATAACTGCACTAAAAACTATCAATTATCACTCATCTTCACCTCGAAGATTATTTGTTATTTTGGTAAAACTCTTCCATGAATTTGGCGAGCTTTTCACAGCCAGCTTTTGGTATAGCATTATAAATCGATGCGCGCAAACCTCCAACACTGCGATGACCCTTCAGACCATCAAGGCCAATTGCTTTTGCTTCAGTTGCAAATTTTGCTTCCAGTTCCTTCGTTGGCAGACCAAAAGTAACATTCATCAAGGAGCGGGAATCCTTATCAGCATAGCCGCGGAAAAAGTCCGGGTGGGCATCTATTACATCATAAACTAGTTTGGCCTTCTCTTCATTACGTTTAGCCATGACTTCCAGGCCACCTTGTGCCTTTAGCCATTTAGCAACCTTGCCGACAATATATACGCCAAATACAGGCGGTGTATTATACAGAGAATTGTTTTCCATGTGAACCTCATAATTCAACATGGTTGGCAATGCTTTATCACGGCCTGCAAGATAACTTTTGCGGGCAATTACTACAACAACACCGCCAGGCCCTATGTTCTTTTGTGCTCCGGCATAGATTAAAGCAAATTTAGAGGCATCAATAGGACGGCTTAAAATATCTGAAGATAAGTCTGCTATTAATGGAACCTCACCTGTTTCAGGGTAATCCATGAATTCAGTACCTTCTATGGTGTTGTTGCCTGTAATATGTACATAAGCGAGATCATTTGAATACGAAAGTTCCTCTGGACGAGGTACGCGATTGTATTTGTTCTCCTTACTGCTGAACAATATGCTGGTTTCACCAATCTTTTGCGCTTCTTTCATTGCCTTGTCAGAGAAAGTACTGGTTATGACATAACCGCCTTTTTTACCAGGGGTGAGAAAATTCAACGCGACCATAGAAAATTGCAGGCTGCCGCCTCCGCCAAGGAATAAGACACAATAATCATCACCAAGTCCAAGTAATTCTTTTATATCTTCCTCCGCTTCAGCGTTTACTTTCTCGTAAGACGGTGACCTGTGGCTCATTTCCAGAATAGACATTCCGGTTCCTTGGTAATCAAGAAGCTCTTCCTGAACTTCTTTTAAAACCTCTAACGGCAGCACAGCGGGTCCGGCGCTGAAATTAAATATTCTGCTCATTAAATATCATCTCCAATCAAATGTACAACCATGGCATCCCTGAGTTTTGGCTCGAACCAAGTTGATTTTGGCGGCATGATCATGCCAGAATCAGCAATTTCCATTAACTGGTCCATTGATGTAGGATACATGGCAAAAGCCACCTTGTATTCGCCGCTATTTACCTTTTTTTCAAGTTCGCCAAGTCCACGGATTCCACCAATAAAAGCAATTCTCTCATCAGTACGTGGATCTTTAATTTCAAGCAAAGGTGCCAGCACGTTTTCCTGTAAAACTGTTACATCGAGGCAGCCAACAGGGTCATTGTCATCATAAATTTCCGGTTTGGCCGTCAAAGTGTACCATTTGCCAGCAAGATACATGCCGAATTGATGCAATTTTGCAGGTTTTTTATGTTCACTGGTGTTTTCCTCAACAATAAATTTTTCTTGTATCTTTGCGAGAAATTCTGCTTCTGACATACCGCATAAATCTTTAACTACGCGGTTATAGTCAAGAATGCACATCATATTATCCGGAAAAATAACAGCGAGGAAATAATTATATTCCTCACTCCCATTATGGCCCGGCCTTTTGCTCATAGCATCTGCGACACGCATAGCCGCAGCCGAACGATGATGACCATCAGCAATATACATCACCGGAACTTCGGAAAATAACCTAGTTATTTCCGAAATATCTTCATCTGCATCAATAACATATAATGTATGCCTGATGTCATCATCAGCAACAAAGTCATATTCTGGCTTCTTTTCATTTATAATGGCAGTGGTGAATTCGTCTATCTCTTTCTTGTTTCTGCAAGTCAAAAAAACTGATCCTGTTTGAGCCATAGTCGCAGTAATGTGATCAACCCTGTCTTGTTCCTTATCATGACGAGTCAACTCATGTTTTTTGATGATATTATCCCTGTACTCCTGCACGGAAGCACAGGCAACCAGACCAACCTGAACATGCCCGCTCATTTCCTGCCTATAAAGATAATAGCAAGGTTTTTCATCAATCTTCATCTGTCCTGAAGATATATACTTTTTCAGATTCTCTTTCGCTTTTTGATAAACCTCGCTACTATGGGGATCTACACCTGGTTGCATGGTTGCTTCAGATTTTGTAACACTTAGAAAACTAAGCGGATTATCTTTCAGAATTGCTCGTGCTTCCTCTGTATCCATGACATCATAGGGCAGAGATGCTATTTGAGCAGCTAATTCCGGCAAAGGTCGTAACCCCTTGAACGGTCTGATTTGCGACATAGTAATCCTCCTGACTAATTATGAAATAAAAGAACAAAAAGGCCCTACCAGGCCAAATGTTATTCCTATTTTACATTTACAGCACAAAAAACACAATACCAATAATTGTACATTTTAAACATTATATTACTACATACTTCTATTACAGGCGAAAAATCTTCAAAACCATTTTAAGCTACAAAAAATAACCCGCTTGAAGCGGGTTATTTTGTAAATTTTAGTCTTGCGTTCTTCATTCCGTCTTTTTATTTTTTAGCGAACGATTAATTGCGCAAATAATACCCAGCAAAGAGGCTACATTTATATTACTGTGAATACCAACACCAAAAATATGTCCGTTGCCTGGCACCTTTAGCTCAATATAAGAAATTGCTTTAGCATCCGATCCTCTTGATATAGCGTGTTCCTGATATGAAATGAATTCGTAACCTACAATGCCGATGCCAGCCAAAGCCTGGAAAAATGCATCAATAGGTCCATTACCACTACCCGTAATCTTTTTATCTTCACCATCGACGTTTACAATTCCCTCAAATCTCGTACTGTGATTATCCTCATCTTCCTGCTCTTCCAAAAATTTGTGTTTGATGAGCTTATATTTGCCGATGAAAGCAATGTATTCCTCATTGAAAAGAGAAACTATCTGGTCCGGGTTGAGTTCCTCTCCCGATGCATCTGCAGCTGCTTTAACTATATCACCGAACTCAGGATGCATATTTTTCGGCAAATCGTATCCTACGGTCTGCTGAAGAACAAAGGCTGCTCCTCCTTTGCCAGACTGACTATTAATTCTTATAACAGGCTCATACTCACGATTAAGGTCTGCCGGGTTAATCGGCAAATACGGAACCTCCCAGAAAGGAGTCGCGCTTTTAGTCATATACTCGAAACCTTTGCGTATTGCATCCTGATGGGAACCCGAAAAAGCAGTAAACACCAAATCACCAGCGTATGGATGTCTTTCATGAATATTCATTTTTGTACACTCTTCACAAACAGCCTTGATTTCTTTGATGTTGGAAAAGTCAAGCATTGGATTAACGTTTTGCGTATACATATTCAAAGCCAATGTTACAATATCTACGTTGCCCGTTCGTTCACCGTTCCCAAACAGCGTACCTTCAACCCTGTCAGCACCAGCCATTAGTCCCAGTTCTGTCGCAGCTACGCCGGTCCCGCGATCATTATGCGGATGCAGACTTATTATTGCACTTTCACGATTTTTCATATGCGTGCAAAAATACTCAATCTGGTCAGCATAAGTGTTCGGGGTTGCCATTTCTACCGTAGATGGGAGATTGAGAATTACCTTGTTTTCTTTGTTCGCTCCCAATGCTTCCATAACGTTCTCGCATATTTCAATGGCGAAATCAATTTCCGTGCCGGTAAAGCTTTCCGGCGAATATTCATAACGAATGTTCATGCCGCTGCTTGCAGTTTCCTGCTCACTTAATTCTTTGATAAGCTTGGCTCCATCTACAGCAATCTTAATGATTCCCTCTTGTCCCTCTTTGAAAACAACTTTTCGTTGCAAAGTAGAGGTTGAGTTATAAAAGTGCACTATAACATTTTTTGCACCCTTCAGAGCCTCAAAGGTTTTTTCAATCAATTTGGGACGTGCCTGTACAAGCACTTGGATAGTAACATCATCAGGAATATAATTGTCCTCTATCAATGTACGCAGTATTTCATATTCAGTTTCCGAAGCTGAAGGAAAACCGACCTCAATTTCTTTGAAACCTATAGCCAATAACATTTTAAACATCCTTAATTTCTCATCCAGCTGCATCGGTGTCACAAGCGCCTGATTGCCGTCACGAAGGTCAACACTGCACCAGATTGGCGCTTTAGTAATGACCTTATCCG
>JAAYVM010000187.1 GCA_012517145.1 Acholeplasmataceae bacterium
ATGGGCTTACCATCTATTCCTGCGTATATTATTACGGCAACGATTGCTGCGCCTGCATTGTCTAAGCTTGGCATACCAGCTGCTGCAGCACATATGTTTTCTTTCTATTTTGCCATGTTTGCAAATCTTACCCCCCCTGTAGCACTGGCTGCTTTTGCGGCAGCGGGCTTATCGGGCGGTGATCCGATGAAAACAGGCTTGCAGTCAGTTAAGCTATCCATTGCTGGTTTCATCGTGCCATTTATGTTTGTTTATTCGCCACAGCTAATGTTAATCAACACCACTTGGACAGAAGGTATTTGGGTAACATTGTCTGCCTGTTTAGGCGTGTTTTTGATTGCAGTAACTACTGAAGGTTATTTATATGCTCCTGTAAATGGTTTTTACCGCATAATTACAGCGGCTGGAGCTCTATGTTTAATTGAGAGCGGTATAATTACAGATATTTTTGGTTTAGTCGTTCTGGCTCTCATTATCTTCCTCCAGAAAAAGAAAGCAAAAGCTATAAAAATGCGAGCTGCAGCATAATCAAGATAAATAATGCGCAAAGTTTTACTAAATATTGGGGTTTAAAAAAACCCCAATATTTTTTGCGCCGTATGGAATGGACAAATAATCACTTAGAGAATACAAAAGGTACTTAATTTAAAATACTTGCGGAAAATATTGACATTTTGAATATTTACCTATATCATTGTACGTGCTGTTGTATGTTTATTCGCGGGGAGGATTATGGGGATATGGGGAAAATGACTAATTTCAGATGGAAAGTTGCCTGGCTTATTTTTATCCTGAGTTTTGTTTCTTACATGGATCGCGTTAATCTGTCGGTTGCAACGCCGGTTATTATGAAAGAGTATGGCTTTGATAAGGTTGATATGGGTTTAATCCAAACATTCTTTTTTGCCGGCTACGCACTAATGCAGGTGCCTGGCGGTATGATGGCAGAAAAATTTGGTCATCGCATTACAGGTACTTTGGCAGTTATCTGGTGGTCTGTTTTTACTGTGCTTACTGCTTGCGCCAAAGGTAAGTTTAGTTTTGCTGCAATTCGTTTCTTGTTCGGTATGGGTGAAGGTCCTGTTTATCCGGCTTTTGGTATAGCTATTTATCGCTGGTTTAATGTAAAAGAAAAAGGTAATGCCAGTTCTTTCCTTTTGACTGGCTCTTTCCTCGGACCGGTAATCGGACCAGCTGCTACAGTTGCCTTGCTTTCTTTATTTGGCTGGCATATGGTTTTTATCCTTTTTGGTCTAGCTGGTTTTGTAATGGCCTACTTCTGGTATAAATATGTACCGGAAAATCCGGCTGATAGTCCTTATGTTAATGCAGAGGAGCTGGCTTTTATACAAGAAGGCCGCGGCACTGCTGATACCAAAAAGGAAGTTGCACCTTGGGGAAAACTTTTCCGTTCGACGCAGTTCTGGGCAATCGGCATCCAATATTTCATAACTGATTATGTTATGTTTGTATTTTTAGCCTGGCTGCCGTTGTATCTGATGGAAGCACATGGTTTTTCACTGGCAAAAATGGGCATGTGGGCTGCATTGCCATGGCTTACACTGATCATCGTAACTTTTGGCGCCGGTTATGTCTGTGATAAAGCAATTGCCGGAGGTGGTTCGCAATACTGGATTAGGACGATAACAGGTGCTTCTGGTATAGTACTATGTTCAATAGCATTATATATGGCGACTTTGACGTCTGATCCAATGCTGAATGTTATGTGGTTATCGTTGTCTTTAGGTTCTCTTGGTTTAACATTTAATGCTTCCTGGGCTTGCGCTATAAATCTTGGTGGCAAGTTTGCAGGTTCTGTTTCCGGTTGGATGAATTTCTGGGGTAATGTTGGTGGAGTTATAGCACCAACCCTGACTGCGTGGATTGCTACTGCCTATAGTTGGGATGCAGCACTTTTGGCCACTGCTTTTTCGGGAATCATTGGTGTTATTGCCTGGATTTTTGTTAAACCAGATAAGCCAATTGTCTGATACTTGTCTTTAACCAAGAAATAAGCTATAATATTCGGAGTGGTTGAGGGAAACTCACCACTCCTATTTTCATAATAGACAGTTCGTAACCATCCTGTCTCTAAATAAAACTACGGGCGATACTGCTGACAGGCAGTGCTTTGTTGTTTATTTCAGAGGCCGTTAGGCCTCTTTTTATTTTCCTGTCAGGGTGTCTGCAAAAGGGAGAGAAAACATTTTGAAGAAAGAATTTACCAAAACCAGGAAATTAACTATTTCTGCACTATGCATTGCGTTATATGTTGTAGTAATGCTGTGTACGCAAAGCTTTGCCTTTGGTCAGTATCAAATACGTATCGCAACAGCCCTCTATGCTTTGAGTGCTATGTTTTCGTTTTTAGTGGTGCCGTTTGGTCTTGCAAATTTTGTCAGCAATTCAATTATGGGTGGACTGGGTCCTTTGGACATGCTGGGAGGAGCTTTGGTTGGTTCAGCAACCAGCGCAGCAATCGTCTGGTTAAAAAGCAAAGACTTACCAAATTATTTAATTGCATTGGCAATTACGCTGATTCCTGGTTTGGGCGTACCAATCTGGCTTTCTTTACTGCTTGGTATACCATACTGGGTATTGGCTTCTTCAATAATTTTAGGCCAGCTTGTTGCTGGAATTGTTGGTGCTGCTTTGGTGACTGCTTTAGAGAAGAAAGAAGTTTTAACAGAAGTAATTGATAAAAGGTAGGAGGCTAATATGGCTGGAAGAGACAAAAAAGATTTGGCGGGCGTTACGTTATTAGGCAATCAGAATACGAAGTATCCCATGGACTATGCACCGGAAGTACTGGAATCTTTTCCAAATAAGCATCCGGGCAATGATTATTTTGTTAAATTCAACTGTCCGGAATTTACCAGTCTTTGTCCGATGACAGGGCAGCCTGATTTCGCTACTATTTATATATCCTATGTGCCGGATGAAAGGCTTGTGGAAAGCAAAGCATTGAAACTGTATTTGTTTAGTTTCCGCAATCATGGTGATTTTCATGAGGACTGTGTGAACATTATCATGAAAGACCTTATAAAACTGCTGGATCCTAAGTATATAGAAGTATTAGGAAAGTTTACGCCACGTGGTGGTTTGAGCATTGATCCTTACTGCAATTATGGCAAGAAGGGAACTGATTGGGAGACAACCGCAAAAGAGCGTTTGCATTTTCATGATATGAATCCAGAAACTGTGTATTATCGCAAATAACAAATTAAGGCCACGTCGTAGTTTTTAGCAAACCTTAGGAAGAAAAGCCGAGGGTTCGTTTTTAAAACTGACGTGGTTTTTGCATTATTTAAGAAATTTTGATTACCCTTCTCTTTTTTTGATTACTATGTTACAATAGGCATGTATTTAAAAATAAGGGGATTTTTGCATTTTGCGGGACTCAAAAAGTTCCGCGAGGGACAAAAGTCTAGTGCTTGGGGAGTTCAAATGGACAATATTATCAATTTACAGAAAAAAATTGTGCCTGAACTCAGCGAATTGTTGGTATTAAGGTACCAGGTACTTCGCCAAGTAAGTCACGAATCACCTATTGGCAGAAGAGCACTAGCCAATCGTTTGGGCCTTAGTGAAAGAGTTTTGCGCGCACAGGTTGATTTTCTGAAGAACTGTGGTCTTTTGAATTTTTCACCTTTGGGTATGTATGTTACAGATGAAGGAGAGGAAATTCTTAAGGAATTAGCTGATTACGTACGTAAATTGCAGGATCTCTCATCTTTAGAAAATCTGCTTAGTGAAAAACTTAATATTGCCAGGGTGGTAATTATTCCTGGAGATTGTGACCAGGAGGATGTAGTAAAACGAGAAATCGGACGTGCTGCGGCAGGCATACTTATTAATCTGCTTAGTGACGGCGAAGAGCATATCGTCGCAGTAAGCGGAGGCACTACAATGGCTGCTTTGGCTGCTAATGTCAGCGGCAGTGCACCAAAAACAGTTGTCGTTCCGGCCCGTGGGGGGCTCGGCGATAATGTTGAAGACCAGGCAAATACGATTGCTTCAGTTTTAGCGCGAAAATTTGGAGCGAGGTACAAACAGCTTTATGTACCGGATGGAGTCAGCGAAGAGATACTGAACAGCATTTTGGCTGAAGATACAACAGTCAAATCAGTAGTTGAAATTATCAGAAATGCTGACATTCTTGTACATGGTATGGGAAGAGCGGATACTATGGCAAGGCGCCGTGGTCTGGCACCAGATATTCTGCAGAAATTGGAAAAAGAAGGCGCTGTTGGTGAAGCCATAGGCCAATATTGCAGCCTGGACGGTAAGGTTGTTTATGTTACAAATAACGCCGGTCTGATGGTTAACGATTTAATGCACATCAGGAAAGTAATAGGCATCGGCGGAGGCAAGTCAAAAGCTGCCGCGATTCTGGCAGTTATCAGAGCATCACGACAGGATATCCTTATTACAGATGAAGCTGCGGCTAAGGACATCACCAAAATCATTACAGAAGAGCTTTAAATACCGGTTAATCAAAATACAGATATTTCAAGGAGGTTTTTGTATTATGGCAAATGTAGCAAAAGTTGGTATTAATGGGTTTGGAAGAATAGGTAGAAATGTATTTCGTGCAGCATTAAACAACCCGGAAATTGAAATTATAGCAGTTAATGACCTTACAGATGCGGCTACTTTGGCACATCTCTTAAAATATGATTCTATTCATGGTACTTTTGATGCAGATGTGACTGTTGACGGCGATAGTCTGGTAGTAAACGGTAAAAAAGTCAAAGTATTGGCACAGACTGACCCGGCAAAACTCCCATGGGGAGAGCTTGGCGTGGATATTGTCGTTGAATCTACCGGCCGTTTCACTGTTGGCGAAAAAGCAAAAGCACACATTGACGGAGGCGCTAAAAAGGTTATTATTTCTGCACCTGCTAAGGGTGAAGATATCACTATCGTTATGGGTGTTAATGAAGCTAAATACGATGCTGCAAAGCATAATATTGTTTCTAATGCATCCTGCACAACTAACTGTCTTGCACCTTTCACAAAAGTATTGCTGGAAAATTTTGGCATTGAAAGCGGCTTGATGACTACAGTTCATTCCTATACAAATGACCAGAGAATTCTTGATTTGCCACACAGCGATTTGCGTCGTGCGCGTGCTGCTGCTATGTCAATCATTCCTACTACAACAGGTGCTGCCAAAGCGGTTGCCCTCGTACTTCCTGAATTGAAAGGAAAAATGAATGGTTTTGCTATGCGTGTTCCTACTCCTAACGTTTCTATCACTGACTTGACCGTTGTTCTTAGCAAGGACACAAATGAAAAAGAAATCAATGAAGCACTGAAAAAAGCGGCAGAAGGCGAATTAAAGGGAATCATGGGCTACAATGAATTGCCATTAGTTTCCAGGGATTATAATGGCTGCCCGCTGAGCTCAATCGTTGACGGTCTCTCTACTATGATGGTTGGCCCAAGAATGGCTAAGGTTGTTGCCTGGTATGATAATGAATGGGGTTATTCCAATAGAGTCGTTGATCTGGCTATTTACATGGCCAAAAAAGGTTTGTAATAGTCGAAAGAGAGGTTCTGTTTGATGGATAAGAAAACCCTATGGGATTTGGATGTTGAAGGCCGCAAAGTGCTAGTTCGTGTGGATTATAATGTTCCAATGGACGAGAGCGGCAAAATAACAGACGATACCCGTATACGTGCTTCTTTAGATACTATAAAATATTTGCTGGCCAACAAAGCAGCGGTAATTCTGATGGCGCATCTTGGCCGTCCTAAAGGAACAGTTAATAAAAAATATAGTCTGCAGCCCGTCGCGGCTTATTTAGCCGAGCTATTGGGTGTGCCAGTAAAATTTGCAGGCGACTGTGTAGGTCCTGAAGCAGTGGCTGCCGCAGAAAAACTTGTCCCTGGCGAAATATTAATGCTGGAAAATCTGCGTTTCCATGCTGAAGAAGAAAAAAATGACATGTCTTTTGCTGAACAGCTAGCTTCTTTGGCTGATTTGTATGTAAACGATGGTTTCGGCGTTTCTCACAGAGCACATGCTTCGGTGGAAGGCGTTACACATTTTTTGCCATCAGCAGCAGGCTTTTTGCTGGAAAAAGAAATTCGCTATGTCGGTCAGGCTGTTGAAAATCCGATTCATCCTTTTGCTGCCATAATCGGCGGAGCAAAGGTATCTGATAAAATAGGCGTAATAGATAATCTGCTTGATAAGGTCGATGTACTCTTGATTGGCGGTGGTATGGCCAATACATTTTTAGCTGCAAAAGGCTACAAAATAGGTAAATCACTTGTCGAGGCAGATAAAATTGATTTGGCTAAAGAACTGCTGATAAAAGCAGAAAAGAAAAACGTTAAGCTTTATTTGCCTGTTGACCTTGTGATGTCGGAAGCATTTGCTGCTGATGCTAAAAACAAGGCACAAGACATTGAGAATCTGGATCAAAGCTGCATGGCTCTGGATATCGGCCCTAAAACAGCTGCACTTTATGCTGACGCCCTGAAAAGCGCGAAAATGATCGTCTGGAATGGACCTATGGGTGTTTTTGAAATGGATGCCTTCTGCAAAGGAACGGAAGCGGTTGCAAAGGCTGTTGCCGCTAACAGAGGTGTCACAATTGTCGGTGGCGGAGATTCTGTCGCAGCTATTGATAAGTTAGGACTTGAAAAAAAGATAAGACACATTTCAACTGGCGGCGGAGCTTCTTTGGAATACTTGCAGGGGTTGGTATTGCCAGGCATTGCGGCTCTGGACGATATACGCAGACCGATGGTAGCAGGTAACTGGAAAATGCACAAGAACGTTAGTGAAAGTATTGCTCTGGCAGAAGATATTGTTGCTGAAACTAACGGGACTTTAAATGAAGTTGTTATTTTCCCTCCTTTTACGTCACTCGAGAGCGTAGCTGACGCGATTGACGGCAAACATGTGGGTTATGGCGCACAAGATTTACACTGGGAAGATCAAGGCGCATTTACCGGTGCAGTATCAGGGACCATGATAGCTGATATTTGCTGCGAGTATGTAATTGTTGGCCATTCTGAACGCAGAACGATGTTTGGCGATAATGAAGTTGCTGTAGCAAAGAAAGTTGCTGCTGTTTTCAGAAACGGCATGAAACCTCTATTGTGTGTCGGTGAAAACGCTAAGGAGCGCACTGAAGGTAAAACTGCGCGTAAAATCAGCATGCAGATTAATAATGCTTTTAAAGGCTTGCAGGCAGAGCAGGCCAAAGAGGTTGTTGTTGCCTATGAACCACTTTGGGCTATTGGCAGCGGGCAAGCAGCAACAGCTAAAGATGCGCAGGAAGTATGCAATTTGATTCGTGAAAAATTAACCAAAATGTTTGGCGAAAAAATTTCACGCCAGGTGCGTATTCTGTACGGCGGCAGTGTTAACGAAAACAATGCAGGTACTTTTAAAATCAGCGGTATTGATGGCGTGCTTGTAGGTGGAGCAAGCCTCAATGCGCAGGCTTTTTCTGCGATAGTCAGAAGTTTTTAGAAGGAGCAAATATACATATGACTAAAAAACCGGTCATGCTGATGATTCTTGACGGATGGGGCATAGCACCAGATTCTCCTGCTAATGCTGCAACGAGGGCAAGGACACCAAATTTGACGAAACTGTTTGCGACATGCCCACATACCGAACTTGTTTGTTCCGGTGAAGCAGTAGGTTTGCCTGAGGGTCAAATGGGCAATTCGGAGGTGGGACATCTGAATATTGGTTCCGGCCGGATCGTTTATCAAGAATTAACGCGTATTTCCAAGGCAATAAAGGATGGCGATTTCTTCAAGAATCCGGTGCTGAAGACTGCTATGAAGGCAGCGAAGGAGAAAAAGTCTTCGTTACATCTTATGGGCTTGCTTTCTGACGGCGGCGTTCATAGTCACTTAGAGCATTTGCTGGCTCTTCTTCGTTTGGCCGCAGAACAAGGTCTCGAGGATGTCTATATTCACGCTTTTCTTGATGGACGTGATGTGGGGCCCAAATCGGCATTACATTACGTTGAAGAACTGGAAAATGCCATTAAGGATGTAAAGGTCGGACGTATTGCGACTGTTTCAGGCCGTTATTATGCCATGGACAGGGATAAACGCTGGGAACGTTTGGAAAAAGCTTATAACGCAATTGTCCTGCATGAAGGCAAAAAAGCTGCTAGTGCATCTCAAGGTATACAAGCTTCTTATGATGCAGGTGTAAACGATGAGTTCGTGGAGCCATTTATAGTTATAGATGATCAAAAAGCATGCATTAATGAAGATGATGAAGTTGTTTTCTTTAATTTCAGACCGGACAGAGCAAGACAGATTACACGGGCATTTGTCGATAAAGATTTCTCCTTTTTCCCCAGACCATTTGTGTTGTCCTCTGAAGCTTTTGTCTGCATGACCCAATATGATGAAACAATTGATGCCCAAGTTGCTTATCCGCCGACACCGCTAAAAAATACGTTAGGTGAGGTGCTGTCAAAGGCTGGCTTGCATCAATTACGCATTGCTGAAACGGAAAAATACGCACATGTGACATTTTTCTTTAATGGTGGAGAAGAAGTACCTAATCCATTGGAGGATAGGATACTTGTCCCTTCGCCTAAGGTTGCTACATATGACTTGCAGCCAGAAATGAGCGCTTATCAAGTAACAGATAAGTTGCTTGAAGCGTTAAGCAAGGATATTTACGATGTAATTATCCTGAACTTTGCGAATCCGGATATGGTAGGACATACCGGTATTTTTGCTGCGGCCGTAAAAGCTATGGAAGCAATTGATGATGTTGTAGGGCGTATCACACAGGCAATAACTGCTCTTGATGGCATAGTTTGCATTACTGCCGACCATGGCAATCTGGAAACTATGGAAGATGAGAGAAGTCACGAACCATGCACATCACATACGACCAACAAAGTGCCTTTCCTTTTAGTTGGTGATAAGCAAAGGAGAAATCTGCGCGCTGGTATTTTGGCCGACATCGCACCTACCATTTTGGAATTGCTTGCTTTACAGCAGCCGGAAGAAATGACCGGCCGCAGTTTATTAATAAAATAAATTTACGAGGTGAATTGAAATGGCACTTATTTCCGCCGTTTATGCAAGAGAAATTCTGTATTCCCGTGGCAATCCAACTGTTGAAGTTGAAGTATGGCTGGATGACGGTTCTATGGGAAGAGCGGCTGTTCCTTCCGGAGCATCTACCGGAGCATATGAAGCTGTTGAATTAAGAGACGGTGACAAAGATCGCTATATGGGCAAAGGTGTGTCCAAAGCGGTTGATAATGTCAATGATATTATCGCTGAAGCATTAATCGGCCTTGATCCTATCAGACAAGTTGAAATTGATAATATGCTGATCAGGCTTGACGGTACGCCTAATAAGGGTAATTTGGGTGCTAATGCGATTCTCGGCGTTTCTATGGCAGTCGCAAAGGCGGCGGCAGCATCCGTTGATATTCCGCTATATATGTACCTTGGCGGCGTTAATGCCAAAGAACTGCCTGTACCGATGATGAATATCTTAAATGGTGGCGCACATGCCGATAATAACGTTGATATTCAGGAATTTATGGCTATGCCTGTTGGCGCTCCGAGCTTTAGCGAAGCATTGCGCATGAACACCGAGATTTACCATAATTTGAAAGCAGTTTTAAAAGAACGAGGACTTTCAACGGCGATTGGCGATGAAGGCGGTTTCGCGCCAAACCTTTCTTCCAACGAAGAAGCGATAGAAGTTATTGTGGCCGCCATTAAAAAAGCTGGCTACAAACCAGGTGAAGACGTGGCTATTGCACTTGATATAGCTGCCAGCGAAATTTATAAGAACGGGAAATATAACCTGGCTGGTGAAGGCGTTGTTAAGACGTCTGCTCAAATGGTAGAATATTATGCTGCTCTTTGCGAAAAATATCCTATCGTTTCCATTGAAGATGGTCTTGATGAAGATGACTGGAAAGGCTGGGCACTTTTAACCAAGAAACTTGGAGGCAAGGTTCAATTAGTAGGCGACGACTTGTTTGTAACCAATTCTGAACGTTTGAGCCGCGGTATACGTGAAGGTGTTGCCAACTCTATTCTTATTAAGGTCAACCAAATTGGAACTTTAACAGAAACTTTTACCACAATTGAAATGGCTAAGCGCGCAGGTTATACTTGTGTAATCTCCCATCGCAGCGGCGAGACAGAGGATACAACGCTTGCTGATATCGCTGTGGCTGTTAATGCTGGACAGATTAAAACCGGTGCACCGGCACGTACTGATCGTGTTGCCAAATATAATCAATTACTGCGTATTGAGGAAGATTTGGCAAGCGCTGCACAATACAATGGTAAGAAAGTTTTCTATAATCTTAAAAATTTGTAATAAATATTGTAAAAAATGCAGCAGACCTATAGTCAGCTGCATTTTTTTTATGGTAAAATATTTGTTGGTGAAACTGCATAATAAACGTTTTTAATTGTACCTAATGTTACTTTTGTGGTAAAATATCATGGTACGAAATGTAGAGGAGGTATAATTGTGTACGAAACGATTCTAATGGTACTTGAAGTGCTGGTTAGCTTGGCATTGATTGCTGTTGTTTTGATGCAATCTGGGAAGAGTGCAGGCTTGTCTGGTTCTATCGGCGGCGGCGGGGAAACCTTCTTTGGCGGCAAGAGCAACGACATGGACGCAATGCTTGCAAAAGTAACAATTGTTTTGGGTGTTCTGTTTGGCGTGTTAACCCTGCTTATAGCGAAGGTATCCTGATTATTTTCGTTACATAGTTACCGTGGTATTTTATACCAAAAAAATACAAAAAAGATATATTTAGAAAGGGGTATAGGTTTTGAGTACATATCTAATTTTATCTGTGGCTGTTGGCATTCTTGCTCTGTTGGTTGCCTTCATGCTCGGTTCCGGAATCAGCAAAGCTGCTGCCGGAAATGAAAGGATGCAGGAGATTGCTGGTTATATTCACGAGGGTGCGATGGCATTCCTTTATAGAGAATATAAGTATCTTGCAGTTTTCGTTCTTGTTGTTGCTATCATAATTTCTGTTTTTCTGCAAGTTACTACTGCTATTTGCTTTGTAGTTGGTGCGGTTTTCTCAATTACGGCCGGCTACATAGGCATGACTGTTGCAACAAAAGCCAATGTTCGTACAGCTGAGGCTGCTCGTCATGGTATGAGTGAAGCACTTAAGATTGCTTTTTCCGGCGGTGCTGTAATGGGTCTTGGCGTGGTTGGCCTAGGTCTTATTGGTCTTGCAATGGTTTATTTTATTTTTGATAAAAACATCGATATCATAACAGGATTTGGTTTGGGAGCAAGTTCCATAGCTTTGTTTGCTCGTGTTGGCGGTGGTATCTATACTAAAGCTGCTGACGTTGGTGCGGATCTTGTTGGTAAAGTAGAAGCTGGCATTCCTGAAGATGATCCGCGTAATCCTGCTACTATAGCTGATAATGTTGGCGATAACGTTGGTGACGTTGCTGGTATGGGTGCTGACTTGTTTGAATCTTATGTTGGTGCTATCATTTCTGCATTAACTCTCGGAGCGGTTGTTTATAAAAACGGCGAAGGCGTAGAATTTGTCTTTATGCTTGCTCTCTGCGGAATTATTGCTTCTATTATCGGTGTGGTTTTTGCTCGCAACAGCAAATCACAGAATCCTCAAGCTGCTTTAAATAGCGGAACATATGTCGGCGGCGTTTTGGTTATACTTGCTGCCGGCTATTTAAGCAATTCTATTTTTGGCAATCTCGATGCCTTTTATGCAATTATTGCCGGTCTTATTGTTGGTATGATCATTGGTAAAATTACTGAAGTATATACCTCTGCTGACTTCGGCTCTGTTAAAAAGATTGCAAAACAATCTGAAACAGGTCCGGCTACCACTATTATCTCCGGTCTTGCTGTTGGCATGTATTCCACTTTTTGGCCAATGTTCTTTATCTGTATCGGCGTTGTAGTAGCTTTCTTCTCAATGGGCGGAGCTAAAGATCCTGGCATGGGACTTTTTGGTATCGCACTTGCTGCAGTAGGTATGCTTTCTACTACCGGTTTGACTGTTGCGGTTGACGCTTACGGTCCTATTGCAGATAACGCAGGCGGTATTGCTGAAATGTCTGAACTTCCTCACGAAGTTCGTGAAATTACTGACAAGCTTGATGCTGTAGGTAACACAACTGCTGCTATTGGTAAAGGTTTTGCAATTGGTTCTGCTGCATTAACAGCACTTGCACTTTTCTCTGCTTATGCACATGTTGTAAATCTGGATACTATTGATTTGTTGAATCCTGTTACTTTGGTAGGTTTGTTTGTTGGTGCAACTTTGCCGTTCGTATTCGGTGCTATGACCATGGAATCTGTTGGTAAGGCTGCTTTTGAAATGATTGAGGAAGTACGTCACCAGTTCCGTACCATTCCTGGTTTGCTTGAAGGTAAAGCTAAAGCTGACTATCGTCGTTGCGTAGACATTTCTACTGCAGCCGCTCTTCATGAAATGATGCTGCCTGGTATTATGGCAATAGTAGCTCCTCTTCTGATGGGTATGTTGTTTGGTGTTGAAGCTCTTGGCGGTATGCTTGCAGGTTCTCTTGCAGCTGGCGTATTGGTTGCTATTCTGATGGCAAATGCTGGTGGCGCATGGGATAATGCTAAGAAATATATCGAAGGCGGTGCTCATGGCGGTAAAGGCAGCGATGCTCATAAAGCAGCTGTTACCGGCGACACTGTAGGCGATCCTTTCAAAGATACTTCCGGTCCTGCAATGAATATTTTGATAAAACTTATGACGATCGTTGCACTTGTTTTCGCCCCTGTATTGGCACAGTATGGCGGTTTGTTGCTTGGTTGTATGAAATAATTGTAATTGTAAAAACCACATCTTCGGATGTGGTTTTTTTTATTTGCCTGCTCGGCTGTTTTGTTGTTCAAGCTAAAGATGCTATAATAGAAGAAATAAAGCACTGGAGGTAGCTAATCGTTGACAGTTATAGAGGGAGCAGAGCAGTATTTTTGGCAGGATGGTAAAAAAGGAGTGCTGCTGATTCATGGCTATACAGGTTCTCCAGCCGAACTAAAATTACTGGGAGAATATTTGAACAAAAATGGTTATTCGGTTTTTGGTGTGCGCTTACCTGGACATGGTACAACACCAGAAGAATTAAATAAAACTAGCTGGCCGATGTGGTATGAAGCCGTCAAGAAAGCTTACGACGAATTAAGTGATTGCTGCAGTGAGATCTCGGTTATTGGGCTGTCGATGGGCGGACTTTTGGCAATGAAATTGGCAGCAGAACAGCCGGTAAAAAAAGCAGTTTTTTTAGCTGCTCCGATTTATGTCTATGATAAGAGAGCGCACTTCGTACGTTTTGCCAAGTTTTTTAAAAAATGGGTTAAGAAGAAAAGCCGCAACTATCGAGTTGATAAAAAATATAACATAGCTTATGATGTAATGCCGCTTAATGCATTGGACAGCTTAATGAAATTAATTAATCATTGTGTCAGTAAGATCATACCGACAATTACAATACCTTGTTTGATTATGCAATCAAGGCAAGAACACACGGTGCGACCTGAAAGTGCAGAATTTATTTATGAAAAAATACCTGCTAAAGATAAAAAACTAGTCTGGGTTGAAAATGGCGGACATATTTTGACTTTAGGCGATAATCGTGACGAAGTTTTTAAAAATATTTTGAATTTTTTAGAGGAGTAACAAAATGACGGATCCAAAGGAATATACATGGTGCTTTGCCTGCGGCAAGGCTAATCCTATTGGCTTGAAGCTGGAATTCGAACGTACTGAGGAAGAATGCAGCGCAACTTTTATACCACAGCGTGAGCATCAAAGCTATGACGGCAGAATGCACGGCGGTTTGATCAGCACTTTGCTTGATGAAGTTATGGGAAATTATTTGTACATTGCAACCGGTAAGCCTGCTTATACGGCAAAAATAGAAGTGCGTTTTCGTCAGCCTGTCTTTATTGGCGAAAAAATTAAAGCTGTCGCACGCTTAAAACGTAAAAAAGGCCGCCTTGTAGAAATGACGGCTCAAATTATAAAGGAAGACGGAGTTTTGGCTGCGGAAGCCGAAGCCAAAATGATGTGTGAAGGTGACTTATGAAAAGTATCGAGGTTAAAAGCGCAATCCTGGAATTTATGAGGAGAAAGTGTTATGCACCGCTGAACGCTGAGGCCCTGATTGCCGAAATACCTATTGAAGGGCCACAACTAAATGAATTTTGGAAAAGCCTGTTGGAATTGGAAGCTAATGGTGAGATTATTAAAACCAGATTTGCAACATTTGGGCTGCCAGAGAAAATGGGTTTGGTAGCCGGCCGTTTTCAGCTGACCAGCAAGGGCTTTGGTTTTGTAATACCAGATAATAAGGGAGAGGGACCTGATGTCTTTATTCCCCCGCGTGCTTTAAATGGTGCCATGAACAACGATAGGGTAATGGCTCGTGTCGAAACACGTGACGGCGGCAAGAAACCAGAAGGCGAAATAATCAGGATTATTACCAGGGCTAACAACAAAGTTGTTGGTGTTTTTATTAAGACAGGCGATTTTGGTTTTGTTGTACCTGATGACAAACGTATAGGACAGGATATTTATGTAGCACGTAAGAATTTTGGCGGCGCCAAGCCAAATCAAAAAGTTGTTGTAGAAGTTACTACCTGGCCGGAAGAACGTAAGAGTGCAGAAGGTAAGATTATTGAAATTCTTGGCAATCTTGGTGATGTAGGGCTGGAGATTCTTTCCATCATTAAACAGAATGACTTGCCGCTGGAGTTTCCGGAGGCAGTCATCAATGCGTCCAAACGCGTGCCAAAGACCATCAAAGAAACGGATTTAAGGGGTAGACGTGACGTGCGTTCTTTGCCGCTTGTTACGATTGACGGTGAAGATGCCAAGGATCTTGACGATGCTGTTTATGTACGGCGTCAGGGCGAAGATTTTCTGCTAGGAGTTTATATTGCCGATGTTAGTCATTATGTTAAGGAAAATGCTATTTTAGACAAAGAGGCGCGCGAACGCGGGACCAGCGTATACTTGGTAGACCGCGTTATACCTATGCTGCCGGAACGCTTGTCAAACGGTATCTGCAGCCTGAATGCCGGCGAAGACAGACTGGCAATGTCGTGTGAAATGTTGATAGACCGCAAGGGCAGGGTTAAGGCGTACGAAATATTCCCGAGTGTAATCCGAGTCCTGTACCGGCTTAACTATCGGGAAGTACGTGAAATTCTTGTTAACAAAGACTCTGACTTGATGGATAAATATACCAAAGTAGTTCCTATGCTGGAAGAAATGGAAGAATTGTGCAACCTGCTGCGTAATAAGCGTATGCTGCGTGGCGCAATTGATTTCGATATTCCTGAGCAAAAGGTACTGCTTGACGAAGAAGGACGCCCTAAGGAAATAGTGCAGCGCGTACGTAGTATATCTGAGTCAATCATTGAGGAGTTCATGCTTTCCGCAAATGAAACTGTTGCCCGTCATATGAGTAATCAGGAATGGCCTTTTGTTTATCGTGTACATGACGTACCTAATGAAGACAAAATGACTGATTTAGCTAAACTGCTGAATAATTTCAATGTTAAACTGCCAATATCTGACGAAATCAAACCTGTTGAGATTCAGAAGGCTTTAAAGCAAATGGAAGGACGTCCGGAAGAACGTCTTGTTTCTACCGTAGCCCTGCGTTCTCTTAAACAGGCTGTATATCAGGTGGATAATGTCGGACATTTTGGTTTAGCGGCTGAATATTATACCCACTTCACATCACCAATCAGGCGTTATCCAGACCTTATCGTGCATCGGCTGCTGAGGGAATGGATGCATAATCCTGAGCTATCGGCAAAGCAAAGAGATAAGCTGGAAACAGAACTCGATGAAATTGCGACCCATTCTTCTATTCGCGAGCGAGCTGCTGCAGATGCTGAGAGAGCAACCGTGGATCTTAAAATGGCCGAATATATGGCTGGCCATATTGGCGAGGAGTTTGAGGGAACTATTTCTGGTGTGACTGCTTTTGGCATGTTTGTCGAATTGGCAAATGGCGTTGAAGGATTGGTGCATGTTTCCAGTCTGACCGATGATTATTATGAGTTTCAGGAGCAGCAATATTCTTTGATTGGCGAACACACACGCAAGGTTTATCGACTTGGTGATAAAGTTACGATTGAAGTCCTGCAGGTGAATATTGCCGAGCGCAATATAGACTTTATCATGGCCGGGCAATCAGCTGCAATGCGTGAACACTTGAGGGCTCAACTCCTAGGACGCAGAGAAGGCCCTTCGCAGCAAAGAGGTTCAAAAGGTGGTACAGCAAGTTTTTCTGCTAAAAAAGCTGCTGACCGCAAAAAAGGTAAAACAAGCCGCGGTAAAAACGTAAAAGGCGATGTTGGCAGAAAGTTTGACAAAAGCAAACGCAAAAAGAGAAAATAATAAAATACGGACTGCTATAAATAATATTTAAAACAAGGTGGTGCGAAAGTTGGCACAACAAGGAATTAAAATTGCAGCAGAAAATAGGAAAGCGCGCCACGACTATTCTATTCATGAAACATTTGAAGCCGGGATTGAACTGGTGGGCACGGAGGTAAAATCTCTGCGAGCCGGTAAGGCAAACTTAAAGGATGCTTATGCGCAAATTACTAAAACAGCAGAGGTTTATGTATATAATCTCCATATCAGTCCTTACGAACAGGGCAATCAATTCAATCATGAACCATTACGACCAAGACGATTACTGCTGCATAGAGCTGAAATAAGACGACTGATTGGCAAAGTAAAAGAAAAGGGCTATGCACTTATTCCTCTCAAACTTTATTTTACTCATGGGTTGGTCAAGATGGAATTGGCTTTGGCAACTGGTAAGAAACTCTACGATAAGAGACAGTCAATGGCGGAAAAGGACGCAAAACGTGAAATGGACAGAACACTGAAAGAGCGTAACAGATAAATAGGAGGATGTGCATGAAGTATGAATTTGGCGACGAGCGCGTCAAACGGAAAAAGCGTAATAAGATAATAGGAGCAATTGTTGCTGCTATTCTGGTTGTCGCAGCTGGTTTAGGTTATATGTATTATACGCCTAAGTCATCAGTGACAACTACACATTCAAATGTCGAGAAGGCTGCTGAAACCAAAGCTCAGGAGCAATCGGCTACTAAGTCCGCCGAAGTCAAACCATCTGAAATACAATCAGATGTCAAGGGGCAAATAAAACAAACAACTGATGAGCCTAAGGCAAAATTACAATATACTATTTTAATCGATAAAAGCGATTTTAGTTTGACTTTGAAAAAAGACGGTCAGGTCGAAAGAACATATCCCGTTGCCATCGGCAAAAATCCTGGACAAAAGCAGCAATCGGGTGACCTGAGAACGCCGACAGGGAATTTTACCATCGATGAGATAATTGATTCTTCATCCTGGAAACATGACTTTAAGGATGGCAAGGGCGAAATAGAAGGTGCCTATGGTCCATGGTTTATTTCTTTGGAAACAGGTTGGGACGGCATTGGGATTCATGGTACCCATGATCCGGCTTCCATCAGAACGATGGTTTCCGAAGGCTGCATCAGAATGAATAACGCCGATGTTGAAGAATTGAAAGCGAAAATTCAGCCAGGTACGAAAGTCATGATACAGGAATAACAGCCGAAACGCAGGCCACAGGCTAAAAGTCAAAAAGTTCATAAATAGTTTGTTGTTTTTTAAATAGCCTTATGATACACTTATTACAGTAACTTATGTTACTCTTACAACCGGGGATGTACTGGTTTCGACGGGGGTATGTGTGGCATGATAAGCGAGCCGGGGTCCCATCAGCCCGTGATACGATGGAACTTAAATTAAACGCAAAAACAGATTACGCTTTAGCAGCTTAATGCTAACGCTCTACCTCTCCTCCTCCCATGGGCGTGGATAGGGCGACAACTAGTGGGATACCCGAAGGCCAATTCTCGGAGGCTTGCTGGGGAAACTTATCGAGATAGCGACTGAGTAGCCTGTCGTTAGGCGACAAAGAAGCGAAATACCAAAATAGCGACTGCGCTCGGAGAAAGTCATGTTTCATTGCTTTCGGACAGGGGTTCGACTCCCCTCATCTCCACCAGCAATAATCAAACAGTTGGTGGCGATAAAACTGTTTTTCAAAATATAGTATGTTTTCTTCAAGTGTTTTAGTGAAATAACATGGAAAGCTATGATTTTTATGCCGGATATGGCACGATAGTCATAGCTTTTTTGTTTGACATAATGCGTTTTTGGGTTGACAATATAACTAAAATAGTTATATCAAATGTTACATTTATGCTTCTGATGGATAAGGAGGATGAAGTTTTTGAAACAAGAAAAGAAAATGAGCGTTTCACGGTCTAAATTGGCGCGGAAGCATGCTTTTAAAATAACATTTATATATATCCTCTTTGGTTCACTTTGGATAGTTTTTTCTGATATGCTTACGGAAAAGTTTATACCTGGACGCTATGATGTTTTGTTTGTAAGTATTGTGAAAGGTATTTTTTACGTATTATCTACTGCTGCACTTCTGTATGGACTTATATATTCTGCTTTGAAAAAACTGACTGATTCAGAAGAAAAATTGAATAAAAGTGAAACATTGCTGCGTACGGTTTTTAACCAAGCTCCAATAGGCATTGCTATTTGCTATAGTGATAAAACAAAATACGTTGATGATGAGGCTTTCCCGAGTATCAACCCTATGTTTGAGAAAATAACTGGCAGAAGCAAAGAGGAACTTAAGGAAATTGGCTGGGAAACAATAACCCATCCTGAAGAAGTGGAGAAAGAGCTTCTTTTGTCAGAAAAGCTAAGCGAAGGTGAAATTACTAGCTTTAGTATACAAAAAAGATATCTAAAACCGGACGGTAAGATTAGTTGGGCCGGAAAAACTGCTGTTCCTTTAGTCTTAGAAGATGACACAAATAAGTACAGTTTGTTTTTAGTACAGGACATCAATGAAAGCAAGGCGATAGCAGAAGCGCTGGAAGAGAGTGAGAGAAGCAAAAGCTTTTTGCTGGCAAATTTGCCTGGTATGGCTTATCGGTGTAAATATGATGACGTCTTAAGTATGCAATTTGTTTCCAATGGATGTCTGGAACTTACCGGTTATCCTGTAGATCATTTTTTGTGGCACGGCGGTAAATCCTATGTTCATTTAATAGCTGAAGAATATATTGACTGTATAGAAAAAGAATTTGAAGCAATGCTTGTTAAGCGGTTGCCATATAAGTATGAATATGAAATAATAATGGCTTCCGGACAACGCAAATGGGTTCTGGACATTGGACGAGGTGTTTACGATAAAAACGGTAATGTTGAAGCTATTGAGGGAATTATTATAGATATAACAGAACGCAAGCAGCATGAAATAAGATTGAAGTTCCTTAGTGAGCGTGATGCATTAACAGGTTTATATAACAGAAGATTCTTTGAAGAATTTTTAGAACAGGAAGGTAATTCTGGTTATAAAATTGAAAGAGCTGTCATTCTTTTGGATCTAAATAGAATCAATTCTTTTAACATGCTTTATGGTTATGGATATAGTGAAAGTATAATAAAAGAAGTTACAATGCAGCTTTCTCTTTTATGCGTTGGTGAATGTAGACTCTTTCAGATTTCTTTTGAAAGAATTGCTTTTTATTTGAAAAATTATGGAGAGAAAAATAAATTAATAAAGTTTTGTGATGAAATACTAAATTTATTAGAGAGAATGCAAGTCAGGCAGTCTCTTGATTGTAATATAGGAATTTTTGAAATTCATAATTGTGAATCGACGTCTGATATACTTAAAAATGTTTCTATTGCTGCTGCAAAATCAGCAGAAAACCAAGAGACACACTATTATTTTTTTGAAGACAAATTAAAAGAAGAATTGGCGCGTAATGCCATTATCAAAGAAGAACTTATCAACGCTGCTCGGGATGATGCTGATGAAAGCATTTTTCTGTTATACCAACCGATTTTTGCTGCGAAATCAGATAAGATTTACGCTTTTGAAGCTTTGGCAAGGTTTGAAAGCAAAAAGCTAGGTATTATATCTCCAATAGAGTTTATAAGTATTGCTGAGGAAACCCAGTCGATTATTCCTATTGGCAGAAAAATTTTGTACATGGCCTGTAACTTCATCAAAGAACTTGAAAGGCTAGGTTACGATCAGGTTTGTATCTCAGTTAATATTTCTGCTGTTCAGATGCTGAGAAGTGATTTTGTTAGTGATGTTAAAAATATAATTAAAGAAACAGCAATAAACCCCTATATGCTAACTTTAGAAGTAACTGAATCAACACTTTTGACAAGTTATGAAAGTGTTAACAAAGCAATTGGCAAACTTAAAGATCTAGGAATAAAATTTGCAATTGATGATTTTGGGGTAGGATATTCTTCGCTTGCACGTGAGCGAGAGCTTTATGTTGATAGCATAAAGCTAGATAAATACTTTGCTGATGACTTGCTCACGCACGAAGAAAATGAAATAATCGTCGGGGATATCATTTCCATGATGCATAAGTTTGGTCATACTGTGGTGGCTGAAGGCGTCGAATACGAAAAACAGAAAGACTATTTGATAAGGCATGGTTGTGATTATTTGCAGGGCTACCTTTTCAGCAAACCGGTAAATATGGAAAAAGCATTAAAATTACTTAAAGAGTACAATTAAATATTATATACTAATTCAACTTGTTGTTTTTGTTAACTATATAAGATTTTTATGCGAAAACTTTACCATGCCTGTCTCGAAAGTGCTATAATAAGCATAGGCTTTAAACACTAAGGAGATGTTTGACATGGGAGACAAAAGCCCAAAAAACAAAGAGAAATTGAAGAAGAAGTCTTCAAAGACCAAAGCAGCTACTCATACAAGTTCTGAGAATGCACAAACAGAACCTAAATAAAAGCTTGTAAAAAAGCAACTGCAATTTTGAAGTGCACCTTAAATGCCCAATAGCATTTACAGGTGCACTTTCTCTGTACAGAGTTTTTATCATACTACTATCTACTATCGATGAAAATAATGAAATTATTGTGAAGTGTTGATAAGCATTTTGAATTTTGCTATAATACTTTCCATACGAATAGACTCTAAAGGGGAGTAACCATGAAAACTGCCGTCAACATGCATGTCGTAATTTACGGCTGGCGGTAGTGTTGGATGCTAAGCATTCGATTGGTGAGACTTTTAGTGTGATGTAATTACATTGCACTGAAAGTCTTTTTTGTTGTAAAAAAGGAGGAAATAAGTTGGAATTTTTGTCAGTTGATTTTTTACTTGCTGTTGGTTCAATTATTATTTTGGATCTTGTTCTAGGTGGTGACAATGCTGTAGTTATTGCATTGGCTTCGCGTGACCTGCCGCAGACAATCCGGAAAAAGGCTATTTATGTTGGTACAGCGGGTGCGCTTGCTGTAAGGTTGTTGATGACATTTCTTGCTGTTTGGCTATTGACTGTGCCTTTTTTGCAAGCTATAGGTGGTCTGGCACTTATTCCGATAGCTATTAAGCTTTTAAAACCTACTGAAGATGAGACGGAGATATCTTCTTGTGAAAATTTTTGGACTGCTATCAAAACTATTATTGTTGCAGACGTAGCAATGGGCATTGACAATGTCTTGGCTGTTGCTGGTGCGGCTGAAGGCCATTTTGGACTGGTAGTCATAGGACTGCTTGTTAGTGTTCCGATTATTGTTTGGGGCAGTCAGCTTATAGGGGCATTAATGCAAAAATATCCTTCGTTTATTTTTGTTGGTGCCGGAATTTTGGGTTGGACTGCAGGCAGCATGATAATTCATGACAAAATTATAGGTAGATATATCGCAAATACAATGGCTGGATTTGAATATATCGTACCAATTTTAGTAGCAGGCAGTGTTTTGGCGATAGGTTATAGAGCGCAACAGGCTGTTGAAATTTCTGAGGACATTTAAATAGACTATTTTAAAGAAAGTGCCTCTGATAGGTTTTAAAACCCATCAGAGGCACTTTCTCTATTTAGATACTTTGCGTTAAGCAATATAAAGGAAAAAGTTTGTTTTTTGAAAAGTGAACCTTATATATTTTTAGGAACAGAATATGCTAAAATAAGAAAAAAGACTGATTATTCAAACAAACGCAAGTCTTTGTTCGCACAATAATTCATAGTGGGCTTAGAGGTGTTTGCTATGGGCATACTTAGTAAAAAAATAGTGCGGTATATATTGCGTAATTTAGGTCAGTTCTTTGCTGCTGTGACTGTAGTTATGTGCGGTATTGTCATTTATGTGGCAATGAGCAGTTCTTACAGTAACCTTAAACAGGCCAAGGATGATTTTTATAGTAAGAACAACTTTGCTGATTATTATTTCCATTGTGTTAAAGCTCCGGATAGCGTGGTCGGCCAAATTGCAAATGTTCCAGGAGTCAGAAGTGTAACAGGTAGGATACAAAAAGACCTGTCAATAATAAAAAAAAATGAAGAACGAGCAACTGCACGCATTATTAGTTACATTATTCCTGATGATAATGAACTAAACAAAATAAATATTATAGATGGCAGGCTTTTTGCGGAAAAAATTGGCGGCAGTATACCTGAGGTTGTATTGGATCCCCGATATTATACAGCCAATCATCTAAAGTTTGGTGATGAAGTATCTGTAATAATCGATGCCAAAGAAAAGTATCTTATAGTGGTTGGAGCGGCCATAGGACCAGAATTTATATACGCAATGGAGAACAGCAGCGATATCCTGCCTGACCCTGAAAAATTTGGAATATTCATTCTGGAAAAACGACAGGCGCAGCAGCTTTTAAATATGACTGGTGAAATCAACCAGCTGCTTGTTCAGTATGAGGCAGGAGCGGAACAAAACATAACAATAGAGGCAATTAAGGAAGTGTTAAGACCCTATGGATTATTGGCATCTTTTCCTCGTTCTGATCAGTTAAGTAATGCTGTAATTGATGGTGAGCTGAAAGAACTGAGCTCGGTAGCGACGGTATTGCCTTTAATATTTTTGGTTATAGCGGCTGCTGTTCAATTTATTATTCTAAGGCGGATGATTAATAATCAGCGTTCACAAATAGGACTCATGAGGGGTTTGGGTTATCATGGCTATGAGATTATTATTCACTACATTTACTATGCTTTGACTATTGCTTTTACTGGCGTTGCTGTTGGCGTAGTTCTGGGTATACCTTCTTCCAATTATTTTTCTAAAATCTATAATACTTACTTTAATTTGCCTGGTAATTTGCAAGGCTTAGCCATCAGACCTATTATTTTGGGGTTGAGTTTGTGCCTGCTGATCAGTCTGCTGTCTGCCTTAACGGCAGCACGAGGCATTGCAGGTATCCTTCCGTCTTCATCGATGCGGCCGGAACCGCCCAAAGCAGGTGACAAAAGTTGGCTCGAACGTCACATCAAAAGTTTAGACAAGATAAGTGTCGGCTGGAAGATGACTATTCGCAACATGTTCCGAAATAAAGTAAGAACATTAATTACACAGCTGGTGGTAATTTTTGCCGTAGGGTTATTAGTCTGTTCGTTTTTTCTTAATGATGCAGCTGACTTTATGATGCGAAAAACATTTTACGAAAGTCAAAATTATGACATGACAATTCGTTTTGATACTATGCAGCCTGAACGTGAGCTTTTGAATATAGGTCGCATTGACGGTGTGCAAAATGTTGAAGCTTTTATGGAGATACCTGTAAGAATTTATTATCAGGGACGATACGAAGATGATGTTTTAATTGCATATGATACGAATTTAAGCATGAAGAAACTTGAAAATACCAAAGGGGAACAAATTCGTATACCAGCAGAGGGGATACTTTTGAATCAACGGACCAAAGACAAATTGGGTGTTGCCGTCGGTGAGACAGTGGAGGTAGAAACACTTTTATCATATGGGCAGACCAATTGGAGCAAAACCTTTATTTTTGGCAGTGTCAATCAGATGATAGGAGCTGGTTCATATATAGATTTGCGGCAGGCAAATCAAATTATGAAGGAACAGGATCTTGTTTCAGGAGCGATGCTGAAAGTTGATGAAGACAAAATCAGTCATGTGGAAACTGAAATAAACAAAATGCTTGAGGTATCTTCAATTTTACAACAAAGAAAAGAGGTTGCGAACTGGGAACAGCTTCTGCAAACTCTTGATATATCGACAGGGATTATTTCTTTATTCGGGATTCTTTTGGGCCTTGCTATCGTCTACAATTCTTCTGTTATGAATATGTCTGACAGGCGAAGGGAAATTGGTTATATGCGTGCTATTGGCTTTAGCGTTAACGAGATTTCAAGGCTGCTATTCCGCGAGAATATCATATATTTAATTTTCGGCACGATTTTAGGCTTGCCTTTTGGCAGACAGCTTGTCGCAGCGTATATGAAATCGGTTGAAAATGATTTGTACACCTTGCCTGTAATAATTTATCCTCGCACCTATGTTTTAGCTACAGTGGGCGGCATTATTTTTGTATTAATTGCCCATTATTTGTCGACAAAGGACATCAGGAAGATGGATTTAGTAGAAGTATTGAAGATCCCTGAATAGAAAATATGCCAGCTGAAAATATTTCCGGATGGGAGTATATCTATGGAACATAAAGTGATTTTAAAACTGGAACGAGTTACTAAAATATATGAGATGGGCGAAGTCAAGGTCGAGGCCTTAAAAGAAACTTCATTGGATGTTTATGCCGGAGAAATCCTTGTTATTCTTGGCCCAAGCGGCAGCGGCAAAAGCACGCTGCTGAATATTATGGGCGGAATGGATTTGCCTACTAGCGGGAATGTATTCTTTGAAAATCAAGATATCAGTAGCGGCAGCGAAACGGTATTAACGCATTACCGACGTAATGATGCAGGATTTGTCTTCCAGTTTTATAATTTGATTACTGATCTGACTGCTCGCGAAAATATCGAACTGGCCGCAAATCTTGTGGCAAAGCCACTGCCTATCGATGAAGTTTTAAAAGAAATGGCTATGTATGAAAGAAAGGAACATTTCCCATCTCAGATGAGCGGTGGTGAACAGCAGCGAATTTCAATAGCGAGAGCTGTCGTAAAAAATCCTCGGATTATGTTTTGTGATGAACCAACAGGAGCTTTGGACTATCAAACGGGCAAATTAATTCTGGAACTACTGAAAAAAATCAATAAAGAAAGAGGATGTACTATAGTCTTAATAACTCATAACGCGGCGATTGGTGGCATGGGGGACAGAGTAGCAAGGATGCGCAGCGGTGAAATTGTGGAAATAACAGAAAACGCAAGTCCGCTTTCTCCGGATAAGATTGAGTGGTAATTTGTTTTGGAGGTCAGAAATCATGAAAAAGGTAATAATTTATGCAGGCATTATTGCAGTGATTCTGGCGGGACTGATATATTATTTTTACTACAATGTTCCTCTGGTTGAGGTCGTTAAGGCGAAGAAAGGCAGCATAGAACGCACTGTGGTGGATACTGGTTACGTACAAGCGGTTGACGATTATGAAATTTATTCTGAGCAAGACGGAAAAGTTATCAAATTAGATGTTGTAAGAGGACAAAAAGTTCTGAAAGACCAGACTATTATGGTTCTGGAAAATAAAGACATTTCGATGGTTTCGCAATATTTTCTGGCGGAACTGACACGGGCCCAGACAGAAGTCAGCTCTACTCAGGCAGCATTGGCCAAAGCAAACCTGGAATTGACTGATGCACAAATAAATTACGAGCGTACCCGTACGTTATTTGAAGCAGGGGCAGTATCTCATGCGGAATTAGATGCAAGTACCCTTGCCAGAAATAAAGCAAGAGAGAATGTTGACGAATTAATTTATAACACTGAGCTGGCGAATGAGCAAGCGGATAATTATCGCTCCTTATATAACACTTCTGTAAAGAGAGAAGAGAAACTCATTATAAGAAGCCCGCTTGATGGCACAATTTTAAAGCTGCCGGTAGAAGTGGGAAATGTGGTGACAACGGGAACGCTGCTTACATCACTAGGCACATCTGGCCAGCTTGAGATCAAGGCCGATTTATTGGGAGATGACCTGGGAGACGTCGCAGTAGGACAAAAGGTGCGAATTATAGCGCCCGTTCTGGGTAACCAGGCTTTATATGGTGAAGTCACTGAAATATATCCCCATGCGGAAGAAAAACTTTCAACATTGGGAGTTCTGCAGAGGAGAGTCCCCGTTATTATTAAATTAGAGAATACAGCGAATTTAAAGCCAGGCTATGAAATAAGGGTAGGTGTCATAACTGCCAGTCGTGAGAACGTTATAATATTGCCAAGACAGGCAATCTTCTCCGACTCGGTTGGCCAAAAAAAGGTAATGTTGGCCGTGGATAACAAGGTAAGGCATGTCAGCGTCAAGACTGGACTGATGGATAATAGAAACATTGAAATAACAGAAGGGTTAAATGTAGATGGTCTTGTGGTAAAGGACGCCAATAAGATAATTAAAGAGAATACCCGTATTCGTGTTAAGCAAGAGTAAAAAGTTTTGCAGGATAAGTATAAATTTTGTAGAAGTTAAAAAAGTCAAATAATATTTTTGCCCGATAGGCGAAGGAGGATAACTGATGAAAGTACTATTGCTTAACGGCAGTCCGCATGAAAAAGGTTGTACATATACTGCTTTGTCAGAAATAGCCAAAGAATTGGCGAAAGAAAATATTGAGTCGGAAATTATGCAAGTCGGCAGTAAACCTGTTAAAGGCTGCATAGCTTGTTATGCTTGTATCAAACTGAACAATGGCCATTGTGTCTTTAACGATGATTTGGTTAATCCTGTTATTGATAAAATCAAAGAAGCTGATGCTATTGTTGTAGGCAGTCCTGTCTACTATGCAGGTATTTCTGGTCAGGTAAAGTCGCTGCTGGATAGGGTGTTTTTTGCTGGACGTGACATTTTTGCCAATAAGCTTGCAGCAACAGTTGTCAGCTGCAGACGCGGTGGTGCAAGCGCCTCTTTTGATCAGCTGAACCACTATTTTATGATGAAGAACATGACTGTCGTAAGTTCGCAGTATTGGAATCAGGTTCATGGCAGTAATGCAGAAGACGTTGTGAAAGATTATGAAGGAATGCAGACGATGCGTACACTGGCAAAGAATATGAGCTGGCTTTTGAAGTGCATTGAAGCAGGTAAGCAGAATGGTGTTAAATTACCGGAATACGAAACAGTAATTCAGACGAATTTTATGCGTTAGAATCATCAAACAGAATTTTTGGAGGTCAGACATATGCTCGGATTAAAAGGGAAAACAGTTTTCATCAGTGGAGCAAGCAGCGGTATTGGCAAAGCTAGTGCAGAAGCTTTTGCCATGGCCGGGGCACGCTTGATCCTGTGTGCACGCAGCATAGATAAGATAACAGCTTTAGCTGAAAAGTTAAAGGAGCATTACGAAACAGAAAGCATAGTAATCAAACTGGATGTGAGAGACCGCTCAGCGGTTGAAGAAGCAATTGATACTTTGCCGGAGGAATGGAAAAAGATAGATATTCTTTTAAACAATGCCGGCGGTGCGCTGGGACTTGAAAAGCTACATGAAGGTGATCCAAGTGATTGGGACACTATGATTGACACAAATATCAAGGGCTTGCTTTATCTCACACGTAAAATAGTGCCGCTGATGCTGAAATATCAGTTGAAAGGGCATGTTGTTAATATTGGCTCTATTGCCGGCATTGCTGCATATCCCAATGGCGCAGTGTACTGTGCGACGAAAGCCGCTGTTCATTGCTTGAGTGATGGCTTGCGCATGGATTTGGTTGATAAACCAATTCGAGTCACCAATATTCAGCCGGGTATGACTGAAACCAATTTCAGCAACGTCAGATTCCACGGCGATGAGAAAAAAGCAGCGGCAGTTTACGCAGGCATCAAACCGCTAACCTCAGATGATATAGCTGACATAGTTATTTATGCTACCAGTGCACCGGAACACGTACAGATTTGTGAAGTAACCGTTACACCTACCAACCAGGCTACTGGCGGTGTAGTTTATAAGAAAAATTCCTAGATGAATATGCGAAAAATCCCTTTGCCTTTTATGGTAAAGGGATTTTTTATTTTTCAACTAAACAAACCAAGAAATGATGAACATAATATTGGACATATTAAAAATAAGATATTTCTAATTAAAGGAATGCCGACCTTGCTGTCGAAAATAAATAAAGATATTTAATGCTCTGGGAGGCTTTTTAATGGATAATATTGTTTTTTTAAGTTTGTTTTTTAATGTATTAATTTTGATATTACTTTTCATTATGTATCGCAAAACAGCTTTTGGCAACCAATCAGAGCAGTTATTGGGGATCAAGCTGCAGCTAGATCAATTGCGTAATGATCTTTACAGGCAGCATGAAGGGCTGCGGTCAGAATTGAACCGAAATATGCAGGAAACGATGAATAACTTTGGTAGTATTATTCTGAAAACGTTACGCAGTACCAATGATACGCAGAATGGTATCGTTAAAGACATGGATAAAAACATGCAGGAGAAACTGGATCAAAATCAACGCCTGTTATCTGATTCCTTATCACAAGTGGAAAAACGCCTGCAGACTTACGCAGCAGAATCTACTGTAAAATTGGAAAATATACGCTTAAGTGTTGAACGAAAGCTTGGTGAATTACAGACAGACAACAATAAAAAGCTCGATGATATGCGTCAATTGGTTGATGAAAAGCTCCAAAAAACTCTTAATGAGCGCATGACTGAATCTTTCAAATTGGTTAATGACCGCTTAGAACAGGTTTACAAAGGGCTTGGTGAAATGCAGTCCTTAGCTCAGGGAGTCGGCGACTTGAAAAAAGTAATGAGTAATGTTAAAACAAGAGGAATTTTAGGTGAAATTCAATTAGGCGCTATTTTGGAAGAAATTTTGTCCGTCGAACAATATGTTACAAACATTGAAACAAAAAAAGGCAGCGGCAAGGTGGTTGAGTACGCGATCAAGCTGCCTTCAGAAGATGGTTCTTTTGTCTATCTGCCGATCGATTCCAAGTTCCCAGGTGAAACATACGGTAATTTACGTGACGCATATGAAAGAGGCAATACAGAGGAAATTCAAAACTGTGTCAAAGTGCTGCTTAACACAATTAAGGCAGAAGCAAAGGACATCAGGGATAAATATATTGATGCACCCAATACAACGGATTTTGCTATCATGTTCTTACCATTTGAGGGTCTTTATGCCGAAGTTGTCAATAGGGGCATGATTGAAGTATTACAACGCGATTATCATGTGAACTTAGCGGGACCAAGCACAATGGCAGCGCTTTTAAACAGCCTGCAGATGGGTTTCAAGACCTTTGCCATTCAACAGCGCAGCAGCGAAGTATGGAAAGTTCTTGGAGCCGTTAAAACAGAATTTGATAAATTTGCTGACGCCCTGAAGGCTACGCAGGCAAGGTTGACGCAAGCTAATGAAGAACTTGATAAACTTGTGGGTACGCGAACCCGCAGAATGCAGCTGAAGTTGCGCGGTCTTACACAAATAACTTCTGCTGACGCGGAAAAAATCCTACAATTGGATCAGGCTGATTCTGACATTAAAAGTTAAAAAAACTCTCCGGAATATACATTCCGGAGAGTTTTTGCATATCATCGCTATACTTTTATGCCTTCTTTATAGTAGTTGCACAGTTCAACTTGTCTGACCTCATTCATATATTCGTTTTGGTAGCCTTCTTTTTCCATTCTGTAAGAAATTACACCAGTTGTTGAATAAAATTCTGATTTCACTGCTCTCAAAAATACGGAAGCAAAAAGGGTATTTATCAAAAAATCGTAGAAAGGATGGCAAACATCCAGTCCTTTTACTTTGCGGTCAAAATCATCATTGCCTGCTAATTCAACAAGCTCGCTTTCCGTTGCGGCGAGCAAGCCGTTCTCAGAGTATTGGAGGTAGCTTGTTTGGGTTTCCAAGGCACTTTTAATTAATTCATCCTGATTCATGAAAATGGTTATCGTACCAACAAGGAAAAGCTGTTCTTCAAAAAAACTACGGCTTTGTAACCTTGGTATGCCTAAATATCTTAAATCAACAGCTTCTTGGAATAAGGGAGTTGGTAATTCAGCTACTTCATCTTCAAGAAGTTGGTCTTCAAAACAAGAACTTAATCTGACAATTTGTTCTGCACAGGAAAAATCAGCAAAAATCTCTTCGCCTGGAGCAGGGTAATATTTGAGCAGGAAGGTTGTTTCTTCTAAATCAGCGCACCTCTGCCATTTCTGCAAAACTAGTTCATATGGTCCGGCAATTCCTGGCAGCCAAAAGTACCAACCAAGCGTTTCACTATCAATGGCACACACTTTTTCCAATTCATCCTGACTAGTGTTTTCCAGAACCATTAAAATTGCTTGGTTCAAGAGTTTGTCGGCATATGTCATTTTGGGCACTTCCCTTCATTGAATAATTTAAAACAATAAAGAAGGGGGATTTAAACCCTCTAAACGAAAGCAGAATATTCTTTTATCTCGCTGTGACTAAATTATAGAATGAAATATTGATGGGTGTCAAGCATATATGCATACATATTTGTGTTAAAAATGTAATAATCGTTGACAATATTTAGAAATAGCATACGCTGATTAATAAAATGATGACACGAAAATGTCACTTGACTATCTGTCATAGTAATATGATATGATTTTACAAGTAGCACTGCATTTAAATAAATCTTGCTTAGCGGAGTAAAAGTTATGAAAAAAATCTTAATCACATTGGTAGCATTAATAGTGCTTGTGACTGGCGGCTGTAGCTTAATACAGAGACAGCAATTCCCGGCTGATCTTTCTTTAAAAGCACCGTCAGCAAATATTGCTTTATCTGGTGGTAATCTTAAATCTATCGGCTCACAGGCTCCGATTGCTGTTGGCGATGCTGATGCTTTTGTGATTATGCAAAATATTACAAAAGATAATAGAACTGAACGAACAATAACTTGGTTGTCCAGATTACCGCGTTCGCTGTCGTTCCTGGAATACCGTGAACAAGGTCATAGCGACATAGCAAAAATTAATGCAAAACAAAATGAGATTGTAACCGACCAGGGGAAAAAATATCAACATATTGTAAAAATAAGCAGCTTAAAAGCCAACACCACCTATGAATATAGGATTAGCGACGGCGAAGATTATACCGAGTGGGAAACCTTCAATACGGATAATGGTATAAGAACGAAAGCACTAATTTTTCCAGATTCGCAAAGTGTAGATTACGGAATGTGGGCAAGAACTGTAAAGATGGCCTGGAGTAAAAATCCTGACGCGCAGTTTTTTATCAATATGGGTGACCTTGTTGATAACGGGGAACAATACTGGCAGTGGTCAAGATGGCTGGAG
>JAAYVM010000188.1 GCA_012517145.1 Acholeplasmataceae bacterium
CGCCGGCTGCGCAGCCAGAGAGAATTGTGGTCTTCACTCATGAAAAAACTACTGCTGACCTTGCTATTGCTGAGCAGCCTTCTTAATGCAGGCTGCTTTTCGCGCCCTCAATCACATAATGATACACGCTTTCTTATGGATACCACGGTCAGTATAGATGCTGTCGGCCAGAAAGAAACCCAAGTAAAAGATGCTGTTGATAAATCCTTTCGCGCTTTTCAGGAGATTGCTGATGAAACAGACCGCTATAAAGACAGTTCTCCCAAAGGTCTTTTCCAGCTGAATGCCCACGCCGGACAGGGTCCTTTTACCGTTGGCCCTCATCTTCTGTTTCTTGCAGCAATGGCAAAACAGCAGGAATTCAGCGAATTTGACGTTACCCTTGCACCTTTAATTGATCTGTGGCGCCAGCACGGTTTATCGAAAACGGTACCTGACGCGCAAGAAATTGCCGCTGCCCTGGCATTAAGCGGCAAAGACAAATTCTCCGTCGATTCTCAAAATCACACTGTTACACTGCTGAAGCAAGCAGGCCTTGATTTAGGTGCCATTGCTAAAGGTTATGCGGTTGATGCCGCAGCAGAAATACTGCAAAATGACAAGAATGTCAGTTATGCCCTCATTAATGCGGGCGGCAACATTAAAACCATCGGCACTAAGGCTGACGGTAAACCTTGGCGCATTGCTCTGCAGGATCCCCGCCGCAGTAATTCTTACCTTGGCATTATCAATCTGAAGGCTGGCGAATCTGTAGCCACTTCCGGCGACTACCAACGTTACTACGAAGTTAACGGTATCCGTTATCACCACATTCTCGATCCCCATAGCGGCATGCCCTCGCGCAATGCCATCTCAGTAACAGTAGTTGCTTCTTCCGCTTTTGTAACAGACTATTATTCTACATTGCTTTTTGTTCTGCCTCACGAAAAGGCTCTTGCAGTATTAGCTGCCCATCCTGAAATAGCTGCCATCATTGTGCAGGCTGATCAGGAAATCTACATCTCGCCCTCGTTAAAGTCACGTTTTGAGCTTACACCTGCGGGAGGTAAGTAAAATGCGCAAAAACGATTACCTGCTCATCCTGTTAATAATTTTGCTGGCAGCCGGTTCACATCTTTTTATGAAAGCAAACGCAACCAACACCGACCTGACTTTTGAAATACGCCAAGGCGATCATGTCGTGCAGACGATTAAACGTTCGGCGCTGACAACCGCCGGTGAATTCACTATCAGTACGTCCGACGGCAACGTTTTTATTGAAATTGACCCAGCCAAAGGCGCCCATATCATCGATTCACCCTGTCCGGATAAATTATGCATTCATCAGGGTTACATAAACAAGAACGGGCAAACTATCCTGTGCCTGCCGGAAAAAGTTCTGGTCACAGCAGTTGCTGATAGGAAGGACGGTGAGCCCGATGCCGTCTTACGCTAAACTTACAACCAGAGAGCTTGTCCTGCTGGCTCTGCTCTTAGCCATCGCCGTTGTGCTGCGTCTCGTGGAAAACGCCTTGCCTTTCCCCATCCAGCTGCCAGGTGCCAAACTTGGTTTGGCCAACAGTATCACAATTATCACCTTAATGCTTTTTGGCAGAGCCAAGACAGTGCTGTTGCTCACAGCAAGGATTCTTTTGGTTGCGCTCCTCATCACTGGTCTCTTCACCCCGAGCTTCTTCATTGGCCTCGGCGGTGCTGCATTCAGCTTCCTTTTGATGGTGCTGGCTTGCCAATCTCATCTTTTTTCACCTGTCGGCATCGGTATCCTTGGAGCCTGTGCCCATAACTGCGGGCAACTGGTAATTGCGATGTTTTTAATGCAGACAACTGCGCTTATAAGTTATTTGCCGCTTTTACTGATAATTGCCATACCAACCGGAATAAGTACCGGTTTGATAGCCAAGTATGCCCTCCCAATTATCCGACAAAATTTTTAATTTTATCATTTAGAAAAACCTGTCCAACTTTCATAGCTGGACAGGTTTTTTGCATCTTTAGCAGAACAGACTTGTATTCAAACGAAAAATATTTAATCAACAAAAATCAATATTGGCTGATACACTTAGGAATAAATTTTCCTAAATTCGATTTCTTTGACCTTGGGTTCCATTTGGATAGTGAACCCCCCTACCGACTGTGTTTTCGCGTCTGTATAAAAAATCAGCGGCACCGTGTACTGATCGGTATCTTCTTTAATGTGTTCGACTTTAAAGGTATCATAATGAAAATGCGTCATAGGACGATATCTGACTTCTCTTTCGTGCAGCCATAAGCGCCCATTTTCCAGACAAATTTGAAATGTTCCATAAGCTGGATGATGGTACTTTCCAACATAAGCAGCAAGTTCATGGGAAGTAGTCGTTCCCGCTACTGCCTTTGGAAGCATAAGGTTAAACTCCAGATGATGATACATATCCTCAGGTGCATGCTCACGTTTTTCCGTATAAATACTGACCCAATCCTCAGCATCCCGGCCGAGAAAATAATCCAGCAATAGCCCTTGAACTGTAAAAATAAATGGGTTATCCGGCGCATGCAGATTCTGCAGAAATACTGCACCACTTCCGTTTTCAGGCAAATAGAACTGAAATGCACTGTAGCCTTCGATTTTGCCAGTGTGCTGCTGAACAACATGGCCATGATAATCAAGCACACGCCAGCCGAGTCCATAACCTAAGGAACAGCCGCCTTGTACATGTGGATAATCCATCATGATCTGCGGTCTGTGCTGATCCTGAAAGCTCGCGGCAGAAAGCATTTGATTCCCGTGCCAAATACCATTGTTGATATGAAGCAGCAGCCATTTTGCCATATCTTTCGCCGTGCTCATAACAGAACCGCAGGGACCAGCCATATCAATGTTCCAGCGCGGTACAGCCCGAAGTCCCTGGTTCCACCAATAAGGCAGCGCACAATCTTTTTCTTTCTCCGCATCCGCCATCAAGCAAAAAGTCCTGGTCATGCCCAAAGGCGCAAATATTTCTTCTTGCATCAGTTTTTCCCATTTTTTGCCTGTCACTGCCTCCATAATACCGCCAACAGCCGCATACATAACGTTGCTGTACTGAGCTAATGTGCGGAATGGCATATTGGGTTCCAAATAACGCAGCCGCTCCAAAAAATCTATTCTGGTTATCCCATTATCCGGCCAAGCACCATCATGTCCACCAAGTCCGGTCCGATGGCATAGCATGTCTCTGATTGTCACACTGGCGGAAGCAACCTTATCCCACATTTGGAAACCAGGCAAATAAGAAACCACCGGCGTATCAATATCAAGAAAACCCTTTTCCGCAAGCCTTGCCGCCAAAAATGCAGTCATAGACTTTGTGCAGGAACCAATACCACTGATAGTATCTACTGTAAAAGGTGCCTTCTCATCAATATTGCTGTATCCAAACTGCAGGTAATTTATCTTTCCTTTGTCAATAATAGCGAGAGCACAGCCTGGTATACTATAATAAGCCATCACCTTCTGTATGGCTTCTTCAAGAAATTTATAATCCGCCATAATATTCCTTCCTTACTGAATTTCGCTTGGCTGCTAAACGCGCCAGCAGGCAACCAAATGGTTATTTTCTTTTTCCACCAGGTCCGGCTTTTGTTTACAGCACTTCTCCAAGGCGAAAGGACAGCGGTTGTAATAAGCGCAGCCTACGCCAATATCGGCAGTAAGTACGGAATTATCTTCCTTCACCGGTGGTCGGAAAGGTTTACCCACAAGCGGTACTGCTTCCAATAAATCCTGCGTATAAGGATGAGCAGGTGACAACAGAATATTCTCCGATGGCCCGATTTCCACTATTTGTCATCGATACATGACGGCAGTCCGGTCAGAAATGTATTTTACCACTGCCAGATTGTGTGAAATAAATAAATAAGTAAGATTTAGTTTTTTCTGCAGATCGGTCAGTATATTCAAAACCTGAGCCTGCACTGAAACATCCAGCGCCGATGTCGGTTCGTCGAGAATCAAAATCTCCGGTTCCGTAGTAAGTGCTCTGGCTATGGAAAGACGCTGACGCTGCCCGCCGGAAAATTCGTGAGGATAGCGGGAAAGACTGCTTTCGCGCATGCCGACAAGTTCTAATAAATCAATAGCTGTTTTGCGCATTTCTTTCGGCTCCTTGTCACCGGCAACACGCATAGGTTCCGTAAGAATTTGTTCAACTGTCATGCGCGGGGAGAGCGAAGAATATGGATCCTGAAAGACAATTTGAATGCGGCTGCGCAATTTTCTCAAGTCTTTTTCCTTGGCATGCGAAATATTCTGCCCATCAAGAAAGATTCCGCCGACTGTCGGCTCATCAAGACGAATAAGCAGATTAGCGAGAGTGCTTTTGCCGCAGCCGGATTCGCCAACAATACCAAGGGATTCACCTTTGCCAATGGCAAGCGAGACACCATTTAGCGCATGTACTTCCGTAGTTGCGCCAAAGAAGCTTTTGACCTTAAAAGTTTTTTGTAAATCTTTTATTTCCAATAAAGCTGCCATCAGGCTTGTACCTCCTCTTGAAAATGGCAATGCAGACAATGCCCCTCTTCTAAAATCTTTAGCGGAGGTTCCTCTTTGCGGCAGATATCCAAAACATATGGACAACGCGGTGCAAAGCGGCAGCCAGATATCACTTCTAAGGGATCCGGTACCATGCCAGGTATTGCATAAAGTTTGTCGTCTGCATCTTCCTTAGGCGTAAACCTCGGGATAGAGGAAAGCAGGGCCTTAGTATAAGGATGCTGTGGGTCCCTCAGTACATCACTGGCAGTGCCCATTTCCACTATTTTACCGGAATACATAACCGCAATCTTGTCACAAAGCTGTGACACTACCCCCAAATCATGCGAAATAAAGACAACCCCTGTACCGGACGCCTTACACGCTTCCTTGATCAAAAAAATTATTTGTGCCTGAATCGTCACATCCAAAGCAGTTGTCGGTTCATCAGCTATCAGAAGTTTCGGCGAGCAGGATAAAGCTATCGCAATCATAACACGCTGTCGCATACCGCCGGAAAGTTCATATGGATAACGCTTCAGGACCCTTTCGGCGTTTCTGATATGTACTTTTTCCAGCATTTCAAGAGCCTTGCTGGTTGCCTCTGTCCGATTTTTTTGCTGATGAGTCATGATCACGTCAGTCATCTGCCTGCCGATAGTAAAAACAGGATTGAGACAAGTCATCGGTTCCTGAAAGATCATGGCAATTTCTTTGCCGCGGAATTTCGCCAACTCACTTTCCTTTTTTTCCGTCAGTTCCTGTCCGCAAAAATTGATGGAACCACCAACAATAGAATTCCTGCCACCCGGCAGCAGCTGCGTTATCGCAAAGGCAGTCATGGACTTACCACTTCCTGATTCGCCTACAAGACCAAGGATATGTCCTGCCTCTATCTCAAGTGAAATATCATGAAGAATTGGTACCGTTCCCCGTTTTCCCGTAAGAGATACGGAGAGATTTTTGATAGTCAAAATGTTTTCCATAAGCCCTCCTTAACCTTTCGAACGGGGATCGAGGATATCACGAATACCATCTCCCAATAAATTAAAACCCATAACGGTAATCAAAATAAAGAGACCTGGGAAAGCCGCATACCACCACTGGTCAATGGCATAGATACGCGCCGTAGAAATCATAGCACCCCATTCAGGCGTCGGCGGCTGCGCACCTAGTCCAATAAAGCTCATAGAAGAAGCTATTAAAATAGCGTCACCAATGCCTAATGTCATCTGTACAAGAAGTGGGGTCAGGCAGTTAGGTACAATATGATGCATCACTATAGATACCGGTTTAGCTCCAAAGGTTTTAGCTGCCCGCACATACTGCATTTCTTTAAGCACCAGCACCTGCCCGCGCATGAGACGTACATAAAGAGGTATCCTGACAATACAGACTGCCAGCATTGTGTTGAAAAGCCCCGGTCCTAAGGCAGCAGTCAAAGCAAGTGCCAAAACCATGGAAGGAAAAGAAAGCACCATGTCTGTTATTGCCATAATTATCTGATCAATCTTGCCGCCGGCGTAGCCGGAAACGCTGCCGAAAAAGCAGCCTATAGCTGCAGCAATGATTACAATTGAAAGGCCTACTGTAATTGAAATGCGTGCTCCATAAATTACGCGCGTAAAAACATCCCTGCCCATTTCATCCGTGCCAAAAAAATGTGCGGCGCTTGGTGCTTGCAAACGCGACGGTATATCCATCAAATTGGGATCATAAGGGCAAATTAACGGCGCCGCTGCGCCGAGAAAAATGATAATTATTACCATAATGGTACCAACAAGTGTCAGGGTATTGTGCTGTAAAATTTCTACAATTTTTCTCAAAGAAATTTTCACTTTTCTACCCCCCTGATTTGCGGATTAAGGATACGATAAAGAATATCAACCGCAAGATTAATCACTACATAGCTAAAAGATACGACCAGCGTAAAACCCATAATGGCCGGGAAATCAAGAAAGGCAATCGAATCCATAACATATTTTCCCATACCAGGCCACGCAAAAATTGTTTCCGTAATAATAGCGCCGCCAAGCAATTCGCCGATTGTAAGCCCGGTTACTGTAACTGTAGGCAGCAGCGCATTTTTCAAAGCATATTTATAGATGATAGTACGACTAGGTATACCACAAGCTTTAGCCGTACGTATATAGTCCTGTTCCAAAACATCAATCATGCTTGAACGCACCTGACGTGCAACAATAGCTAGCTGTACGTAAGCAAGACAAACAGCGGGCAAAATAAGATGATGAATCGCCGAGAGTACTACATCAATATCACCGGCAATTAAACCATCAATAATATACATTCCCGTCACATTAGGAGGCGGTGACATGAATGTATCAATACGCCCGGAAGCTGGAAAAATCGGAATGACCTTGTAAAAAACTATAAGAGCGATAACTCCTGTCCAGAAGAGTGGTGTTGATACGCCTATCAAGGAAATAATACGACTGGCATGGTCTATCCATTTATCCCTGTTTACCGCCGCAGCAACTCCAAGAATGATGCCGAAGACAACAGCCAGGATCATCGCCATCAATGTAAGTTCCAGTGTTGCCGGAAAACATTTCGCCAGTTCTGAAGCTACAGGAAGCTGTGTACGGATCGATGTCCCCAAATCACCATGAGACATATTACCCAGGTACTTTTGATACTGGATAATAAGAGGCTGATCAAGCCCCAGTTCCGCACGCGTAGCTTCCAGGGTTTCCTGCGATGCATGCGGCCCTACAAGCATACGTGCCGGATCACCCGGTATGACATGTGAAATAAAAAAAGTCACAATAGACACACCTAGAAAAACAATTATAAGATGCAGTAAATTTTTTAACACAAACCTGAAAGAGAACATAGAACCTCCTATATGCAAAAAGGCTTTTTTGCATTGCCTCTCCTGCCGGGAATAATACTTGCAAAAAGGCGTCTGAATGGCTCACCTTTCAGACGCCTTCCTTCTGAGTTTTAAAACTACGGTTAGCAGGACTAGAACTCACTGCCAGCTTTGTTTTCGCACAAAGTGTTATTCCTTACTCATATCTTCAAAATTATACATATCATCAAGCATAGGATTGTAAACAAATCCTTTAACGTTGGCACGCATAGGAGTCAACACATTGGTCTGGAAGAGGAAAATATACGGTGCATCTGCCAAAACCATAGACTGTGCTTTCTTGTATAATTCAACACGTTTGTTCTGGTCGGTAATCTTTTCAGCTTCGCGCAGAACGGCATCTACCGCATCATTCTTATAGAAGGCACGATTGCCAGCCAAGCCGAAGTAGCTGGAATCAAACCAGTAAGTCATAAAGAACTGTGGATCAGCATAGTCAGGGCTCCAAGTCCCCATTGCCAAATCAAAGTTACCCTTATCAACGCGTTCACGGAAAGTAGCCCATGCTACTTTTTCAATTTCGAGTTTAATGCCAACTTTACCTAAGCTGTTCTGCAGCATCAAAGCCTGTGCTTCGTTAAAACCTTGGTTATCAGAATACAAGAGTTTTAAGGTAACACCATTTTCCATACCTGCTTCTTTCAAAAGAGCTTTAGCTTTATCAGGATCAAGAGAATAGCCCTTCAGGCTGTCGTCGCGGCCCCACATACCTTTTGGTACAGGCGTGGTCAGCTGTTCGCCGCGGCCTTTAACTGCGCCTTCGATGATTCCTTTATAATCAACTGCATAGTTGATAGCCTGACGAAGTTTTACATTATCCAAAGGAGCTTTTTGGTTATTGATATACACAATACTGGTCAAGAGGGATGGTGATTCAAAAATCTGCACTGCTTTATTGCTCTTGAGCTGATCAAGCTGATCCATTGGGATACCGGCAGCGATATCAAGGTCACCATTTTCTAACTGCAACCGTTGTGCAGATGGGTCTTTGATAACTTTGAAAAGAATAGTTTTAATAGCTGGTGCTTTGCCAGCATAATTTTTGTTCAAAACCATTTTTAAACTTTGCCCCGGATTGAATTCTGTTAACTCATAGGCACCAGAACCCATTGTATGCGTAGCAAGATAGGCAGAACCTTTATCACCGTCTTTTTCATGTTCCATAACTTTTGGATTAACAACACCGGCAGCGTTAACAGCCATCGTATCCAGGAATGGAGCAAACGGTTCTTTTAGCTTGAAGATAACTGTCTCAGCATCAGGAGTTTCAATAGCAGTTACCGGTTTAAAGTAATCGGCAGGACCTTTTTTAACCGCCATTACACGTTCCACAGAAAATTTAACCGCTTTAGAATCCACAGGAGTACCATCAGCGAATTTATGCCCCGTTTCCAGTTTAAAAGTCCAAGTCAAACCGTCATCGCTGACAGTCCAGGATTTAGCAAGAGACGGGCCAACTTCTGTGCTGGCTTTGCCATCGGCTGTAGTCTTATATTTAACAAGACGTTCATAACATGGATAACTTACTTTCCATGCCTTGTTATCCATAGCTACGGCAGGATCGATACTTGCTAAATCTAACGGAAGACCTACAACTAAAGTATCTTTCGGCGTTTTACCACCTGAAGCACTCTTCTTGTCACCGCCGCCACAGCCGGCAATCACCAGCATCATCAAAAACAAGGTCAAACATACAAAAAGCTTTTTCAATTACCACACCTCTTTCTCTTTCCCCTCATTGTGCCGACAAAAACAAAAAAAAGCGCAGAATCTAAGCAGATTCGGCGCCTTTGCCATTTTTGTCTTTTTTAATTTTCTAAATTATACTGCCACTATTTAGCGATGTCAAACAATTAAAAGGTGGTTTATCTCATTATGATACAATTATAAAATTTGAAACATAATTTAAAAAATATTTTGTCTTATCAATGTTTGCATCAAAAAGAAACCTTACCTTTTCTAAAAAATACACATATAAATCGGAATAACAAGAAGACACAATAACGTTGTCAGACTGACGATAATTGCCGCATATTTGGTATCGGCACCGTAAATGCTGGCCAGAATCGGCACCTGCGTCATCACCGGCAAAGCCGAAAGAACTACAAATACCTGCCGCATCATATAGGGTATCTCAATAAATTGCGCGACAAATATAACAAGCATTGGTGATATCAGAAAACGACCGACGAGCAGCAGATTGATATCCTTGCCGAGACTTAATTCAGATAACTTCACCGTACTTAATGTATAACCAATAAACAACATTGAAAGCGGTGTAACCATCGAACCAAGATATTTAAAGCTGTTCATGATAAATGCCGGCAAGGTAACTTCGAGCAGCACCAGTACCAAGGCGAGAATAAAACTGACAAGCGGCGGAGAAAAGACAAGTCTGACGGTATCCCAGCTAAAAATAGGTGAAGGATCGCTGCTGCAGCTTTTGTTAATGCTGTAATTACCCAAGGTCCAAAACATACTCGCGTTGGCCAGAAAATAAATCAATACATAAGGGATTGATTTATCCCCAAAAAGAGCAAGCGAGACCGGTACTCCGATGAAGATTGCAGATGAGGAGAAAAAACCCGCCTGGAAAATACCTGACCGTTCCTGCGGTACATTTCCCAGCCTGGCGACAAAACCGGCAATGATATAGCTGATCAGCATCGCGATATAGGGCACGACAAGACCACCTGCTAAGCTAAAAAAATCATCCTTTGTAAAATTGGTCAAGAAATTCCAGATCATATAAGTCGGCAGGGCAAGTCTATTGACCAGCATTGGCATAAGCGGTGCCGTCTCCTTCGTGATCCATTTCATCTTGGCAAAGAAAAAACCGCAGGCTACCATGATCACGATAACCAGCAGGCTGACAATGGTTTGCAGAAACTCCATAGCGACAGACCCCCAGATCATTATTCAAAAAAACTACTAATTTAAGCATTCGCTGAATTAACCGCAAAACCTTTTTATTTTACAAAAAAACACCCTTCAGCCGTATTTTCGGCTGTAAGGGTGTCTGGCTTAGTCAACAACTTCCTCAAAATGCAGCTTAGTTACAATTACTTTGTCAATTCTCATTCTGTCCATGTCGACGATTTCAAACTTTAAACCTGCCCACTCGAAAGTTTCCCCAGTCTTCGGCATATAACCCAGGAAAGAGGTTACAAAGCCTCCCAGAGTCTGGAAGTGGTCTTTATCTTCACCCGGCATTTCTTCCAAATCGAAGAAATCTTTAAATTCATCAATCGGCAGCAACCCGTCAATTAGCCAGGAATTTTCATCTCTTTTGACAATACTCTTTTCTTCCTCATCTTCCTCCGGCAATTCACCAACCAGATGTTCGAGAATATCGTGAAGCGTCACCAGTCCCATCGTACCGCCAAACTCATCCATGACAAAAGCAACATGGGTACCAGACTGTTGAAATTGCTCCAATAATTTGAAAGCGCGCAGACTCCTGGGAACGAACAGCGGTTGTTCAATGTTTTCCTCTATCGGCAATTTATTCGCATTACGGTTAGACAAAAGATCCTTCACGTAAACAATGCCTACTATTTCATCAAGACTGCCTCTTGCCACAGGCAGCTTAGAATGAGGACTCTCGGTTATTATATTCCATAGATATTCGTTATCTCTTTCAAGGTCCAACCAGTCAATCTGCGTCCTTGGCGTCATCAGCGCAGCAGCACGCATATCACCGAGGCGGAACACCCTATCGACGATATCTTTCTCAGTTTCTTCGAAGGTCCCCATCAGCGTGCCTTCCGCAATCATGATCTTGATTTCATCCTCTGTCACCCCTGCATCAGCTGGTTTGGTGACACCGGCAGCTTTGAGTACAAATTCTGTAGAAATACTGAGCAGCTTGACCATTGGCAGGAAAATTTTTGATAAAAACCGCATCGGGCGAGCAATAACAATGGCAATTGGTTCCGGATTGTTTAGAGCCACCCTTTTTGGCACCAATTCACCGATAATCAAAGAAACGTAGGTTATTACGGCTACAACGACCGCCATGCTGACAGTTGCAGCATACGGACCGACAAAGGACAACGGCTTCAAATATTCTGTCAACCCCTGAGCTATCGTCGCTCCTCCGTAAGCACCGGTAAAAATGCCAATAAGGGTTATGCCAACCTGAACAGTAGAAAGCAAGGGAGTCGGGTCATTAGCAAGCTCAAGTGCCGCTTTAGCGCCACTACTGCCATCGGCCGCATATTTTTCCAACCTCGGCTTACGAGAAGATACAATAGCTATTTCCGTAAGAGCAAAAACACCGTTGGCAATAATCAGAATTAAAATAATCAATATCTCAATGCCCATCGAAGGTTCTCCTTCCACGTGGTATACAACTCCTTCAGAATTTTTCTTGTTAATTCATTTTATCCCATGCTATGCTTTAAGTCTAGATAATCCTGCAAAATCGCCTTACTTAAAGCCCTTCCAGCGGCAAATAACTTTTCGGATTGTCAAAAAGCAAGAAATGCGCTATACTAACAAATGTATCAGCTTCATATGCGGATGTAGCTCAGTGGTAGAGTACCGGCTTCCCAAGCCGTGGGTCACGAGTTCGAATCTCGCCATCCGCTCCAAAAAATCTAGCCAGAATGCGGTTCTTCCGCATTTTGGTTTTTTGTTTTTATCTGCCAAAAACCGTATTAGGTCATTACCCTAATAGCCTCCTTCCTAATAACAAAAAAGCGTTAGGAGATGGGTATCGTGGCAACAGTAAAAAGAGTACTTAAGATTGGGGAACAGGCTAAAAATGATTATATGAGCATGTTTCTTGATCTGCAAAAACAGAAAGGTGTTACCGAGAACACTATCATTAGTCATAGGCATGCATTGGGAAGCATGTTCCGAGATGGGTTTAACACAAATGACTTAAACGGCAAGTTGCAAAGAAGTTTGCCAAAAAACATTTCTGACTCCTACTACAATAAAAAACTTAATGCCTATCGCATGTTCTTTGACTTTCTTGTAAAACAAAACGTTATTACTTTCAATCCCGCCTTGGAATGGAAATATAAAAAGCATTCCATAAAAGTTACGGATATTGACGATCAAGATGTCAAAAGATTCTTGTCTGGCATTGATAAAAGGACGTTTTCCGGCTACCGAGATTATGCATTCGCAATGTTAATACTCGATACAGGAATGCGACCATCAGAAGCACTAGGATTAATGCCATCAGATATCGATCCACTTTATATGGAAGTAAATCTACGTCCCGAGATAACAAAAACTGGTACATTTAGGCGTGTTCCCTTGTCTAAAATTGTTTTCGATATCATAAACAGGTTTATAGGATATAAGCCTAATGAATGGCAATATGGTATTTTGTTCTGTTCTTCAACTGGCAAAGAGTTGCGTACTGCATCAATACAGGACAGATTTAGAAAACTGAGTAAAGAGACTGGCATAGATATCTCGCCATACCAATTACGTCATATCTTCGCCACAACCTACATTAGAAACGGCGGAGATACTTTCTCACTCCAACAAATACTAGGGCATACTTCAACACAAATGACAAGAGTGTATGTCAATTTGAACATTAAAGATCTGCACGAAAAACACAAGAGAGTCTCAACTATTAATAACTTCATACAAAAACGTATACGAAAGTTATAAAACAAAATCCCGATTAAACAATTAAAGTAAAAAAGAGAAAGCCCGCCTTAGGACGGGCTTTTTTGTTGCACAAAACATTTTTTATGATTGATTAATTAGGTCTAGAGTTTGAACAATATTCATAAGATTATTTTCTCCCTGTGCCCAATAATTAGCATCTCTTTCCCAATAAGCCACTTTTAAAACATGCATTTTCCCTTTGTTAAAAAAAGTATACCAATGTTCTTCTGCTGGTGGTGTTCGTAATGATGGGATATTTCTAACAAAATGCGTGTAAATGCAGTCGACGCCATTTACATGAATAATTTTAGAAGGCCACCACCTATAATTTAATTCTCCATATTTAGCATAATTTTCTTGTAATGCCTTTTGTGTTCCTTCATCAAATCCTTTTAAATCAACGTTTGCGATATTTAATGGAGTGAGTAACGTTAGCAACGGCCCATCCCCTTTGGATAAAGGAAGTGTTATAAGAGATACCCTTGTGTATTTATATTCAAGCGTAGTCATAAAACCTTTTGTTCCTGCTTGTATGTAACTAATGACATCACTATTAGACTTCACTTCATTAGTAATATCGCTATCAAAATCTCTCACCTCCAACGCGGGAGGTATTGAAAAAGTTCCTACGTTTGGAACAGTGACTCTTTGCCAATTGCTATAAACTTTTACTGGTTCTTTTGTATTTTCATGTGACTTTGGCTGCGACGAAGAACAAGCCTGTAATATAATTGCAAAACAAACCAACAAAAATATTTTAATAACCTTCATTTCCATGCCCCCTTAATTATTTAATCACTTCGCCAATTGATTAATAAAACCTTTAATATTTCTTAATTGCCAATATCTATTTTTGGTACTTAAGAAATATTTAGGCTGTTGCACGAACGAAATAGACTTATAATATGGAATAAATAGGGAAATATAATTTTGGTGTAAAAACAATTAACACCTATGACAGGTATTTGTGTTCTTAACAAACGTGATAAAATTATTTAGAATATTACTTAAAGGAGGAAAGTCATGATCAACTACAATAAAATGACTGATACACAAAAACAGGTTAAGGCTTTTGAAGCATTAGTTGTGAGAGTATTGTCCAATCATGATTTATATCACGTTCTTACGAGATGCGAGACGAAAACAGGAATTCTGTCTAAAACGGCGCAGTTCTTTTTCTTTAATATTTTGCTCGACTTGTTAATACGAGACTTCTTTCTTGAATCTGCGAAAATTTTAGAAAATAGCAGAACTTTTATTAAGCGTGGGTCAAAACAAAACTTGACAGTAAAACATTTTGTTCAGATAGATGGCTGGACGTCTGAACAAAAAAGCAAACTATCGGAGTATGATGAAAAACTAAACGACTTCTATAGGTGGATAAAAGATGCTAGGGATAAAATCATCAGTCACAATGATCTACGTACTTATGAGGATGCAAACGCTAATGGCTTAGGTGCGTTTCCAGAAGGTTTGGATGATGAGTTTGTAAATACACTAGAGGAATTCTATAATTACCTTCATGAGATCTCTTTTGGAGAACCATGGGGTAGATTTTATCCTAATGTTGAGGCTAGCGGAATTTACGAATTGATTTCTTTTTTATACCAAGGGTTAGCATTTGAGACTATAGTAAATGACCAGAAAACATCTTCAAAGATAAAGATGCTCTTGGTTGAAAAGGAATTAGAGATTAAAAAGTTTTAAACGCATTAACCTTGTAACGCTTTTAATTATTAATTTTAAAAGATGAGTCCACTCGTAAAAATGTCTTTTAATTCTATTTGATATTTTATTTTCATAAAGAGGATATCAAACTTAAATGTTGAAGTACTAACCGTTAGATTTATGAGGAGGATTTCGTTTTCTAGTATTAATGCGAAGGGGGAAAGTGGAATAGGTATAATTAGATGTATATAATAGACGTGGGAGGGTGTTAAATGATGAAAAAAGTTTGGGTATTGGCAACTATTCTGTTTTCAATTTTGTTTTCAACAACGGCATTTGCGGGTACTATGGCTGATAAGGTTAAGGATGCTGTAAATGTCGCTCCTGAAGACAAACGCGTTGTTGGTATTTTTATGGAAGCACCAGTTACGTTCGTTAATAATGAAAAAGTAAGAGAGTTGGTGCCTGAGAAGGCAAAAGAAATGTTCTCGGAACCGCGTTTTACTATTTTACCTATGGATGACACGGCTATGGCTATGCAAATATATAAAGAAGATAATCATCTTGAAACGGGTACACCATACTACACTAAACCTTTAAATCGTAAAGACATACAGGCTATGGCTAAGACCCTGAATTGTAACTATGCTTTGTTTATTACCGTTAGCAATGACGCACCTCGTTTTAGTGCGGGTTTGTTCAGTTTTTCTTATAAAACCACCGTTACCTGTAATTTTAGAGTTGTTGATGTTGAAACAGGTGAATATGCTATTGCAAAACAAATAGTCAAAGACGGTCAGAGCACTGCAATAATGGGAGGCTTGCCATCTTTCGATCGTGCCTATATGGATGCCTTGAAAAAGGCATTTGATGAAATCAAACTTGATACAACTAAATTGAAATAAAACATATAAAATGCAAAAACCTGCCTCTGAAGGAAGTTCGATATTTGTTATTCAGATAAAAAATATAACGAAGGCGATTATTTCTGTCGTTTTTTAGTTATGAAGGCAGAATTAATAGAAAACAGTACTTCCTCCGCACATTGTTATTATCATTCCTATTAAGTGTTTCATTCAACCTATGTGTATATGGTGATTTGCTTCATATTCAATGGATGAACTCGTTAGGTGCATTATTTGTAGTACTATTTTCAGTATTAATGTACTTTAACATGATCAAACGTCTTCATGATTTCGGAAAAACTGGCAAGTGGATTATCCCGAGGATAATTGTTGATATTGTATGGGTAATATTTCAGAACAATGCTTTGATATTGTTTGGGTTACCTTATATTGCTTTATTTTTTATAAAAGGTAATGCTTGTAACGATGAAGATAATATTCAGCATCGTCAAAACGTCCCAAATGACATATTCAAGACTAACCTAAACCTGTTGCTTTCTAGAAACATTGTAATTGCAAAAATAATAGGCGCCTTGTTCCTCCTCGGTACGGTTATATATAATAATACTGTTTATTATATTGGACGTGAATATTATTACCAAGACGCACCTATATATGATCTTATGAGAATCATAATTACAATATTCGCGCTTTGGTCAGCAAAGGAATACTATGACAAGGGACTTAGTCTCGGTGTATGGGTTTTTTTATTTATAGCAATTTTGTTTAATCCTGTTATGGTTATTAGTTTTGATATCAGGACGTTAGAAATAATTGACGTAATAACGGCGATTGTATTTATTGCCTCAATCTACTTAGAAAGAAATGCGAACAGGCAAAATGAAGTTACACTGCACAAGGCTTAATGCAATTAATTCGCTAGTTGTTAAATGGTGAGATATTATTCTTGAAAGAAACCCTGTTGTAACGAGGTGATAACGTGGAGCATAAATGCGTGTGCGAATCGTGTATGCATAAAAAAGATTTTGATATGCCTAATGATATAATTGAGGCTGTAAAGTCAGAAAGACTTGTTTTATTTGCTGGGGCTGGTATTAGCACGGAAAAGAAAGGATGCTATCCGCGAACTTTTTATGAAGAAATTAAACAAGAAATGGATTTACCAAATAGTGAACAATTGAAGTTTTCAAAGATAATGAGTAAATATACTGAGCAACCTAATGGTAGACGTAATTTGATTAGGCGCATAAGAAAAAGATTTGATTATGTAGATTCTTTCCCAGAACTTTATAGAATTGCAACTAATTTTCATAGAGAGTTGTCATCAGTATATTTTATTCGAGATATTATCACAACAAATTGGGATGATTATTTTGAACGTGAGTGTGGGGCGACTCCTTTTGTATCTGATGAGGATCTTATATTTTGGGACTTGGCATATCGGCGAGTTCTTAAGATACATGGGACAGTAAACAACTATGGATCTTTGGTTATTACTGGGGAAGATTATCAGCAATGTTATGAAAGGCTCAATAATGGCGCATTAGGCGGATTTCTAAAAAGTTTTTTAGCAACTAAGACAATAATTTTTATAGGTTACTCATTTGGTGATGAAGATTTTAGTAGTATTCAAGAATACTTATCTAGAGAAATGAGTGGGCTAAATCCTCACGCTTACGTTGTAACAATTGATGAGAGCGCTAATGAAAAATTTAAAGGAACTAATATTACGCCCATAATTACCGATGGCACTTTTTTTATTGAAAAATTAAAAGAACTATTAATTAAAGAAAACCTGATAATTCCCGAGGATACTTTATATATTGCTAGCGGTTATCTTACATTTGTAAATGGCATACACAAAAAAATTGGCGAATTAGATTTACGTAATAACCCTGAAGTTATATATTCCCTTTCTTATCTTGATGGATTGATTCATGCATTAGAACGAGTTGAGACTAGACATAAAACCGGAGAATACTCTGACCCTTACAATATTATGAATGTTACTCAGTCATATTTAGAGGAAAGAAAAGTCTATCTAAAAAATAAACAATATTTTGACGTTGCTTATATTGATGGATATGTTAATGGGCTTTTGTTTATTATTGACGTTGAAGAACTAGAAGATATAAAAGATAAGACTGACCCGTTTTACTTGTTTGGTTATAGGAATAAAATAAATAATTTTGAAGAATATTTAAATTTAATTAATAATGGCAAAGTTTACCATAAAAATGCTAGAAAATTGGCAGAGAAAATTGTAACGGATATTGTGCAAGGAATTACTGTTCATCATAAACCATTTCTTTAAGGACTGGTTTTTCTAGAAGTAAATTAATTTATAAAATGAGAAGAGACGACACAAAATCATTATGCTAATTATATAAAAAGCCCGCCAAAAGGCGGGCTTTTTGCTTACGCAAATTTTGGATGATTAGATATTACGGACGACAAACCTTCCACGGAACATATCTATCGCTTATTGCTTCTGCTCGTGAATTGTAATATACACGGTTGTATTCAAGCATCTTTTGTTCTCGTTTACATCCTTGATAGTGGAATTTTCCACTCAAGATTGTTTTTAGTAGTACACAAAACTGTATTTTTATCCGATACCTATTAACCATATAGGACAGTTTAACCCTATTGCGGGTAAGGTTTGCTTTGCGATATCAAAATATGCCATGCCGGAAACAGATTTTTTCCTGTTGGCAAAATACTTGTTTGGGTCGTTCATTACTAGTTCTATGCCTAGTGCCAAACGTCTTTCAAAATAGGCAATTTTAAACCCGCAAAAATCTTTAAACATAGATTCAACTTTACCAAACTGGACTTCTAACTGTACAAGTTCTTGATTTGAGTCCTGATTAAAAACTTTGGCAAAATCTGAATGCCAGTTAGCCTCTAAAGTAAATGATGTTAGGCACAACCTACGGTTATTAGATCTCTTAAGGACGCTCCTGCTACTTGGTACGGTATCAAAAGACCATCCTTGTTTCGCCAAACTAATTAGAATATCTTCATTAATTTCTGACTGCTTTTCTCTTTTTTCAAGGGTTTGAATGGTGTTAACAATGTCACTAAATAAGTTTCTGTCTATTCTGTTGATATGATCTTGTGAGCAGTTGTAAAAATAATGTTGTATCATCATCTAAACCCCCTTCTAATCTTTTACCACTAATAATAACGGATGCTACTTACAATTTTTTTGTAAGCCTCAAATTCAGCATCGGATATTTTGCTTTTCTCTCTTTTATGAAAGGTTATTACGTAATTATTATCCTTTCCTAACGGAAAGAAAAAATATTCATAACCAGCAAAAGAAAGATCGTCATATACTACAATTATTTTATTGTTCTCTTCATAATAGCATCGTACACTTGCACCTTCGCTGATAAGGGTAATGGTTTTATTGTTGAAAACTAAAGCGTACTCATTAATTACTCTTTCAAGGATTTTTGATTTCGTCAATTCTGGTGTTTTATTTTGCCTCATTTCCTCAAGCAATGGCTGGGAAGGATAATGACTATACCAATAAGTATCATCACTTTTGTTTATTGAAATTACGGTTTTGCCTTCTTCACCGCCATAAGCATACCAGGTATTTGTATCTGATTTAAATTCGCTTCTGTGATAAGTTTTAGGCAACTCGATGCTTATACCAAGTTTTTCGATATTATGCGTTTTATACCCTATACTTTTATAAAAGTCACTACCTACGAAAATGTAACTGCCAACAACTAAAATTATTAAGGGAAAAAATGCCTTTATCCAGATACTATTTATGTAACTCGCTTTTTTATCTGATTTCTGTGTTGTTACAAGTTGATTATCTTGTGTCTTCAAATGCTCTGAGTCCATGTTTGACTTTAAATAAGTTTTTGAATATAAAGAATACAAGATGCTTAAGTTTTTGCTTATTTCGCTTTCAGTCCTAACATACACGTCCCTAATAATATTATCAATTAACGTACTATCTTTGCTTTTATGCCATTCAACAAATCCCGAACAAAAACTATCTTCTGTAGCAGTTGCTAATTCTTCCTCAGTAACATCTTCTCTTACTAGATTTATAAATCTTTTAAATTCTGGATTCACAACCAAAATAAAATCTAATCCTTGTAATGCTTTTTCCCAATTATCTTTTGTGTTTTCAAGTCCGTTAGCGGATAATATTGATTCTTTAATTTTACTTTGATAATATCTTCTGCAAGAGTCTTTCTCAAATTCGCCTAATTTATTCCATCCATCATGTACCAAATAATAAACTGATTCATCAAAATTACCATCTTTATAGAGACTAATTACTGCAGTTTCAAGATAATTCTTTCCAATATATTCATTATTAGGTGCAATGCGCAAAGATTCACATAGGTCATGAAATTCTTCAGCACTTAAAAGATTTTCATCACTATTGTAATAACTCTCAAGATCATTAACAGCCATTTCAAATGTAGGTTTAACATCTACTTTTGCTGATGTTATTTCATGATCCACTTTTTCCGTTGCCTGATTTTCTTTTTTAAATGATTGTTCGTTCTCTGTGCTTATTGTTGGTGTTTCTGAGTTTTTTGCAACCTTATTGTTAGAATAATATTTGTAAACTAACCAAATTGAAAGACATATAAATGCTAAAGTTAAGCCAAGAAGTTTTAAAAAAATGTAGAACAAAATATATTGAAGGGTAATTTTAGCAAACCTGCCAAGTTTTCCTCCTTTGGCACGCCAGATAAGATAAACCCCCATTGACATAATTCCGATAATAAACAAAAAAGCCAAAAATACTTCTCCGATATCTTTATTGCCAAAATTTCCTTTAAAAAGCAGCCTAATACCAGTCAGGGATAAAAGACCGCCAATTGTTAACAACAATCTTCCAACCCAAATCATAAAAACCACTTCCTCTTTTTATTCGTATAATTACTTTTACGTTGTTATTTTTAACATCGATTAATAAAAAGGTGAATTCAATTTATAATAAAATGAAATATTTGAATTTCAATGAAAAAGTTTAGAAACAAGAACAAAGAATAAATTAAGTTTTTATTCTTATTCAAGGCCATTTTATTCTCATTTTATTAAAAAATCAATAAAGCAAACTATTGCTTTTCTGAAAATACTCGTTAGAGCACTACCCCTGTTTTTTGCCTATTTTTACTTCATGACTAAAATGCCTGCAAAGCCAGTAACCATGCTGAGTTACACGATTTTATGAAAAATGCAAAAGCAGTCAATTTTCGCCCTGTACGAGAGAAAATATCGTCACACGATAGTTAAGTCCTGTGACAAAATTTCATCGTTTAAAACCGAAATATATGCTTATAAATACTTTACTTCCTTGCAAACTCATGTTTTAGGAACACTACAATTATTCCAGACTTAACAAATGAAAAATAGGGAATTCCTTTAATTCCTACTTATTTGATATGATTATTAACTATTTGCTCAGTTAAAGCAAACCAACATGTTTTTAACACAAAACGTACGGATTTCCGTTTCATGTTTTTTGATAATCTTTTGTTTAATTCTTGCTACACCTAATTTTTTCGCATTAAAGTGTAACATTTTATACATTTTGCGTTTTAATTGTAGCCAAAACCGAGAAAATTTAGTTTTTAGTTATAAAAGGTGCCCGAATACCTGCTATATATAGAGAGGTTTTAAGGGGGTAGGGGGTTAAACCACTTCGTGGTTACTTACTTCGTAAGTATTTAAAATCTTTAATATCTCGAACGCAGTGAGAGATACATGAACGCAGTGAATGTAGTTTCGTGGTTAAGAGAACTTTAAGTTCTCGCTTCTCTCGAACTTACCACTTCACTTCGTTCCGTGGTAGAAAATCTTTAAATAATCTCGAAGAGATTAAGTACGAACGACCTAGGGAGTGAGTACTTAGACTTGAGTTTTTTTATATAAATATCTCGAACGTAGTGAGAGATACATGAACGCAGTGAATGTAGTTTCGTGGTTAAGAGAACTTTAAGTTCTCGCTTCTCTCGAACTTACCACTTCACTTCGTTCCGTGGTAGAGATATTTAAAATAATCTCGAAGAGATTAAGACGAACGACCACGGAAGTGAGTCTTATGTTTGAGAGTAATAGATAAGGATACCTAGCGGATATAAACAAAACAGCCCTGCGTAAGCAGGGCTTATTTTTTTGTTTTAATACACATCTATCATTTTCATAAAGTACTTTTGCTTTGGGTCCAAGGCAATTCCCTTTTCTGTCTTTTCAAGCAATCCTAATTCAATCAAGCGGTTTACCCTATCGACTACTGTGCTTTTAGGCATGCCGAGAACTTTTGCCATTTCGTCCGATGTGTAAATTGGCTCCTTTGTTCCGGGATTTTTTAATATATTACCTTCCATGGAAAGCAAACTAATACATGAAAGAATAAATCCTTTGTCGGCATTTGAAATATCTTTGTTTGAAGTAATATTTTTAAACAATTCTCCTGTGTTGACGCGTACGTGCATTTTGAATCCTTCTTTTTTGCTTCTCAAACTGTCTATTTTTTCTTGCTTTACTTTTAATTGTTTTTCCAAATCTTTTATGTCATTTTTAAGTGTTTCAACGTCCCATAATAAAGTAAAATTACTTTTTAGTAGTGCAATTTCTATAGGTGTTAGTTTTCCGGTTTCAAACTTCTTATCTATTATATTAGCCATATGATCATATGTATACCAATCGTGTGTTTGGCAGTATTGATCAAGCAACTTTTTTCGTTTTTCAATTGATACCTTCATAAATCTTTCATCAGGTTCGAGTATAATTAAATCTTCCAAACCAAATCCCTCCTTATTTACGAAAAAATAATTTCATTAGTAACAAATGTTTTAATAGCGTATCCTAAGGAATACCATCTGGGAGTCCCATCGGTTTTTATACCCCTCCCCCCATTCATTATAAGTAGACCCGATTTGCTATACTTAAATTCTACAATATTCGCATTATATTTGTCCCATCACATTTATGTAAATTTGTGCAATTATTAATGATTTCACATGTATACCTTAACGTAAAGATAAAGCACGCCCTATTTTTACAAATTATTTCGCTCGTGTTTGTGTTAATTTAGAATTAGTTCATATTTTAATTTACATTTTGCTTTAACATTTAAGACTCTAATTTGACAATTAACTGTAGCATCTGGTAGACTATGCTCAACAAAAGCGAAAGGAAGTGTTGAGCATGACTGGTGGTAAAAAAGTTGCTTATGTACGTGTTTCCACCGTTGAGCAAAATGAAGGAAGACAACTCGAAGCATTAAAGAAATATGACATTGATAAAATTTTTCTCGAGAAGGTTAGTGGCAAGAATACAGATAGACCACAACTGACACTTTTAATTGATTATGTTCGAGAAGGTGACACTCTTTATATTGAATCTTTTAGCAGACTTGCGAGAAACACAAAAGACCTATTAAACCTACTTGAATTGCTTAATAGCAAAGGTGTAGGAATAATAAGTCTTAAAGAACAAATCGATACGACTACTGCAAGTGGCAAACTTATGGTAACTCTCATCGGCGCAGTTTCTACATTTGAGCGTGACATTATGTTAGAGAGACAAAGAGAAGGTATCGCACTTGCTAAAAAACAAGGCAAATACAAAGGTAGAACTGCAAAGAAACTGCCACACGACTTTGATGATATATATAATCAATATATGACTCGTAAAATTACAAAGACTAAAATGGCAGAAATGTGTAACCTATCTCGTCCAGTTTTAGATCGACTAATAAAAGAATATGAACAATCCTTTCACAACCAAGAAGAAAAATATGCTTGCAAATAAACACCGAAATAGCCTAGTGATTATGCGATTTACGAGACTTTATCTGCTTTAGTTAAGTAAATTATTTTATATAATTTTGTTCTTTTCACTAACTAAAACGTCAGATGAAAATGGTGCAAGAGTTATTGTTATGCAATATAGTAAAATACAATTTTAAAATAAGCAGGATTTATTACATACGAGAAGAAATTCAAATGTGATAAGATTTTGTTTGTAAAGGGTGGATAACTTATGATAAAGAGCCGAAAGTTCTATTATTCAATTTTATTGTTGATTTTTACCGTTTGTATTTCCATTAGTTCGCATGTATATGCACAAGAACGTTTTCAATTGTTGTTTACTGATTCCGGTGTAACATATAAAATTGATTCTTCACGTTTTAATATCACAAATAAAGATGGTTGGTCTTTCATTGATAGTTGGTTATTGTTTGAATATGATTCTAATGCAGTGGCAGAAAAAATTGATCAAAGGAAAAAAGATGGTTGGTCAATAAAAGGTTTTGATAACCTTGACCATTCATTATCTCATTGGACTTTTAAGGTTAATAAGGATATCCAGATATTTTTAGACATTAGTCAATGTATTTATTACGATCACAATGGAAAGGTACTTGATTCATGGACTGATGACATACCTAAATGGTCAGGCGTTATCCCCAATTCAATTGGTGAAGGAATTTTTTTCAGTGAACTAAATTATGTAATGGTAAATACCCAGAAACCAAAAGAATGATAAACATAATAAAAATTAAAGCCCGCCTTTAGGCGGGCTTTTTGCTTAAGTAAATTCTTTTCTATTCCGTTGTAGTCGTTGAAACTTAAGTCTTCGAATGGGAACTACATATTACTTGATAATTGCACACCAGTGTTGAATTGCCAAAAGGGTTATTGGACACACCGGCTGATTCGTGTTATCATAATTTCAAGTGAAGAAGGCACAGTAACCGTGCTGGTTTGCAGGTTTTTAAAACAAAAAGTGGTGAGGCTTCCCAAGCCGTGGGTCACGAGTTCGAATCTCGCCATCCGCTCCAACGATTATATGCTCCTCTTTTCGAGGAGCTTTTTTGTTACGCATTCGGCTGCGAGATTCGAATGTTAAGAAGTTATCTCACTCCGCTCCGCTACGCTCGTAACCGCTGCCCTACTTCATCTGCGCCTCGCTTTGCTCCCGCCGATCTCGTATTGCATGTGTCGCCATCCGCTCCAATTGTTCTACTAGCTCCCTTAATAAGGGAGCTTTTTTGTTACG
>JAAYVM010000189.1 GCA_012517145.1 Acholeplasmataceae bacterium
AACCATCAGGGAACATCGGTCTGATTGGACGATCAATCAATCTGCTAGTCAAAATGGCAGCTTCGCTTGGTCTGCCTTCCCTTTTTATGAAGCCGCCAGGAATTTTTCCTACGGCATACATTTTTTCTTCAAAATCTACTGTCAGTGGGAAAAAATCTACACCTTCCCTCGGAACTTTTGTGCCCGTAACAGCGACAACAACTGCCGTATCACCATACCGCACCATTACTGAACCATTTGCTTGTTTTGCAATTTTGCCAGCTTCGATAGTCAGTGTTCTGCCACCGAGCTGCATGCTATAACTATACATCGATAGTTACCTCCTCTTATATCCACACATTTTGAGTTACCTGCTGATTATTCGACACAAATCTAAAATAACCTTTATTTTTTTATAAAATATTGCTAATTTTATCACATATAAATATAAAATAACAAAAATATGGAAGTAGTTTTTCAAAGCTTTGAAAAACTACTTCCACTATTATTAAATATACTTCTCTTTAATCTCTTGCGCGTGCAGGTTCCACATTGACTTTGTAGCCTTTTATGGTATTACGGTGCATAACAGCCAAGACTTTCTCAGCAACCTCTTCCGGTACCTCAACAAAGGTAAATTTATCATAAATACTGATCATGCCGATATCTTTGCCAGGAACATCAGCCTCGATAGCGATAGACTGAATAATATCCTTAACGGTAATCTTTTGGCTGCGTCCTATATTAATAAACATGCGCACCATGCCCGGCTTAGCACCGGTATTTCCCAAGTCAGGAGCAATAGTGGTTTCAGCTGGTGCTTCCAGTGCCTTGTTACCTTCCTGCATTAATTTCACAGCCGCCGCTGCAACCTCTTCAGGGTTGTAGTCTTTCAGCAAAGAACTAATTATCGGTAAGTAATCATTGTAATTATTTTGGTCTAAAACACTTTGTAATTTCGACACTATCATTTCTCTCTGGCGTTCCAGCACGTTTGCTTCAGTTGGCAACTGACGACGAATAATTTTGATATTAACAGCTTTTTCAATCAATTTCAATTGACGGAATTCACGTGGTGTAATAAAGGTGAGTGCCACGCCTTTATTTCCTGCACGACCCGTTCTTCCGATACGATGTACATAGCTCTCAGGATCTTGGGGAATATCGAAGTTAACAACATGAGTAATATTTTCAATGTCCAGACCACGTGCGGCAACATCAGTAGCAATCAGAATATCAACGCGGCCTGCGCGGAATTTCTTCATTACACGGTCACGTTGGTTCTGGCTTAAATCTCCATGCAAGCCTTCTGCTAAATAGCCACGTGTGCCAAGAGCAATTACTAATTCGTCAACACCTTTCTTGGTGCGGCAGAAGATAATGAGTTTTCCGTTGATTTCAACATCAAGCAGACGGCACAAGCCATCAACCTTGTCTTTGGTTTCATAATAAAACTGGTCAACGGAAGGCGCTGTCACAACTTCTTTATGAATAGCGACAAGCTTTGGTGCCTTCATGTATTTTTTTGTTAAGCTGAGAATTGGGCGCGGCATTGTTGCAGAAAATAGCAATGTCTGACGTTCTGCAGGAAGGTTTTTCATAATCTCTTCCATATCCTCAACAAAACCCATGTCCAGCATTTCATCAGCTTCATCAACGACAAGGAACTTAATATTATCAAGTTTTATAGTGGCTCTTCGGATATGATCAAGAAGTCTGCCTGGAGTTCCTATAACGATTTGTACTCCACTGCGCAAAGAGCGGATTTGACGGTCAATTGGCTGTCCGCCATAAACCGGCAGAGCTTTTATTCGCTTGGTCTGACCAATCTTGCCGATTTCTTCCGCGACTTGTATTGCCAATTCACGGGTCGGTGTCATAACCAAAGCCTGGATATGACGATGATCTGTAATATTTTGGACAATAGGAATACCAAAGGCTGCTGTTTTACCAGTACCTGTCTGTGCCTGCCCTATAACATCATTACCTTCTAATACGATTGGTATAGTTTCTCTCTGAATTGGTGATGGTTCTTCAAAACCCATTTCTGTCAGCGCAGTTACTATCTTTTTGTCTAACAGTAAATCACCGAACATTTCTTTTGTGTTGTTTGTCATAATTCCTCCTAAAATTCTTCATTTAATTTGTCCAAAGCCAGCGAAAAAGCGGCTAATACACTACGCAATTTGTTATCAGTTCGAGAGCCATGAAACTTGTGTTTTTGGCAAACAATTCCTTTTTCACTCGCTATAGCCATATATACCAAGCCAACAGGTTTTTCACTTGAGCCACCGCCTGGTCCTGCAATCCCAGTAATACCTACACCAAGTGTGGTATTGAAAAGATTACGAACACCGGCTGCCATTTCACGTGCTACCTGCTCGCTTACTGCCCCATATTTCTTTAAACTATCTTCAGACACGTTTATAACTTTAGCCTTTGCCTCATTACTATAAGAAACAACTGAACCCAAGAGATACTCGGAACTTCCAGGGATGTCAGTCAGCATGCTGCTGGCTAAACCGCCCGTGCATGATTCCGCAAAAGATATCGTACTATTTCTTTTTAACAGTTCTTCACCAAGCTTTTTTGCTAAAGACTCGTTATCAACGCCATATATATTATTCTCCAGCCTCTTGCGAACTTCAGCTTCCATTTCAGCTATCATGGCTTCTGCCATGGCATAATCAATACTTTTTGCCGTAATCCTGATAATGATTTCGCCGCTCCTTGCGTAAATCGCAATTGTTGGATTGGTCTGCGACATAATAATATCGTCGAGTTTTTCGGCAACAGTTGATTCACCAATTCCCTTAAGACGCAAAACTTTGGAGTGAATAATTCCTTGCTGAGAAAAATGCTCTTCTAAAAATGGCAACATTTGCTCTGTACAAACATGTTTCATTTCATTGGGAGGTCCCGGCAGGAGGATAATAAGCTTATCATCAGCTTCAACTGCCAATCCCGGAGCCGTCCCGGCATCATTCTTTAAAATGTGTGCTCCTTGTGGTATCATCGCCTGTTTTACATTATTTTCAGGCATACATATACCCCGGTGGATAAAAAATTGATTTATTTTTTCCAGCGTTTCCTGATCAAGTTCTAAGGGGAGATCGAGTGCAGACGCAACCATCTCTTTTGTAATGTCACCGCGCGTAGGACCCAAACCACCGGTAGTAACAATGATATCTGCACGAGCGATAGCAATCTTCAATACCTCTCTCAGTCTGGTTTCATTATCGCCAACAGTAGTCTGATATAAAACATCAAACCCTTTCTGATTCAATGCTTTAGATAGATATTGAAAATTAGTATTTAAAATATCACCAAGCAGCAATTCAGTTCCAGTGTTAATTACTTCGACAATCATCCTTACTTGACCTCCTAGTGAACTATGCCAGTTCTCCAACCAATTCGTAAGTAAACCCTTGTACAATTCTTACTTTAACAAATTCACCGACTTTAATTGCAGCTGCATCTTCAATAAAAATGCTGCCGTCAATTTCAGGAGCTTCTCTGTAGGACCTGCCGCAGGCAAGGTTCTTATTCTCTTCGTCAAATCCTTCTACAAGAACATCCAGGACCTTCCCTTCCAGATTGATGTGAATTTCCTCAGATACCTGTGCCTGTATGGCCATCAGTTCATGATAACGATCCTGTTTCAAAGCATCGTCAATCTGGTTAGGCATTAACGCGGCCACGGTACCTTCTTCTTGTGAGTAGGTAAATACACCTGCACAGGCAAATTTTTGTTCGGCAACAAATGCTTTGAGTTCATCAAAATCATCCTTGGTTTCTCCTGGGAAACCAACTATAAAAGTTGTGCGAATACAAATATCAGGTATGCGATTTTTCAATTTTGCCAGTAGGGTAACTATTTGTTCTTTCGTATCAGGTCTATTCATGCTGCTTAAAAGAGAATCACTAATATGCTGTAATGGGATGTCCACATACTTACATACTTTCTCGCAATTTGCTATTGCTTCGATTAATTCGTCTGAAAAATATTGCGGATAACAATACAAAATCCTTATCCATTTTAAATCTTCCAGCTTATTTAGTTCTTTAAGCAATTCAGCCAAGCGTAATGAACCATATAAGTCTTCTCCATAGCGAGTTGTGTCTTGTGCAACTAAAATTAACTCCTTGACACCACTGGTAACCAAAGCTTTGGCTTCTGCTAAAATCTCTTCAAACGGTCTGCTCCTGTAAGGTCCGCGAATTTTCGGTATAATGCAGTAAGAACAGCAATTATCACAGCCCTCAGCAATTTTTAAATAAGCTGTATAATTCGGCGTAGTCAATATTCTCGGCATCATGCCGGTTTCATTTTCTGCGCTAGAAGCAGGCTGTAAACAAATAAAACGCTCACCTAGAAGCACTCTTTCTATCACTTGCCCAATTTCAGTATAACACTCCGTACCTACAATAGCATCTACTTCCGGAATATCGGCAAGCAGTTCTTCGGAATATCTTTGACCAAGGCAACCAGCTAAAATCAAATACTTGCAGTTGCCTTCATTTTTATATTCTGCCATCTGCAGAACAGTATTTATCGATTCTTCCTTAGCTGATTCGATAAATCCACATGTATTGACAATAATTATATCGGCTTCCTCGGGATTATTGGTAATCGTCATTTTCTTGTCTTCAATTATGCCAAGCATTGTTTCGGAATCAACAAGATTTTTCGGACAGCCAAGACTTACTAAACCTATTTTCAAGAAAAACACCCTTTCAATCACTTATCCGCAAACCTAACATTTTGCAGCCATTTTTCAACTAATTCTGTCCGCTTCTCATCAGTCAAATATTTATCATTTACCCACAGCAGACTTTCTCTGTTAGCTTCATTCTCAAATTTATTTTGCGAAATGAATAAATACCCATATCCTAGTTTTTCGGTGACAATTATAACATCTTCGTCATTAACCAGCCAACTAATTATTTTTTCACAAGAGTCTCTCTTTGTTGAAGCCTTTCCTATTCCAGCAGCAAAAACCTGCGCCGGAAACCCCTCCGAAGGTTCAACAATGTATGCTGGAAAATCATTTTCGATATACTTTATAACCTTATTTCTTGAGGTAATTGCCAAATCTGCTTCCCCAATTGTAGTTAGACGAATAGGGCTGATAGCAAACTTTGCATACTGAGGAATTTTTCTGTTAATATTTTTTAAA
>JAAYVM010000190.1 GCA_012517145.1 Acholeplasmataceae bacterium
ATCTTATTCTTAAGCATTTCCGGCACATCACCGGAAACGATACGACGGGCCAGACCTTCAACAATGGCGGTCTTACCTACACCCGGCTCACCTATCAGCACCGGATTATTCTTTTTGCGGCGGGATAATATTTCAATGGTGCGACGAATCTCTTCATCACGACCAATAACAGGGTCCAAATCACCCTTACGTGCTTTCTCTGTTAAATCCTGCCCATATTTTTCCAAAGTCTTTTGGTTTTCTTCGTCACCTTTACCGCTGACATACTGCATATATAAGGCCTTCACTTTCTTTTTGTCTATACCATATTTTTTGCACAAGGCAACGACATCACTATCGCCGTCCTCAACCAAGGCTCCCACGAGATTAGCGATGTTTATTTCATTTTCACCGGCGTCTTTTTCAGCCAAACCAAAAACACGCGCCAACCCCATGCTCATCCGTAAAGCATCCTGACCTTTAACCTGCGGTATTTTACGCAGTAAATCTTTTGCTTCCTGCGTAAAAGCCTTTTCATCAATTTTCAAGCTTTGCAGCAAAAACTTAAAAAACCCTTCCTGACCGCACAAAGAGGCCAGAAGATGAACCGTGCTCAATTCCTGGTTATAGTTCATCACTGCCTGCTGCTGCGCAGCTTCTAACAATGTTTTAACCTCATCACTGTAACGCTCTTCCTTCATAACTTTTACACCTCCACAAAACATAGTTTATTCATAATTTTCGTTTTTTATGCTGAATCTGCTATCTCCACTTGTTGTTTCAGGGCGCTGCTACTCCTTCAAACACCAAGCACAAACATTTTCTGTTTTTATTCTAAAACCAAAAAGTCAAAAAGTCAAACAATATTTTTTAACACTTTTTCTTGACATTGCATACCTCACGTGACAGAATATTACATATTATTAAAAAGAAGGGGTAAATTTGACTACAAATTCATTGTTAACAGGCTTTGCCTGTATAATGCTTATTCAATTCATCAGCACTTTAACCGTCGGCTTGCTTGGTATAAAGTTTCCACCGGCTCTTTTAGGTATGATCATTCTCGCTATTCTTCTGCTTTTAAAAGCAGTGCGTATTTCCGCTGTTGAAGATACCTGTACCTTGCTCTTGGAAAAAATGGGTATGCTTTTTGTGCCAGCCGGCGTCAGCATCTTACTCTATGCCGATACAATCCTCAAAGAAAGTCTGGCCATCTTTGCTACCATCATTGTCAGTTCAATTATTGTGATGGTCGTAACAGGGCTTACCGTAGACTTCATGTTAAAAAGAAATGAGGTAAAGAAATGATTCCGGATATATTGCTTTCTTCTCCTCTGCTCGGTTTGACAGTAACACTTATCGCCTATAAATTTGGTGAACGCGTCGTTGAACGCTTTAATATTACTTTCTTACCGCCTCTTTTAACCGCTTGCGCAATTTTGATTGCCATTATCAACTTCACATCACTTTTTACCTATGAGCAATATGCTATTGGCGGTTCCATCATTAACTTTTTGTTGGGCCCTGCCACGATTGCTTTAGCCTTACCTTTGGTACGTAACTTTAAAGTTTTATGCCAACATTATAAAATTTTACTTACAGGCGCAGTTGTTGGCACTCTGGCTGGCGTTGTTTCGATAACTCTATGCGCTAAGTTTTTTGGAGCCTCTGAAAAAGTTGTTCTGTCCTTGGTGCCAAAATCGGTGACCACCCCGATTGCCATGGATATTTCGGCAGGACTTGGAGGCATACCGCCACTGACTGCTGCCTGCGTTATCTTCACTGGTATCTTTGGCGCTATGTGCGGTCACAAGATTCTTGCTTTAGCCGGTGTAAAAAACGATATATCGATTGGCCTTGCCATCGGCGCTTCCAGCCATGCTCTCGGCGTCAGCAGCTGCATTTCCAAAAGTGGCCTGCAGGTTGCAATCGGCAGCCTGGCAATCGCCCTCGTCGGCATTGCCACTGCTCTTTTAGCAGCTCCTGTAATAAGATTATTGGGCTAAATTAATATCACCTATCTGCCAGAACAAAATATAATAAAAGCACAAATAGCTGTATCGCCTTATGGCGATACAGCTATTTTCTTTACTCTTTTCCTTTATTTTTCAAAGCGGACAGCAACCTTGACCAGCTTTTTTGGACTGCGCGCCAGGCTCCCGGCATTTCTGACAAGCGCCAACCAATCAGAAGACCTGCATCACGATAGAGCACTCTGCTATTGCTGCCATGCAGAAAAGCAAGAATATCCTTATGCCCATAAATGTCGAAATTCAAAATCTTCAAATGCCGATACAAGTCTTTCATATAGGCAAAAGTCTGTTTATCAAGCGTACCAATTTTAATGCTGCGGCGTACCATAACCATGACTTCGATAATCTTTCTCATCTCGCGAGCCGTTTCTTCCTCAAGCATTTCATTCGTAAATTCAAACGCCAGCAGTTTTTTATGCCAATCGCGGAAACGGCAAAGTGAGAATTGTTCAAGTTGAATAAATTCTGCACCCTGCCAATGAGAGTTTTCCGTCCAGGCAAGCATTTTAAACATACCGCGTGCATAAAGACCGCCTTCTACCTGATCTTTGATAGTCTGCATTATTTCCAGACGACGTTCTTCCAGACGTTCGGTCAGAACATTGTTTTTGAGAATCGTCCCCGTTTTTTTGTATACCTTATCCCATTGTCTCATAAATCTTTTCAGCACATAAAGCTGCTGCAAAGGGCTAACAATTTCAACCAACAGATTATGGAAATATTCATAGTCCTGCTGTTCAATCAGCGGTTTAATAAAATTGACAACAGCGCGCAAACGTTTGACCCTGTTTAACAGTATCCTGTCGGCATCTTCCAGGCCTGCCGTATCCCGCAAAGCATTTTGCGCCTCAAGAATAACGCCTATATCATAATAAATAAGTTTTTTAAATTCCGTTTCTACATTGCCGGTTCTGTCAATCTTCACGCCATTTTCTTCGATGTCTGCATAATCGCCGCCGTTGGATAACAAATCAATACCACGTTTGAATTTACTGCGCGGTTCAATAAAGAGAGGTATTTCCGCCGCTAACGCTGCCACGAATTCAAACAAGTCCCCTTTGGTACCTTTAACTATCTCAAATTCTATTTCTTCTATCTTTTCTTTCTTCTTGCCAACGATTATATTCCCATTATCAATGGCCATTTCCAGTAAGGTTTCCGGCGTAATCTGCAAAAGACGAATCTGCCTCTTGACCAATACTTTGAATAGCACCTGCAATTCCTCTTCAGCCAACAGCTTCTTCAGATCAATCTCAAAGCCAAGTTCGGCAAAACCTTCTAACGTCGGAGAGGCTTCCTCGACCGCCACATTATATTCTTTTCTTTCCGAAAACCCGCCTTGGGAAGCGTCATCGGTTTTGATAGTAGCAATATAGCCTGCATCGCTTTTACGGATACGGTAGGCAATACCCTCATGAAAAAGTTTGTAGCTCGCGGTGTCATAATAATAATTTTCAAGTTCTTTTTCCTGCAGACTATCCGGCACCATTGCTGCTTTCAAAAGCGATGAATCCAATAATTTCTTCAAGCCTTCCTTGCTGGCAGAAAGCTTAATTTCCATCTCTGTCGTATTATCCAAAATATTCACCCGCCTTTATGAAAATAATCTTTCTAACCCCTGATATCAGTAAAAATAATCTCAGCCTCTTCTAAAGATAAAACCGTTGGTTCCAGCTTACGCAAATCTTCAACCCGCCATCCTTGTTTCTGCTCTGCCAGTTTACACAAAGCTTCTTCTAAATCATTCGCCGCCACGATAGCGATGGCGTCAAGGTAAAATTCCTGGTTTATACAAGGTTCCTGAATCATACTATGGCTGTGATAAGTTCTGTTATGCCGCCATAGGTAAATCTTCATATCTGCGCCTCTCTTTCTACAGTCGTCTATGCTCGTCACTCAGATACCACCACAAAAGAGGTATGCCAAAGGCAATCACAGTAATTAAAACAGCTCCCGGAATGCCAATAGTTTTGCCCACGAAAGAATCTGCGAGAAAATTATAGGCGATAGCGCCAGGAAACATTCCTGCAACGGTAGCAGCGGCATAAGGCACATATTTCATACTGCTGCTGCCGGCAACAACACTAACCGGATCATAAGGGAAAATTGGCACCGTCCTAAGCCACAGCATACGTGTAAACCCTCTGTCATCAGAAAGATATTTATCCAGCCGTTTGCCCCAATTACCACCGAAGCGTTTGAGCAGGCTTTGTTTGGCACCGAACAATCTTGCTGACCAAAAGCAGACGCTGGCATTAGCCAAACCTCCTAACAGCAGATAAACGATTCCCCACCAAGGCCCAAACAATATACCGGCACTGAGATTCAGCAGCAGACTCGGGAAAAACAGGAATGGTCTCGCGCCATAAAGCGCTATATAAACCAAGGGTCCAAAGGAGCCAAAACCTGCAACCCACCGACGGACATCATCAACTGACTGGGGACGGAACACCCAGGAAGACGTATTAAGAAAATATAAGGCAGCAAGAAAAAAAATGAAACCGAATACAATTTTTTTATGTGCTAAAACAATGTTAATTTTCTGCTGCAAATTCGCCACCTGATATTTCAGTCCTTCGTTTTCTATTATCTTATTATTTTTTCCCCAAAGATGCAATAAAAAGCGGCTTCGCTTTCACGAAACCGCCACAAGTTTGTTATTTCTTTTTCTTGCCAAGATACGCTTCTCTGATTTGCGGATTTTCCAGTAATTCCTTGCCGGTACCTTCCATGGTAATTCTGCCGGTTTCCAAAACATAGGCCCAGTCAGCAATTTTGAGTGCCATATTGGCGTTTTGTTCAATCAACAAAATCGTCATGCCCTTGGCATTTATTTCCTGAATAATACGGAAAATATCTTTAATGACCAAAGGTGCCAAACCGAGAGAAGGTTCGTCCATCATGATCAGCTTTGGTCTGCACATCAAAGCCCTGCCGACAGCGAGCATTTGCTGTTCACCGCCGGACAGCGTGCCGGCCAATTGCCAGTTGCGTTCCTGCAGCCGTGGGAACATACCGTAAATCCATTCAATGTCTTTTTCGATCTCTGCCTTATCGTTACGCATATAGGCGCCGATTTTGAGGTTTTCCAGCACGGTGAGATTTGAAAAGACACGGCGTCCTTCCGGTACCAAGGTAATACCTGTTGTTACTATTTTTTGGGAATTAAGAGCGGTAATTTCCTTTTCATTATAAGAAATCTTGCCTGACTCTGGTTTAACCAAGCCAATGATCGTGCGCAGCAAGGTACTCTTACCGGCACCATTGGCACCAATCAAAGTAATGATTTTCCCGTCAGGAACATCCAGTGAAATACCTTTGAGAGCTTCGATGCCGCCATAGGAAACTACAAGATCTTCAACTTTAAGCATCTTCTTCCACCCCCAAATAAGCTGCAATAACACGCTCATTATTCTGAATTTCCAAAGGCGTGCCGCTGGCAATCGTTTGGCCAAAATCCAGAACGTAGATACGGTCAGAAATACCCATTACCAAATCCATATGATGTTCAATCATGAAGATGGTCAAATTATATTCGTCACGAATCTGGCTGATAAACTCCGTGAGTTCGTCCGTCTCCTTAGGGTTCATGCCAGCCGCCGGTTCATCAAGCAGCAGTAGTTTCGGTTTTGTAGCCAAAGCACGGACTATTTCCAGATGTCTTTGCTGACCATAAGGCAGGGAAAAAGCCTTTTCTTCCCGCAAATCCCACAAGTTAACTTTTTTCAAAAGTTCTTCAACTTCTGCTTCTGCCTGACGCTGTTCAGCATTATAATGCGGCAGATGCAATGCGGCTGACATAAAATCAGACTTCAAATGCAAATGCTTGGCGATCATAACGTTTTCATAAACAGAAAGTTCTTTAAACAACCGAATATTTTGGAAAGTACGCGCAATACCTAATTTAGCAATTGCGCTGGGCTTTTTGCCGGTTATTTGGACATCATTGCCTGCGGCGTCAGTATAAATTACATTACCGCTGGTTGGAGTATATACTCCTGTTATCATATTGAAAGCAGTAGTCTTGCCAGCGCCATTAGGCCCAATAAGTGCAACTATTTCATGTTCATTGATTTCTATTTGCAGGTTATTAACGGCAACAACACCGCCAAAGCGCATCGTTATGCCATCAGTTCTTAAAATTGTCATGCCTTACGCGCTCCTTTCCGTCCGAAAAAACCGAAAGGGTTCTTGCAGAATGCAATAAATTTGTCCCAGGTAAATTCTCGGGTACCCATGATGCCGTGTCGCCAGAAAAGAACGAGAACCATCAGCAAAACGGAGAAAATAACCATACGGAAGCCAGGTCTGAAGAGCGGAATCGCCATGCCGAACAAATCGAGCGGCTCGTCGAAGACACGCAGGAATTCAAGGCCGGCAGTAACAAGAACAGCACCAATCATGCTGCCTGTAATACTGCCCATGCCGCCGAGGACGATGATCAAGAGGAAGTTGTAAGTCAAAGTAAACAAAAAGTTCTTCGGATCAACAGTTCCTAATAACGCACCGTAAAGACCGCCGCCGATACCAGCAAAAAAGGCGCTGATCATAAAAGCCAGACATTTATGTTTGAATAAATCAATGCCCATAGCTTCAGCAGCTATCTCATCTTCTCTGATAGCCTTAAAAGCTCTGCCATAGGATGAATTGATCAAGGCAGTAATAAAGATAAAGATAACAGCAGTAAAAACAAAAATATATCTGACATCATTAAGCGGTGGAATATCTTTAATGCCAAGAGCACCATTAGTAATTGTCTGCGCATTAGTGATGACAATGCGAATAATCTCTGAAAAACCCAATGTGGCAACAGCCAGATAATCACCGCGAAGTCTCAGTACAGGCGTTCCAATCAGAAAAGCGACTAAAGCCGCCAATAAGCCACCGACAATAAGCGCCAGCCATAGCGGCATATAGATATCAGCAATCAACGGATTCATTGGTGCTGCATAGAAGACAGCCGGGCGCAAAGCAACAGGTACCGTAAAAATTCCTACAACATAGGCCCCGATAGCCATAAATCCTGCCTGTCCCAATGAAAATTGCCCTGTAAATCCGTTGGTAAGGTTCATCGAAAGGCCAATAATAGCATAAACCATACACAAATTTACAACTCTTCGTATATAAGAGTCAGTTTCAAAGTTAACATACCAGGCAAGCGCAAAACAGCCTATTAACAATAAAATTGTAAGTATCAGATTCTTCTTATTCGCCATGATCACACCTTCTCCGTTGTTTTTTCGCCCAGAAGGCCTGTAGGCTTATAGAACAGTATAATAATCAACACGATGAAGGCAAAGGCATCACGATAGCCGGAAAGCTGTGGGAAAAAAGCAACAATCAAGATCTCGCCGAGACCAAGAATGAAACCACCAAGAACAGCACCCTTGATATTGCCGATACCGCCGATAACGGCAGCAATGAAACATTTCAAACCTGGCATTACGCCTAAAAGCGGAGTAATTCCTGGATAACGTATGCCCCACATGATAGCACCAATAGCCGCCAAGATAGAGCCGATAGCAAAGGTAATAGAAATTACATTGTCGATGTTGATGCCCATGACACGCGCTATTTCATAGTCTTTAGACACAGCACGCATTGACATGCCAATCTTGGTATGATTAACGATATGCAGCAGGACAACCAAACAAAGCATAGTTACCACTGGAATAACCAAGCTGATTGCCTGCACCTGCACACCGGCAATGGCAATGTTTTGTGACAACAATTCAATATTAGGAAAACGCAGAGGCCTGCCGCTGAAAAGATAATTAGCCAGGTTTTCCAGCAGGAAGGATGCGCCGATAGCCGAAATCAGAACAGAATTTTTAGGAGCATCGCGCAAAGGACGATAGGCTGTACGCTCAATAACCACGCCTAGAAGCGCAGTAGCAATGATAACCCCTACAAAAGTAAGATACCAGGGTATCTGAAAAACAGTAATACCGAAGAAAGCAAAATAGCAAGCCATCATAACGATATCACCATGAGCAAAGTTGATCATCAGCAGAATGCCGTAAACCATTGTATAACCGATGGCTATCATTGCATAAAGACTGCCCAATGATATTCCGTTAACCATGTGCTGCGCAAAACTTGCGGCGGACATATTAAAAATTGCTTGGAAAAATTCCATTATTTACACCACCATACATATTTGAAAAAAGAATTGCTTCCTTCCCTTGGGAAGGAAGCACAAGAAACGATCAGTATAAACGTGTATTTATTTTACATCAACAAAATCAAGATATTTGAACTTGCCATCTTTAACAGTTTTAATGATTGCTGCTTTAATAGCATCACCATTTTTGTCGAGAGTAGTTTTGCCTGTAACGGTTTCCAAATCTTTGGTTTGAGCGATAGCGTCACGAATCTTCACAGAATCAGTAGTAGTACCGGCACGTTTAATACCATCAATAGCAATCAGGTAGGCATCATAAGCCAAAGCAGTAAGAGCGGAAGGTTCGCCTTTGTATTCTTTCACGTAAGCATCAAGGAATTTCTTAGCTTCTTCTGTTGTTGCTTTTTCACGGTCAAAAGCAGTGGAAAGGCTTGCACCTTCAACATCTTTGCCGCCAACATCGATAAATTCCTGAGTTTCCCAAGTGTCACCACCAAGGAACGGAACATTGAGGCCAAGTTGACGTGCTTGTTTTATAAGCAATGCAGACTCAGTGAAATTACCAGGCGCAAATACTGCATCCGGGTTTTTAGCTTTAATATTAGTCAATATAGCTGAGAAATCTTTATCACCAGTCTGGTAGTTAGCAACTTCAATTACACTGTCGGGACTTCCAGTAAGTTTAACAAATGCTTCTTTAAAGAACTTAGCAAGACCAACGGCGTAGTCATTTGATACTTCCTGAATGATCGCGACTTTTCTCGCGCCATTTTTGTAAGCATAGTTAGCCATTACAGTACCTTGGAATGGATCGATGAAGCAGGCACGGAAATAATAGTCATTATTTGCAGTTACCTGTGGGTTAGTACAGCTTGTGCCAATTGCAGGAATCTTGTTTTCCTTTACGATATTGCCGGCAGCCATAGCCAAAGAAGAACCATAGGTACCGATAATTACTTTAACCTTATCCTTTTCAATCAGACGGGCTGCTACAGAAGCAGCTTCAGCCTTATCGGATTTGTTATCGGCAATAACAAGTTCAACCTTCTTGCCAAGAACTTCAGGATGTAATTTGTTAGCCAATTTGATACCGCGCAATTCCAACTCGCCGCCTGCTGCGTTATCGCCTGTCAGAGGCTCGAATACACCGATTTTGATTACATCGGATTTTGCGGCATCCTTCTTCTCGCCACCGCAACCGGCTAACATACCGACTGCAAATGTCGAGGCCAATAAAACTGATAGAATTTTTTTCACAACTATCTTCCCCTTTATTGTTTTTTTGTAATGCACACATCTCTAATTGTTCATTATTATAGCACGCTGTTAAAAGCATTACAATATTACAAAAAAGTCACAAATAGTTACAATGATTAACCGCTATTTTTGGCAAAACTGTATATATGTCATTTTTTAGTAGTATGCCAGTGAAGGTCAAACGGTGTATTTGTACGCTTCAAAAAGACATTATCGAAAACATTTTCTTCGCAAGTCCTCGGCGTGCGGACATATATTGTACGCAAATTCACAGAAAATTATTCGGCCTTTTTACTTGTCCCTCGCAACTCACGTAAATAATCGGTAACCAAACGTGTACGTTCTCCAAAAGTAACAAGACCTGTTTTCATATGCTTCTCCAAAAAAGGCAGAAGCATTTCGAGTTTGGCTTTTTGGTCAATAATCTCCAGCACTATCGGCAGATTAGTAGGTTCTGAAAATCTGATCAGCGGCCTTCTCTCAAGGCCACGAACTTCTGTGGCATAGCCTTCTATACATTTGTAAACTGTGCTGCCCGCAATGCCAAGTCTCCTTGCTTCCTCGATGATAGCATTGAAAAGAGGCTTGTCATTGTAATAAACATCCTCAGCAGTGTAAATCTTCAAAACCCAGATTTGTTCAAATTCTATTGTCATGAATCATCACCCGCTTTCATTTTCTTATACTTACTTAGATTTTATCATATCCAAAATATTTATGAGAAAATTTTGACGAATTATTGTTTAATGGTCTCATTTAAGCTACCTGTTCGATAACCTTTGATATCAACTGCTGTATAGATAAAACCTATTCTCGCAAAGGCTCCCGCTATTTTTTCACGCATTTCACTATTTAAAAGCAACGGAATATCTTCTGCTGGCACTTCAATTCTGGCGAGTTTATCATGACAGCGCACACGCATTTGTTTAAACCCTTGCTTTACCAGAAACAGTTCCGCTTTTTCAATCATTGCCAGTTTCTCTTTGGTGATTGGTTCACCATAAGGAATGCGGGAAGCAAGACAGGCGAAAGATGGTTTATCCCATGTGGGCAGGTTCAGCATCTGCGACAAAGATCTTATCTCTTCTTTTGTCAATTGCGCTACCCGCAACGGACTTTTTATTTCCAGTTCTGCAAGAGCTTTCATGCCCGGGCGGTAGTCGGCTTCATCATCCAGATTGGACCCATCTACAACCTGTTGTATCTCTGCTTTTTCAGCCAATGTCTTGATCTTCTTAAACAATGCTTTTTTGCATAAATAGCAGCGGTCAGGAGGATTTTCAGCTACGCCTGGAATATCAAGTCCATCCACTCTGATGAATTCATGTTTAACTCCTAAAGCAGTCGCAAAAAGGGTTGCCTCCTTTATTTCATTTTCCGGCACAAAGCCCGAAAGCAGCGTAACAGCAATGACCTTTTCGCCTAGGGCTTCTTTAGCTGCCGCCAGCAAAAACGTGGAATCAACACCGCCGGAAAAGGCCACTGCCAAACTATCGAAGCCTTGCAGATATTTCTTTAAATCTTCGTATTTTCTCTTAAGCTGTTTTGTCATTCGTCATGTTCCTTCTTTTTTTGCGCCAGATTATGATGCCTGCCCCTAACGCTGCGATAAGCAAGCCGCCTGCCTTATAAGGGTTAAGATAGGTAACTTGTGCTGACAATTCGTTATCTTCACCAAGAATGAGATCCCAGACCAAAGTTTTGCCGCCATCGGGGCTAGTTGTCGCATTACTGCTGTCCGCTGCCGTAGGAAGTTTAAGGACAAAACGCAGGTTAACCTGCTGCAGCAGGTTCTTAACAAGCCATTGGCTTTCCTTGGTCTCATCTTTTTTATTTGCACGCAAGTCAAGATGAGTATTTACAGCGACAGTGTCAAATAAAAGTCCTTGCTTATAGATAACTGCGGCCTTTTTGCTTTCGCCTTCAGTGCTCTTTGCAGTATCAGTCTGAGTCCTATTCTTATTCAATTCAAACCCGCGCACAATTTTCGTATTATTTAGCTCGTCAAGACTATTAAAATGCTTTTTTGCTATAAATCCCTGCATTTTATCTTCATTAATATTTTCCACCTGGAAGCCATCGCTGCTGAAATCTTCCTTAACAGACGTAAGCTGTGACGCTACAAGCGGCATAGCAACAATCTTACATTCAATATTAGCCGAGCCGAATCTTGACAATTCCATCACAACTTCGCCCTTTGCACAACCTGTAAGCGCAATAGTCAAAAACAAAAAGCTAAAAAGCAAAAACAATTTTTTCATAATATTTATCTCACCTCTTACGGCTTACCATGTCAATCAATGCTTGCTCACGCAAAGCAGTTTTCAAAATTTTGCCTGTGGAATTCTTCGGTAACTGCGCACAGAAAAAGAATTCACGCGGCACTTTGTAAGCAGCGAGCCTCTCCATCAGATATTTTCTGAGCTCCTTTTTATCAAGGACGGCGCCTGCAGTCAAAACCATATAAGCGCAAACAGCCTGACCGCGCAATTTATCAGGAATGCCGATTACTGCCGCTTCCTCAATCAGTGGATGTGTATACAGAGCTTCCTCGATTTCACGCGGATAAATATTCTCGCCGCTGGAAATAATCATGTCTTTCAAACGGTCGACAATAAAAATATAGCCATCTTCATCTTTGTAAGCCAAATCGCCTGTATGCAGCCAGCCGCCGCGCAGCGCATTTGCGGTTTCCTCTGGCAAATTGAGGTAGCCCAGCATAACATTATCGCCGCGCACGCATAATTCCCCAACTTCGCCGCGCTTCATTTCTCTGCCGTCCTCCTCCTGAATCATAACGATAACACCTGGCAAAGATGGTCCAATAGAACCCACTTTTACCTTAGAAGCCGGATTAACGCTTACAACCGGTGAAGCTTCGGAAAGTCCATACCCCTCAAGCACAGGTTTGCCGAATTTCTTTTTGAAGCCTTCAGCCAATACCTGAGGCAAAGGCGCACCGCCACTGATAAAGCACCTGATATTTGCCAGTTCATGGGCTTCCGCGCCCTTGAAAAACAATTGAATCATTGTCGGTACCCCGGCAAAGAAATTAACATCATGCTTTGCAATCAAACCCATTGTATCTTTGAAAATATAAGTCTCCTGGATTACTATGCATGCGCCATAGAACAAAGGCCCGCTGACAGAAACTGTCCAGGCAAAGCAGTGGTACATAGGCAGCACACATAGACCTATATCATCAGAGCTCATAATAATAACAGAAGTAAATTCCCTGGTGTTAGCTACCAGGTTTTTATGGCTGAGCATCGCTCCTTTGGGTTTACCCGTCGTTCCCGAAGTATAAATGATCGTGCAGTTGTCATCCTCATGCAGCTCATAATCTATGAACTCATGTACAATCGGTTCTTCCACTTCGACAAAGTCATATTGAGTAAGTCCAGTATAACCAATTTCCTGCAGAGCTTCTGCCAGGTCTATTTTTTGCCGCACAATCATTAATTTAAGGCCGGCATCTTTTACTATATAGGCAATTTCACGGGGAGCCAGCTGAAAGTTAAACGGAACGACAACGCCACCCGCCCTGATTACCGCAAAATAGGAAATGACAAAGTCCGCACAATTCTTACTTAATAAGCCGACTCTATCCCCCTTCTGCAATCCCTTGGCCTGCAAAAATTTGGCTCTGCGTTCAATGCTTTCCCTCAACTGTCCGTAGGTCATTTTCTGTTCTTTGAAAATTAGTGCCGTCTGCATTTCCGGATGACCGGCCAAAATTTCATAGTATAACATAAATGTTTTTCTCCCTCTCAAAATAATTTCGTAAGCATGTTCTTTAAATATTATACAAGATTATTTTTTTTAATGTACTTTTTTCTCTCTGCCATTTTAGCTCTTGCACTAACATTAATTTTTCTGTAAGATGAAAATAAAAACAAAGGAGCAGCAAACTTATGAAAGAACTAAAAGCAGGTCTCACCGCAACAGTCAGTGAAACTGTTCTCTACACTAATACAGCCTCCGCTTTGGGCAGCGGCCTCTTGGATGTTTATGCAACACCGGCTATGGTCGCATTAATGGAAAAAGCTGCCGTAACCGCTATTCAGCCCTTTCTTGCTGAAACGGAAGGCAGTGTTGGTATTAAAATGAATATTTCACATGACAGCGCAACCTTGCCGGGTAAAGTTGTCAGTGCCACTGCCGAGCTGACGGCCATTGATGGCAGACGTCTCGTCTTTAACGTCAGTGCCAGAGATGAGTATGGTACTATCGGCCAGGGAGTACATGAAAGATTTATCATCAACAACGAAAAATTCCTTGCTAAACTTAAAAGTAAGTAACAAAGAAACGGTGTTGCTTTATAAGCAACACCGTTTTTTCTATCTTAATATGCTTTTTAAAAAAGCTTTTAAGCGTTCGTTCTTGGGATTACCAAAAAGCTCTTCCGGCGTTCCTTGTTCCTGCACGATACCATCCGCCATAAATATTACTTTAGTCGCAACTTCGCGGGCAAAACCCATTTCATGGGTCACGACTATCATTGTCATATTCTCTTCCGCAAGATTGCGCATCGTTTTCAGAACTTCACCAGTCAGTTCAGGATCCAGCGATGAAGTAGGTTCATCAAAAAGCATGATGTCAGGATTCATCGCAAGCGCTCTGGCAATGGCCACCCTTTGCTGCTGACCGCCGGATAGCCTTGTCGGATAAACATCTTTTTTCTCCGCCAGACCAACCTTAGCCAATAATTCTTCAGCTACAGGCAGTATTTCCTCACGCTTCATTTTTTTCACAATCAGCGGTGCTTCCAGCAAATTCTCCAGCACTGTCATATGCGGAAAAAGATTGAACTGCTGAAAAACCATGCCCATCTTGCCGCAAATTTTTCTGGCTTGAGCATCATCAACATATTTGGCATCCTTAACCAGATATTCATCTTCAATTGCGATGGAACCGCCGTCAACTGTTTCCAGACGATTCAGGCAGCGCAGCAAGGTACTTTTACCGGAACCGGAAGGGCCGATAATAGCAACTACTTCGCCCCGCTTCAGTTCAAGGCTGATATCCTTCAGCACTTGCAAATCGCCGAAGTTTTTTTGGACATTTTCCATTTTTACCATTGTTTCGCTCATCAAGGCACCTCCTATTCATCATACCTGGCGTAATGTTTTTCCAGCCAGTTGAAAACTCTTGTTACCACAAAAGTCATGACCAGATAAAAGACGCCGGCAATTACAAAAGGTGTCATGTCAAATTCACGCTGCACAATGGTACGAGCTGCGCGCAAAAGATCGTTCATCGCCAAAACATATACTAAGGAAGTATCCTTGACCAAAGTTATTGTTTCGTTGCCAACTGGCGGTAAAACACGTTTTACCATCTGCGGCACAATAATTCTCCGCATGGTCTGCACATAAGTAAAACCCAGTGCTCTGGCAGCTTCGTACTGTCCTTTTGGTATTGATTGGATGCCTGCCCGGAAGATTTCCGCAAAATAAGCAGCATAATTCAATACAAAGGCCAAAACCGCCGCTGCGACATCAGGCAGCAAGATACCAAAGGTCGGCAAAGCAAAATAAACAAAAAGCAACTGCAGCATCAGAGGCGTTCCGCGCATGATCCAGTTATA
>JAAYVM010000191.1 GCA_012517145.1 Acholeplasmataceae bacterium
CTTGGCAATTACATCCATTTTTGGCGGTAAATTAGCTATGATATCCTCTTTCTTGAAAATCTCCAGACTGGCAAGACCAGCAGCACAGGCCAGTGGATTTCCCGTATAAGAATGTCCATGATAAAAAGTTTTGTATTCTGTTGGTTCACCTAAAAAGGCATCATATATTTCATCAGTTACCAAAGTTGCACCAAGCGGCAGATAACCTGCCGTTATGCCTTTAGATAAGGTCATCAGATCAGGGCTTATTCCTTCGTTGTCGCAAGCCCACATTTTGCCCGTTCTGCCGAAACCGGTTGCAACTTCGTCCACAATCAGAAGAATGTCATATTTTTGGGTTAGCTCCCTGACGCCTTTGATGTAGCCTTTTGGCTGCATCAACATGCCAGCCGCAGCTTGCACTAAAGGTTCAATTATCATTGCCGCTGTTGTGTCAGAATGTTCTTTAAGATAGGTTTCAATTTCATCCAGGCAATATTTCAGGAAAGCTTCTTCGCTTGCCAGACCTTTTATTTTATTATGGTAAAAGGACGGACAAGTCATCTTTGATGTGCCGAAAAGCAAGGGCTTATAAACCTTGTGAAAAACATCAATATTGCCGACGCTGACAGCTCCTACCGTATCACCGTGATAGGAGTCCCCTAAGTTTATAAAACCCTGCTTTTCAGGCCGACCTTTATGCTGCCAGTATTGAAAGGCTATTTTTACTGCCGCTTCGACAGCTGTTGAACCGTCATCTGAATAAAATACTTTATTTAAACCGGCAGGTGCTACTTCTACTAATTTCTCAGCAAATTCTGCGGAAGGTTTATTAATTAGGCCCAGCAAAGTAGAATGGGCAATCTGCTCAAGCTGATCTTTGATTGCCTGATCTATCTCCGGCCTGTGATGACCATGAATATTTACCCACAAACTAGAAATGCCATCGTAATAGCTGCGCCCTTCAGTATCGTATAATTTTACGCCTTCACCGCGTTCAATAACCAGTTGTTCATTTTCGTTCCAGCCCTTCATCTGCGTAAAAGGATGCCAGATATAATCTTTGTCCAGTTTTTCCCATTTATTCACTTGCTTTTCCTCCCGCCAAACCGATGATTTTATCTATGGCAACGGTTTTTTCTACTATAGAAGCAATTTCAGCAACGTCACCGTCTTTAATAAGTTTCTCGTCTATAACTGGTAATTTGCCCAAAATAGGCACTCCTGTGAGTTTTTCATAATAGTAAAGATTGCTTTGTTCTAAAACTCCAGCCGAATCTTCGTCCCAGCAGTTAACAATCAGGCCCAAAACATTAAGTCCATGATTTTTTGCATATTCTACGGTCAACACAGCGTGATTGATATTGCCTAAAATAGATTTTACAACTACCAGTACAGGAACATTGATTTCCTTAAAAAAATCTTTGACAAGATAATCATACGTAAGGGGAGCAGAAATACCACCGACACCTTCCACAACAGTTATCTGCTTGCTTTCAATCATCTCGACAGCTTTCCTTGTCATGACCGCAGGTTCGATCTTTATACCAGCCAGGCGGCTTGCCTGTGCCGGTGACAAAGCATCTTCCAGAACATACGGGACTACTTTTACTTGCTCATCTTTATCAATACCAGCACAAGTCATCAAAAAGTCGGCATCCGTCGACAATAACTTGCCATCTTCCATTCTTACACAGCCTGAGGCTGCCGGTTTAAAAACTCCTGCCTTCAACCCTCGCATGTTAAATGCAGCGGCTAATGCACCGCTGACCATTGTTTTGCCCATGTCAGTATCAGTAGCCGTTATCCCGATTGCAATCATCTCTAAGCCCTCTTTCTTTTTGCATCCTGCCATACTTTAATTATTAGGTCTGCTGCATGGGCGAGCTGTTCTTCAGTATGTGCCGCTGTAACCGTAAGCCGCAGACGACTCTGCCCCTGCGCCACAGTTGGTGGGCGAATGGCGGATATCAATACGCCTTTTTCTGCTAAAGCCCCAGCAATTTCGCTTGCCAGCGAAGCTTCTCCTACCATGATAGGTATTATTGGGGTTTCTCCCTCTACCAGCGGAATGCAGGCATTCTCCAGAAGTTGCCGCATCCGAACAGTATTTGACCAAAGTCTTTGCAAATAAATTTCTTTGTTCTTTATCAGCAAGTCAAGAGCCGCAGCTGCAGCTGCGGCTGGTGCTGGCGCAAGTGCCGTAGAAAAAATGAAGGGTCGTGACTTGTTGATTAGATAGTCTATGAAAATTTTCTTCCCTGCTACATAACCACCCTCTGCCGCCAAAGCCTTGCTCATGGTACCTACCTGCAAGTCAACTTTCCCCTGCAAGCCAAAGTGTGCCGATGTGCCGCTGCCATCATCACCAATGACACCAACAGCATGGGCATCATCGACAATCAGCGTAGCCTCATATTTTTCTGCCAGCTTAACCAAATCGGGCAAAGGAGCAATATCTCCATCCATGCTGAAGACACCATCGGTAATAATAAATCTGTTACCCTCAGTTGCGTCTTCTTTCAATAACCGTTCCAAATCAGCCACATCCGCATGTTTGTACACTTTAACCGTTGCCTTGCTGATTTTCGCGCCGTCAATAATGCTCGCATGATTCAGCTCATCACTAAAAACAACATCTTTATGTTTGACCAGGCCGTAAAGTACCCCAAGGTTGGTCATATAACCAGTATTAAAAATCAACGCTTTTTCGGTATGTTTGAAATCTGCAAGCTTTTTTTCCAAAATACCTGCTTCAAAATGCCCGCCGGTAGTTAGTCTAGCGCCGCCGGAACCGGTTCCGTAATTATTTGCTTCTTTGGCCGCTTCAATCACTTCTGGAGCATGGGTCAAACCTAAATAGTTATTACTGGAAAAAACCACATACTCTTTGCCGTCTTCAGCAACCGCCCTTACAGGATCAAGAAAACGCAGGTTCTTGATTTTTCTGGTCAGGCCACGTTTCTCTATCAGATCTAATTCTGCTTTGAGTTCTTCTTCCAACTTAGACGTTCTCTTCACCTCCCAGACTGATTAGAACAGCTTGTTCCTGCAAATATGAGCACAAACTATTAAGGTCTGTCCCTTCTTTGACGAAAAAAATTCTACCGCCGACCGGGCTGCCCATCTCTTTCATCACCGGTATCCTTTTATAGCCAAATTTGCTTGAAGCTACATAGCCTGTTACATAATCCGGGTCATCGGACCAGCATAATTCAGCAATAATGTCATCCGCACCTGCAACCTTGGAAGCAAGCACCAGAGCTTCGCGTACATGTTCACCACTAAGACCGCGTCTCTCCAGATCCGCTTCGTAATCCGCTGAATCAGCGCAATCCATTTTGCTTACGCGCACACCGCGCTGGCCTAGTCCGTCCAGACGCTTGCCGCTGACTGCATCGAATATCATTGCGCCACGTAAACTATCAGGTAAAGACAACAACGCTGAAATACCATTTTGAGCTGCCGCTCTTGTGACTCCGGCCTTTTCAAGTTCTGTAATAGCTACAGCATGACCCTCAGAAACATCAGCTGCTTCAAAACTTTCCATGTGCAACAGGGGCTTATAAACAATATCTTCATTTTTTACTTCTTCTATCCGAATGCTGATGAAATCGGCCTTACCTCTTTGGTGTGTCCGCGCTCTGTCCAGCATGCTTAATACAGTTTTCTCCAAGCCGGGCTCACTTAAAATGCGCTCAGCACCAGAAATATGCCGTCCTCCCTTTTCGTGGGCACCACCTTGGGCGGCACGCATCTTTACACTGAAAAGCATTTTCTCTTCCCCCTTCTTATATCTGTGGCTTTGTTAATGGTCTTCCCAAATCTTTTAACATTGTCTTGTCATCTTCCGGTCTGCGACCGCCGGTTGTCAGATAACCGCCAACCATAATGCCATTCATGCCGCCATTCAAAGCCAAGGCCTGCAAATCACGCAGGTTTACTTCACGCCCGCCGGCAGTGCGAATAAGCGCCTTGGGCAGAATAAAACGGAAGACCGCAAAAGCACGTAAAATTTCCAGGGGAGTCAAACTTTTATTATTTTCAAAAGGAGTTCCTTCAATCTGATTTAATAAGTTGAGTGGAATCGAATCTATGTTAAGACGTTTCAGTTCGAAAGCCATTTCTACGCGTTGCTCAGGCGTTTCGTTCAGTCCGAGAATACCGCCGGAGCACACACGTATACCAGCCTCTTTCGCTGCTTGAATGGTTGACATTTTATCCTCATAGGAATGTGTGTTGCAAATATCCGGGAAATGACTGGGAGCAGTTTCAATATTGGCATGATAACGGGTAACGCCAACTTCTTTGAGCTTAATTGCCTGCTCAGGCGTCAAAATTCCTAAAGATGTACAAATCTCGATGCCAACTTCTTCTTTTATCCTTATAAGAGCCTGCAAAATGTTTTCGAAGTCATCAGCTTTACTCTGCCCACGTCCGCTGGTAACAATAGAAAAACGTACCGCTCCGGCTGCTTTGGCTTTTTTTGCTGCTGCAACAAGTTCTTCTACTGACAAAAGTGGATACTCTGTAACACCTGTATGGTAATGTGCTGATTGAGCACAGAATTTGCAATTCTCAGGGCAGCGTCCGCTTCTTGCATTAACAATAGCGCAAACATCGACTTCATCACCGTTAAACCTCTGTCTGATCCTGTCAGCCATAGCCAAAAGCAGCATAGTGTCCTGATCCGGCACGTTTATCAGCTTAACAGCTTCCTCCCTGGTAATTTCTCCGCCTTTCAGAACTTTCTCTGCATACTCAATTATCATTCCAAGCGCCTCCGTAAACCTTTTATTTATTTTAGTTAACGTTTAGATTATAGCACTGCCTTTTTGTATCGTCAACCACTATAATTGTGCAGGTTAACGTTACAAAAAAAGAATAACCGCAGCATTTGCTGCGGTTATAAAACCTAAACAATTATCTTCTCTAATCTTCAACTAAAATTTGCTGCGCCAAAACAGTTTCAATGGCCAATGCTACGCCGTCTCCGTTATTAGCAGCCGTTACCATTTTTGCCGCATTCCTGATGCGGTCGTTGGCATTGGCAACAGCAACGCCCAAACCTGCACTGGAAATCATTTCGAAATCATTGTTCGAATCGCCAATACACATAGTATCACGCAAATCAATGCCATTTTGTTCAGCTAATGCCTTAACGGCGTTCCACTTGCTTACTTCAGGATTAATTACTTCCAAAAAATCACTGAAAGAATTCGTCATCATAATTTTATTGCCAAATTCTTCCGTCAATTCTTGTTTGATTTCTGCATTCCTGCCCGGGGCAGTCATCAAAAGCAATTTATGCGGTGCTTTAGCCAGTTTGTAAAAGCGCTCTCCCAGAGCTACAAATTCTACACCGGCAAAACTTGCATACATTTGGGCAAAATCACTTGTCTCTTTTACTAATAATGTATCATCAACGTAGGCCTGAACATAATAGTTTTTCTGTCTGCAGTAATCAAGCACCGATAGAGAAGTTTCATAATCAAGCGGTGAATCATACAAAACCTCTTTGGACAAGGAGCCTTTGACATAAGCACCATTATAGGCAATCAGCGGCACATCCAGCCCCAGTTTTTCAGCATAAGGTTCAATGGAACAATACATTCTGCCAGTAGCAATGGTGAATATCACCCCTGCATCAAGAGCTTTGCGAATCGCTGCTGCATTGCGTTCAGAAATTTTTCCCTCATCATTCAGTAGTGTGCCATCCATATCACTGGCAATTAACTTAATTCCCACTATTTTACCTCTCTTTTTTACCTATCTTCTATCAAGAAACCAATTATTGCTGCCGCCAGACAAATTTGCAAAATAACAAGTGTTGCGCCGGCAATATCGGAAACAATATAACCCGGAAGAAGCTTGATTGTCAAATAACTTATGATTGCTGTGCAAACAGTAGCAAAAGCAGCACGTATGGTTTTTCTTACAAATATTTTTTTACTGACCGTGTGCAATAAAGCAGCTGCAAGCGCAATGATGCTGCTACCCAAAATTTGACCGCCTAAAGTAACAATGTGAAGTGAACCTGTTGCGTCAAACAAAAAGAAATAGAACAAACCCAGGGCAACAACCCTCAATAAAAATCCGCACATGATGTCCTCCACCTATTATCACAGAAGGAAGGATGCTCCGCAAGCGAAACATCCTTCCCCAGAATTATGCCTTTTCAAATTGATCCTTGCTAACACCACAAACCGGGCAAACCCAGTCTTCAGGCAAATCTTCAAATTTTGTGCCTGGTGCAATACCGCTGTCAGGATCACCAACCGCTTCATCATAAACATAACCACAAACGATACAAGTCCATTTATCCATAAGGTCAACTCCTTTTAAAGAACTTCGTGGTTATTATAACATAATGCATAGGTATTCGCAATTAATTATCATTACAAAATAGTTTCTCTTTTTGCCTCTAAGTCCATACGGAAGAAATCATAAATTTTTTGGGCAATCGCTTTATTCATACCTTCAACTCCAGCCAAATCTTCCAGTGCAGCCGCTTTGATTGCTTCCAACGAACCAAAATGTTTCCATAGCGCTTGTCTTCTCTTTGGTCCAATACCCTCAATATGATCAAGAATTGAAACGAGATTCCTCTTGCCTCGTAACTTACGATGATAGGTTATTGCGAAGCGATGTGCTTCGTCCCTTATACGCTGAATAAGTTTTAAGGCATCAGAATCTTTGGAAAGCAGAATACTTTCGTGCGCGCCCTCTACAAAAATTTCTTCTTCTCTCTTAGCGAGGCCGATGACAGGCAGCTCATGCAGTCCCAGCCCTCTAATAACTTCAAGTGCCGAACTAAGCTGTCCTTTGCCACCATCAATGATAACAAGGCTCGGCAAATCTTTGATATCACGGTAACGCCTATAAACAACTTCCTGCATAGATTTGAAATCATCAGGTTTACCTTCGGTTGAACGAATCTTGTATCTCCGATAATCCTGCTTGCTTGGTTTGCCATCACGGAAAACCACCATAGATGCAACAGTCTCACTGCCTTGCGTGTGAGAAATATCAAAGCAGTCAATTCTATCCAGTGTTTGCAGTAAGGATAAGGCAAGGCGAAGATCTTCAGCTGCCTGCTCTTCGCTTTTCAGCGAAATCTGGCCTTTGCGAAGCCTTTCTGCTAAATTCTTTTCCGCATTTTCCGCAACCATTTTCAATAGTTCATATTTTAAACCTTTCTGTGGTTTCAGCAGCTCAACTTTTCTTTTTGCCTTTTCTGTTAACCATTCAGTCAGAAGATCCAACTCGTCTTTTTCCGGCAAAACTGGCAGCAGAATTTCCCGCGGGACAAAAGTTGCGTCAAGATAATACTGCTTAAGAAAAGCTGTTATTATTTCTTCTTTAGTTTCCTTGTTTTCAGCACTGAGGAAATAACTGTCCCTGCCTACCAACTTGCCGCTGCGCACAAAGAAAATCTGCAGGCAGGTACCTGTATCATCGCTGGCAAGAGCAATTGCATCCTGGTCACCACCGCTGGTGACCGCTTTTTGCTGTTCATTGAGCCTGTCCACTGCATGAAGTTGATCACGCAGTCTGGCAGCTTCCTCGAAATTATAATCTTCGGCAGCTTCCTTCATACGCTGTTTAAGATCCTTTACAACTTCGTTGGTACGACCTTCCACAAGCATAAGAACGGCTTTGATCATCTTGCCGTAATCTTCAGAGCTGATATAGCCGGCACAGGGAGCAAGACAACGTTTAATATGATATTGCAGGCAAGGCCTGTCAGGATTCATTTTACGGCAATTTCTCAGAGGGAACAATTCTCTGACTAATTTTACTGTAGCATGCAACGCGCCAGCATCGGCATATGGGCCATAATACTTGGCACCATCACGTATAACCCTTCTGGTGACGTAAATCCTTGGGTATTGCTCCTGAACAGTTACTTTCAGGTATGGATAGCTTTTATCATCCTTGAGACTTATATTGTAGCGAGGCCGATGTTCCTTGATAAGATTACATTCAAGAATCAGTGCCTCCAGCTCATTATCAGTAACGATAGTTTCAATATCATCAATTTTGGCAACCATGGCTTTTACTTTTGGCGTATGTGCTGCCAGATTTCTGAAATAGCTGCGTACCCTATTCTTCAGAACGACGGCCTTACCTACATAGATGATCTTACCTTTGTCATCACGCATAAGGTAAACACCAGGTCTATCCGGCAAAACCGCTAATGCCCTGGAAAGCTTCTCGTTCATTCTGTCCACCCATTCTTAGCTGCTGCATCAAGAACCTGTTTGATATACACTGCCGTATAAGACTTTTTGCTTTTTGCCACTTCTTCTGGTGTGCCTGTGGCAACAAGTGTTCCGCCTTTATCGCCGCCTTCAGGGCCAAGATCTATGATATAATCAGCAGTCTTGATTACATCAAGATTATGTTCAATAACAACAACAGTATCACCAGCCTCAACCAACCGCTGTAAAACTTCGAGCAGTTTGTGCACATCAGCAGTATGCAGACCGGTAGTCGGCTCATCCAGAATATAGATAGTTTTGCCGGTGCTGCGGCGTGAAAGTTCAGTTGCCAATTTTACGCGCTGTGCCTCGCCGCCAGAAAGTGTAGTCGCAGCCTGACCAAGCCTTATATAGCCTAAGCCGACATCCTCCAGAACTTCCAGTTTGCGATGAATGCGCGGTAAGTTCTTAAAAAATTCGCAGGCATCAGAAACGGTCATATCCAAAACTTGTGCAATATTCTTCCCTTTGTAATGAACTTCCAACGTTTCTCTATTATACCTGGAGCCGCTACAAACCTCACAGGGCACGTAAACATCCGGCAAAAAGTGCATCTCTATCTTATTCATGCCATCGCCGCGGCAGGCTTCACATCTGCCGCCCTTGACATTAAAGCTGAATCTTCCTGGCTTGTAGCCTCGCATCTTTGCTTCGTTGCTGTTGCTGAACAGTTCACGGATAAAATCAAAAACACCTGTATAAGTAGCAGGATTTGACCTTGGCGTGCGTCCTATCGGCGACTGGTCAATATTAATTACCTTATCGACATTCTCCAAGCCAATAATCTCATCATGCTCAGCTGCATGAAGGCGTGCGCCGTGCAGCTTGGCTGCAAGCGCATTATAAAGGATATCGTTAACCAAGGTGCTTTTGCCGGAACCGGAAACACCTGTCACAACAGTCAAAACACCCAGTGGGAAAACAACATCAATATTTTTCAGGTTATTGGCACGCGCGCCTTTGACAGTCAGGAAATTGCCGTTTCCCTGACGGCGTTTTTTAGGTACCGCAATAAATTTTCTGCCGCTCAGATACTGCCCCGTAATAGATTTGCTGTTTTTCTTGATTTCTTCCACAGTTCCCTGAGCCACAACATGCCCGCCATTTTCACCGGCGCCTGGTCCAATATCAATAATCTGATCAGCCGCGTACATTGTTTCTTCATCATGTTCGACAACCAGCAAAGTATTGCCCAAGTCACGCAAGTGCTTCAGGGTTTCCAGCAGTTTACCGTTGTCACGCTGGTGCAAACCAATGCTAGGTTCATCGAGAATATAGAGAACGCCGACCAAGCCTGAACCAATCTGTGTCGCTAGTCTGATACGCTGTGCCTCACCGCCTGATAAGCTGCCGGAAGCGCGATCAAGAGTCAGATAGTCGAGGCCAACATCATTAAGAAAATGCAATCTGGCAAGAATTTCTTTCAAAATCTGACGCGCAATGATTTGCTGTCTCTCAGTCAATTCCAACGTATCGAAAAATTTTATACAGTCTCTGACGGTCAATGATGTTACATCGCAGATGTTTTTGCCGCCGATAAGAACAGCCAAAGCCTCAGGCTTTAATCTTTTTCCTTTGCATTCAGGACAAGGTGTACTGGTCATAAAGCTTTCAATGTCAAGGCGCATGCTCTCCGACATAGCCTCTCTATGACGTCTTTCCAGCAATGGAATGATACCCTCAAAGGCTGTTTCATGATGCCTTATTTCACCTTGCAAATTTTCATAAAGAAAAGCAAATTTTACGCCGTCACTGCCATAAAGAAGTATCTGTTTTAATTCTTCTGGCAGTTCATTCCAGGTTGCGTCTAAGTCAAAATTATATTTTTCTAATACTGCAGCAACTTGTTTCATGAAATAAGAGTTAACGTTATTGCTGACTGCTGCTATGACACCTTGGGCAAAAGTTTTGCTGCCATCAGGAATAACAAGCCGCAAATCAATTTCCAGCTTCATGCCCAAGCCGGTGCAAACCGGGCAAGCGCCGTAAGGATTGTTAAAAGAGAACAACCTAGGTTCAATTTCTGGTAAATTAATATCACAATCACTGCAGGCAAAATGCTCGCTGAACATGAAAGTGCTGCCGCCGATAATCTCGATTTCTACGAGTCCTTCAGCTAACCCTAAAGCTGTTTCTATAGAGTCTGCCAGTCTTTGGGTGATACTTTTTCTGACCGCTAAGCGGTCAATTACAACGGCTATATCATGTTTTTTCTTTTTATCGAGCACAATTTCTTCATCAAGAGTCCTTACTTCACCATCTACGCGCACGCGAACATAGCCGGCTTTTCTCATATTTTCCAGCATTTTCTGGTGCTCGCCCTTGCGTCCTCTGACTAAGGGGGCAAGAACCATGAATTTGGTTCCCTCATCTAATGCCAATACTTTATCAACGATTTGTTGGACAGTTTGCCTTTCAATCACTTTCCCGCATTTTGGACAATGAGGTACGCCTGCACGTGCAAAAAGCAAGCGCAGGTAATCATAAATTTCGGTAACCGTACCGACAGTAGAACGCGGATTATGGCTGGTCGTTTTCTGGTCAATAGAAATTGCTGGAGATAACCCCTCTATATAATCAACATCCGGCTTATCCATCTGTCCCAGAAACTGTCTTGCATAAGCAGACAGTGATTCTACGTAGCGACGTTGCCCTTCAGCATAAATCGTATCAAAAGCCAGTGAAGATTTACCTGACCCTGAAAGTCCTGTTATGACAACTAACTCGTCACGCGGTATTTCTACTGTTATATTTTTAAGGTTATGTTGGCGTGCACCTTTGACAATTATTTTCTCTTTCATCTATTTTCTCCTGTTGCTTTTAGGCAATAACTTCTGTCCAAGCTCTCCTTTTACAATTATCAGTCGGTCCCTGTATTCTGCGGCTCTTTCAAAATCCAATTCTTTAGCCGCTGCAGCCATATTTTTTTCCAACTCTTTGGCCATTTTACTAAGTTCCTTCTCTGACTGTTTTCTGATCTCCTTGACAGAATAATTAATACTGGTATTTTCTTCACTGACTTTCGTCAGCTTGATCAATTCACGTACTTGTTTTTTGATAGTCTGTGGTACAATACCATATTTTAAGTTGTGAGCTTCCTGTTTGGCACGACGTCTGTTGGTCTCATCAATAGCTCTTTGCATGGAGTCTGTCATTCGGTCAGCGTACATGATAACGCGGCCATTAACATTCCTAGCAGCCCGGCCAATTGTCTGAATCATTGCCGTATCTGAACGCAAAAAACCTTCTTTATCCGCGTCCAGAATTGCGATTAAAGAAACTTCCGGTAAATCAAGTCCCTCACGCAGAAGGTTAATACCGACCAAAACATCAAATTCACCGGCACGTAAAGCGTGAATTATCTCAGCGCGTTCGATTGTAGCTATTTCTGAATGCAGGTAACGGACTCTGACACCTGCCTTCTTCAGGTATTCGGTCAGATCTTCGGACATCCGCTTAGTCAGCGTAGTAACTAATATCCTTTCGCCGGCAGCAGTAACTTTGTGGATTTCTCCCAGCAAATCGTCAATCTGCCCTTTAATTGGCCTAATTTCCACCATCGGATCAAGCAAACCTGTAGGTCTGATAATTTGTTCTACAATATTATCGGCTTCTTCAAGCTCATATTTTGCCGGCGTAGCCGAAACATAAATTGCCTGCTTCCGTTGCTCCTGAAACTCATCAAAGGTCAAAGGTCTGTTGTCAAAAGCAGATGGAAGGCGGAAACCATGCTCGACAAGCATGGACTTACGAGAACGGTCACCTGCATACATCGCCCTGATCTGCGGTAAAGTAACGTGTGACTCATCGATTACTAAAAGGAAATCTTCCGGGAAATAACTGACCAGTGTAAAAGGTGGTTCTCCTGCCTTGCGATTGGCTAAATGGCGCGAGTAATTTTCTATGCCTGAACAATAACCCATTTCATTCATCATTTCCAGGTCATAATTCGTTCGCTGTTCCAAACGCTGCGCTTCCAGGAGCTTGTTCTGTGCTTTTAATTCCGCTAGCCTTTCTGCCAGTTCCTGCTTAATGTCTTCCATTGCCCTGACAAGATTCTCTCTGGAAGTAACATAATGAGAAGCAGGGAAGATGGCAACGTGCGTCCGCCTTGCTAAAACCTCACCTGTAATTAAGTCCACTTCCAGCAAGTTTTCAACTTCATCATCGAACATTTAGATACGAATTGCTTTTTCATTGTACCCTGCCGGTATGACCTCGATGACATCGCCTCTTACGCGGAAAGTGCCGCGTTGGAATGAAATATCATTGCGGTTGTATTGTATCTCGACAAGTTTCTTTAAAACAACCTGACGGTCTATTTGCTGGCCAACACGCAAAGAAAGCACCATATCATAATAGTCTTGCGGCGCACCTAAGCCATAAATGCAAGAAACGCTGGCAACAATAATCACGTCACGTCTTTCAAAAAGAGCGCTGGTAGCAGAATGGCGCAGCTTATCTATTTCGTCATTGATAGAAGCATCCTTCTCAATATACGTATCTGTCTGTGGTATATAAGCCTCCGGCTGGTAATAATCATAGTAGGAAACAAAATATTCTACCGCATTCTCTGGGAAAAAAGATTTCAGCTCGCTTGCCAGTTGAGCGGCTAATGTTTTGTTGTGAGCAATAACCAATGTCGGTTTTTGCACTTTATTTATGACTTGTGCTATTGTGTAAGTTTTACCAGTGCCTGTTGCTCCAATAAGGACCTGTGTTCTTGCTCCTTTTTCGATGCCACTGACAAGTTTTTCAATAGCAACCGGTTGGTCCCCTGCCGGTTCAAAGGGTGCTTTAATGTCAAATTCCATTTTGTACTCCGTAATAATAAAGTTTCTCAATTGAGATTAATTATAGCATTTTTTCTTGCTATTTCATAGAATTGTAGTGATATTAAAGGGGCATCCGCTATGAAATGCGGACGCCCCTTTTAATTATTTATTTGCTAGTTCTTTTTCCAAATAACTAATTGCCTCAGTTAGCTGATTTTCGCCGTTCTCACCCGTCGCCTCAATCACAACGTCCGGTTCTATACCGGTGCCATTGATAGAACGACCACTAGGTGTATAATAGCGAGCTATTGTTAATTTCATGCCCGTGCTTTCATCAAGATTGCTGACAGACTGCACTGACCCCTTGCCGAAAGTTTTAGTCCCAAAAAGTTTTCCCGCTTTCGTATCCTGCAATGCACCCGCTACAATTTCCGCAGCGCTTGCTGATCCCTGGTTAACAATTACTGCCACAGGATATTTGGTCTTTTCCAGGCTGGAATATTCAGTAACACTTTTTCCGCTTCTCTCGGTCACGGAAACGATCGGTCCTTTAGGCACCATCAGTTCCGCTACTTTGACGCTTTCACTGAGGAGACCGCCAGGATTGTCACGAAGATCTAGTACTAAGGCTTCCATACCTTGGCCTTCAAGCTCGTGAAACTTCTTAATAAAATCTGAACCGGTATTTTCATTAAACATGCCTATCCGAATATAACCTATTTTATTATTTTTCATTTCCCCGGCAACTGTTTCCAGTTTGATATCAGACCTTATTACTCGAACTGTCTTTACTTCTCCAGCTTTAGTTTTTAGCTCTATTTCAACACTGGTTCCTTCTTTACCGCGAATCTGCGCAACAACATCTTCCAATGTCTGTCCAGCAGTCTTTTTGCCGTCAATGGCAGTTATCTTATCGCCGCTTTTTATACCTGCTCTATCGCCTGGCGTTCCTTTAAGCGGCGCAATCACAACAAAATTGTTGTCCTTCATACCAATAACTATGCCAATACCGCCGAAATGTCCCTCGGTGCTGGTAATCAATGATTTGAAACTTTCCTCATCAAGATAAACAGAATAGGGATCACACAGAGCATTAACCATACCCTTAATAGCCCCTTCATACAGCTTGTTGTAATCAACAGATTCAATAAAACTGCTGCGAACTATAGAAAGCGCTCTCAGAAATTTAAAGGTTCCCGGTAAGCTGCCCGTTACAGACTGCAGTCCATAAAGCAACGCAGCAATAACCAGGGTGCAGGAGCAAATGCAAGCTATCACAAGTGTAACGATACTAAATCTTTTCTTTAACATGCTCAGGCTCCCCCATTTTTATGGTAAGTAATCCATTGGATCCGTTACTTCACCATGAATACGCACTTCAAAATGACAATGCGGTCCTGTAGAATAACCAGTACTGCCTGCATAAGCAATCGTCTGGCCTTTTGCTACCTGTTGGCCATTATAGACAGCAAGACTATTGTTGTGTCCATACAAAGTAACCAAGCCACCGCCATGGTCAATCATAACAGCGTTTCCATAGCCACCCATCCAGTCAGCGTAGATTACAGTACCAGAATTAGCAGCTACCACCGGATCACCATAATCTGCTGCAATATCAAGGCCTGAATGAAATTTCTGCGTGCCGAAAATCGGGTGCGTACGCCAGCCAAAAGGAGAAGTAATTTCGCCATAAATAGGCCAGACAAAACTACCAGATCCCCTGCTCGCCGATGAGATTGTACCCCCGCTTTCCATATTGCGAATCATATCAGATATGCGCTGGGATGTAGCCATCAATTCATTGTATTCCTCATCCAGTCTGCTCTGTTCAGCTACTGCGTCATTATAGGCGACTTCACGTTCCATTGTTTTTTGAGCAACCAGCTGCTGCTTAGAGGATACTTCACTATGCACAGCCTTGACTCTGGCCATATTGCTTGCCAAGACTTCCTGTGCTGCTTCCAGCTCTGCTTTTTTCTTCTTCAGGTCTGCAAGCAAATTAACATCATTGGCTATAATCTTTTTCAACAAATACATACGGGAGGAAAAATCCGAAAAATCCTTTGCGCCTAAAAGCACATCGAGATAATTAATCTGTCCGTTAATATAAATATCTTTCAAACGTCCTCGATAAACGGCAACACGTTTATCAACCTGTTCTTTTTTTCTATCCAAAGCCACAGTATTGTTTGAGATCTTGTCTTCCAGATCTTCACGTTCTTCTTCAACCGTAGCAAGATCGTGCTGTGCTTCGCTGAGCTGGGATTGCGCTTCAAGAAGTTTGTCTGTTGCTGAAGCGACAACCTGCTTGGCATTTTCACGTTCCACATCTTTGTTATAAAGCTGTTGTTGAATACTTTCCAATTCAGCTTGTTTATCTTCTATTGATGCTGCACCAACAGGCGCAACCAAATTCAGAAAAAATGTTGCGGCTATAAACACAGCTATTATCTCTCTCTTCAACATAGACGCCTCCGCCATTAAACCTTTAAGAATTTACGCAGAGATATACTGCTGCCTGCAGCCCCGATAGCCGTGCCAATAACTATCAGCGTAATATCTATATACAACAGTAACGGCCAGGTAGGAAGCAGTGGGAAAAAAGCAAGGGTTGCGTGTACGCTGTTTAAGATAGCGCCGTATACCTGATTAATGATAATCGTAGCAACCAAAGCACCCGTAAAACCCAGAAACATGCCTTCCAGCAAAAACGGCCAACGAATGAACCAGTCAGTAGCACCAACGTATTTCATTATCGTTACTTCCCTGCGGCGGGCAAAAACGGTGATGCGTATCGTGTTAACAATAATAAAGAGCGTAGCCATAGCTAAGAGCAGGACAAGCAATATACCGCCAAGTCTCATGATCTTTGTCAGTTTGAAGATATTTTCAACAACTTCCTGCCCAAATTTAGCAGTTTCAACTCCAGCAAGATCGTCAATTTTAGGTGCCAGTTCGCTGATGCGCTCCGGCTTATCTACATGTACTTCAAAAGAATAAGGGAAAGGATTTTCATCACCCATAAAATCAAGTAGATTACTTTGGCTTCCCAATCTGTCCTTAAATCTTTCTAAAGCTTCATCCTTAGTTATATTTTTTACGCTGGTAACGCCCGGCAACTCCTTCAATGTCTTTTCAGTGGCCTTCAGCGTTTCTGCACTAGCTGAATCTGACATATATACAGAAATCTGAACCTGCGTTTCTAAAAACTTGGCAACATGATTGGTATTAAAAACCATAACCATAAAAATACCAAGAACAAGCAGCGAAAGCGCTACTGTTGAAACTGAAGCAAGACTCATCAGTTGATTGCGTTTTATGGACTTGAAAGTTTCCCTGACAAAATACTCTTTAGTGCTCAGACTCATATCCGTAAACTCCCTTGGCATCATCTCTGACAATTACACCATTTTCTATTGCAATTACACGTTTACCCATTGCATCAACAATTTCTTTGTCATGAGTTGCCATTACTATTGTTGTACCACTTTCATTGATGCCAGTGAAGATGCGCATGATATCTTTACTCGTTTCCGGGTCCAAATTGCCGGTAGGTTCGTCTGCAATTACCATAATAGGGTCATTAACAATTGCCCGGGCAATAGCTATTCTCTGCTGCTCGCCACCGGATAGCTCTGCAGGATATGCATTGGCCCGGTTTTTCAGACCAACAAGTTCTAAAACTGTCATTACGCGCCGCCTGGTCTTCACCGCTGGAGCTTCAATAACCTGCATGGCGAAAGCAACGTTGTCATAAACAGTACGGTCAGGCAAAAGACGATAATCCTGAAAAATAATGCCCAGCTGTCTTCGCAGAAAAGGTACTTCCTTATCAGTCAAAGCCAGCACATCGACACCGTCAACATATATTTTACCAGTGGTAGGAAGAACTTCTTTAAACAACATTTTAATAAAGGTAGACTTTCCAGCGCCGCTAGGCCCAACTATAAAAACAAATTCGCCGGGCTTTATATGCAAATCAATATTTTTTAGAGCCACTGAACCATTACGATAGGTTTTACTGACACCACTCATTAATAGCAAGGCAAGGCCTCCTTCATTTTATCATTTTGGTAGCAAGGCAATTGCACGAGCAGCATTTTTTTGTGCTTCCTCGCGCAGTGCTTGTATCTTGGCATTCTGTTTTTGCGGCACCTGCCGCCACATTCTTGCACTTTCACGCAGGATATCTTCGCTGGTTATCTTATCTATGCTGCCTGCAACATTTCCTTCCATTCCTTTGACAAAACGGTCAACCTTTGGATCGTAGGATACAGCCAGGAAAGGTACGCCAGCCAGCGCTGAAAAAACAAGAGCATGAAGTCTCATGCCTATCAGGAAGTCAAGATTACTGATAAGAGAAACATATTCTTCCGTCGTATATCCTTCTTTAAGAATAATGGTATCTGTTCTGTCTGGCATAAGCAGTGCAATTTCTTGAGCAATGTTCGTATCAGCAGGGAACTGCAAAGGCACAAAAACAATGTAAGCATTGTATTGTTTGCGGAGCTTAAAAGCGGCATCGGCAAACACTTGCATAAATCTTTGCTCTCCTGTCCAATGCCTGACAGCGATACCAATAATCGGCTTGTCGCCCTCCAGACCATTTTCCAGAAGAATTTGTCTGCCGATATCTCTTCGATCAGCAAGCAATGAAAATACAGCATCGGCAGTAACCAGTATCCTGTCAGATGGCAACCCCATTTTCAGCAATTCGTCATAGGAGCCATCATCCCTTACTGTAATAAGGTCTGCTTTTCTACAAACATTTTTTGTTAAAATCCGTGCTACAGAAGAATTTATCGGGCCAATTCCCTGGGCATATAGCATAACCTTTTTACCCAGCAGTTTTGCCAACAGCAGAATACTTAAGTAGTAGATAATGCTTCGTTTGCTCGTGACATCCTGCAGGAGACTGCCGCCTCCTGACAAAAGTAAGTCCGTACTCAACATTGCTTTAAATATTTTTAGTGGATTAAACCTGTGAATCGAATTTACTCCATGTTTTTCCGCTGTGATTTCCGGTTTGCCGGACATGACGGTAATTTCGACATCTTGCCGTTCAGCACGTAAAGCCCCTATTATGGCTGTCAACATTGCTTCATCACCGGCGTTCGAAAAACCATAATAACCGGAAATCAAAATTTTACTCATGCTTCAAGTATCTCCTTTGTAAAGCCTGCAAATAAGGATAGAATATGGCAAAAGCTATAAGGACACAAATACCTATTGCTGCGCCTAGCATATAGCCATCAATTGCCCTGATATATGACATAATTATGGGAGTTCTCATATGTGCAAAAGTTTGCACCAATGAGCCCTGTCCGATAGTGGCAGCTAAGATAAACGCAACACTGAGAATGCGTGGAAATTTATTATAGACTGCAAAAGCAGCCAGATAAAATGCCGGATGGCCAACCATAAATTCTTTTTCACGCGGACGCGCTTTCATCATTTCTTCAAGGAAAAGTCTTAATTTCACTTCAATATCTGGCACCGGCACTCCCGCTGTATGACCGGAACGACCGATAAATACCCACGCGATGAAAGCAAAAACAATCATGGCAAAAACTACCTTCAAAGTTATAGGACGGGAAAGCACATTTTCAATTCTGGCAATTACATTTTTCCTGTCATCATCGCCCTCAAATAAAGAATACCTTCTGACACAAAGGAAAAACATCAGTAATATAGGTAAAATAAAGGTTAGCTTAACTCCTTTATAAATATCAATCTCCATAAGAAAACGAACATCGCCAAGAATTGCCCCAACAAATGAAGCGCCAACCAATGAAATTGCTATAGCCAGAGCCAACTGCCAGGTAGCCGCAAAAAGAACAGCCCTCAAAGCCTTGCCGCCGCCATGGTAATTATCCCAGATGTTAAGAATAAAGTTCAGAGAGAGCACCGGGATAACGGTAGCAGCACATAATGCAAGCACTTGCCTTGCCAGTAGTCCCTTAGCAAACAAGATTACCCCGCTAAAAAGCAAGCCGACAACCAATATTAAAAGATATTGATGTTTCTTCTTGATTTCGATGAGCTGCGTGAGATAAAGCATTCCGGCCGAAAGAATTCCAAAGATAATTGGGATAAACAGCAGGCGATTTGGCATGTATTCAGAGAAGATGCCTGCCTTGCCAATGTTGAAATTCCGTGCTTCTACACTTTTCGTGATATCTTCTACATAGTCCAGATTAGTCTGCAGCAAGGTTTTACCATCCTGTGGTTCCAAGAAGGTCTTAACATAATTTATTCTTATGTTACGCTCCTCATCGGTCAAAGCCCAGCGCTGCATTGCTTCATTTACTTTCAGCTTCTTTTGTTCGGCTTTATCAATAACGTAAGTGCGCGCACCTTTGTAATCCATCAGTTCGGCCATAGGTACAAGCCCCTCCAATGGTACAAACTGAAGCTGAACGATATTTTCTACCATAGCCATCGTAATATCACGTTTGAGAAGATTTTCTGCTACATAGTCAAGATTTTGCTTGTAACCAAGTATCGTCTTACCGCTGCCGGCAAAAGCGGATATCTTAGCACCTGATTTATCAAGACGGTTGAAAAAACCATCAATTTGCTCACGCTCAGGGGCGGAAGCCATATTGTAGCCATGCCCGTAATTTACTGGTCTGGCAATAACCATAAAACCGAGATTTTTGGCGAGTAGGAGTTCTTCTGACGACAAGCCAAGATCCATTTGCAGAATGCCTTTTTGTTCACCATACGCTTCGCCTTCAACAAGTTTGGTATCTCCTTTCACCTCTATAACCTTCGGTGATTCTGAAATAACATGAACAAGTTCTTTACCAAAGCGTAGATTAAGGTCCTCTTCCACATCCTGCATGGTAAGAGGAGATGAACCTTCAGTAATATAGGCAGCATTCGTCAAAATCTTTCCTTTAACAATCAAATCCTGCCATATACCGCCCTGTATCTGATTTGTGTGATAGGCATGCAGAAGCGCAGAACCTGTGACAACCGTTATCTTACCTTTGTCGCCAAGTTTCTGCAGGGTTGTGTCAAAAAGGACGAGACTCGTCACACCGCGGTCCTTGAACATCTTCAGCACTTTTTCTTCAGGCACACCCTCGCCATGTGCCATTCTGGCTATACTTTCGTATTCCATAGCCATTTCCACAGTTCGGTTAGCCTGCTCAACAGAATGACGCTCGAAATTCAATAGAACTGAGAAAATCAGCGCTATCGCCATTATAATAATTAACACCGGATTATAACAGGTTTTCCTCAACAAAATCTCCACCTATTCCAATTCTTCTGCATGATTATTTTATCTTCTGCAAACTTCGCAAGTATGCTTCGACAAAAAGTTCCAAATCGCCATCCATAACAGCCTGCACATTGCCTGTTTCAGCACCTGTACGATGATCTTTAACCATATTATATGGGTGAAAAACATACGATCTTATCTGACTGCCCCATTCTATCGCCTGGTATTCACCGGCAATATCTGATTTTAGTTCAGCTTGTTTTTGTTTTTCATACTCAAATAATTTCGCCCGCAACAACTGCATGCAACGCTCTCTGTTTTGTATCTGCGAACGTTGATTCTGGCACTGTACAATAATGCCTGTAGGAATATGTGTCATACGTACGGCAGAATCTGTCTTATTAATATGTTGTCCGCCCGCACCACTGGCACGATAGGTGTCAACTTTTAAATCTGCAGGATTGATATTAATTTCCACTGTATCATCAATTTCCGGCATAACATCAACTGCGGCAAACGAAGTATGCCTGCGCGCATTGGAGTCGAACGGAGAAATGCGGACCAAGCGGTGCACACCTTTTTCCGATTTCATATAACCGTAGGCATTATGCCCATTAATACCAAGTGTAACACTTTTAACGCCAGCCTCATCGCCCGGCTGGTAATCAAGAACATCAACGCTGAAGCCTGAACGCTCTGCAAAGCGTCCGAACATTCTGAGCAGCATGGATGTCCAATCCTGAGCTTCTGTGCCGCCTGCACCTGCGTGTAAGGTCAGTATGGCATTGTTTGCATCATATTCACCCGACAGAAGCATGCCTAATTCAAGGTGTTCGATATCAGCACGTACCGATGCTAATGATTGCTCGATTTCGCCGACAATATCCGCATCTTCTTCTTCCATTGCGAGTTCCCACATAACTTCAAGATCTTCGGTTCTTGTTTCCAAAGACCTGAAAATACCTACTTCGTCTTTGAGTTGTGTAACAACTTGTGCTACTTTTTGTGCTTCTTCCGGGTTATCCCAAAAACTTGGTTCCCCCATTTTGTGCTCTAATTCAGCAATACGGTCCTCTTTGCGAGCGACGTCAAAGAGATCCCCTCATTTCGTCTAACTTCTGCTTTAAATTATTTATTTCCGGTCTGTATTCTTCTATAAGCAAACGTCTCACTTCCTTCCGCTGTTTATTTCCAATAAATAACCCAAGCGAAGCCGAAACCTTAGTAAGTTCCGACTTCGCTCAGTTCGCTATTTGTCACTTCCGCAACAATTTTTGTATTTTTTGCCGCTGCCGCAGGGACATGGGTCATTGCGCCCGATAGTCTCGCCTTTGACGACGGGCTTTTTAACGTCTGCCTCGCTGTCGCCGCTGGGATTATTGACTGTAGCATTCTGCAAACGATCTTCAACCTTCGGTTGAGTAACCACGTTTACCCTGTATATATAGCGCACGACATCATCCTGAATTGCATCAATCATTGCCTGGAACATATCATACGCTTCAAGCTTATATTCAACCAATGGGTCTCTTTGGCCATAAGCACGCAGCCCTACACCTTCGCGCAGCATATCCATGGCATCCAGATGCTGCATCCAGTGACTGTCAACAACTTTAAGCATTACAAGGTTTTCAAGTTCCCTCATAATCCCTGGAGTAATTGACTCTTCTCTTTGTTCATAATAATCTACAGCTAGGTTTTGCAAATACTCATTTAATTCTTCACGGCTCAGCGTCTGTAAATGCTCAACAGTTAAGGTATTAGGCGGTGCATAGAATTCTTCCGCATATGCAATCATCGCTGGGAAATCCCAATCCTCAGAATAAACATCCGGTGGAGCATACATTGCCATCGTTCTTTCAACAACGCGTGTAACCATATCCATGATGTTTTCGCGCAAATTATTTTCCACAAGAATCTTTTTGCGCTGAGCGTAGATAACTTCACGCTGCTGATTCATAACATCGTCATATTCCAGAACATGCTTACGCATATCAAAGTTGCGCGATTCCACTTTCTTCTGCGCTGATTCGATGGATTTCGTTACCAGACTATGTTCAATCGGTTCGTCCTCTTCCATGCCCAGTTTATCCATTATGCTGGAAATATTATCTGAACCAAATAAACGCATAAGGTCATCTTCCAGAGAAAGATAAAAACGTGTGGAACCAGGATCGCCTTGACGTGCGCAACGTCCACGCAGCTGATTATCAATACGTCTGCTTTCATGACGTTCGGTACCGATAATGTGAAGGCCGCCTAAAGCAGGAACAGCTTCGCCTAGTACAATGTCGGTACCACGGCCTGCCATATTGGTAGCAATCGTTACTGCGCCAAATTGTCCGGCATCAGCGATGATTTCGGCTTCCTTCTCATGGAATTTAGCATTCAAGACATTGTGAGGAATTCCGCGTTTTTTCAAAATATCAGAAAGCTCTTCCGACTGCGCTATGGAAGTTGTACCAACCAAGACAGGCCTGCCTGTCTTATGGCATTCTTCTATTTCTTTAGCTGCCGCTTTATATTTGGCTTTCTTGGTTTTATAAATAACATCCGGGTAGTCAATACGTTGATTTGGCTTGTTGGTAGGAATAACTATTACATCCAGGCCATAAATCTTCTGGAACTCCTGTTCCTCCGTTTTAGCCGTACCGGTCATGCCGGAAAGCTTATCATACATACGGAAGTAGTTCTGGAAGGTTATGGTAGCAAGTGTCTGGCTTTCACGCTCAACTTTAACGCCTTCCTTAGCCTCAATTGCCTGATGCAGGCCTTCCGAAAAACGACGTCCGAACATCAGACGACCGGTAAATTCATCAACAATAATAACTTCGCCATCTTTAACAACATAATCTCTGTCACGATGCATGATTGCCTTTGCTTTTAAAGCCTGCATTAGCTGGTGCGAGAAATCGATGCTTGCTTCACCGGCGTACATGTTGGAAACACCAAGCATCTTTTCTGCTTTGGCAATACCAACTTCCGTCGGAGCTGCTGTCTTCAGTTTTTCGTCAACAGTATAGTCTTCTCCCTCAACTAATTGAGCAACAACACGTGCCAAAACTTTGTAAAGATCTGTAGATTTTTCGCCCGGTCCGGAAATAATCAATGGTGTACGAGCCTCATCAACAAGAATACTGTCAACCTCATCGACAATTGCATAGTTAAGTGGCCTTTGTACCATCTGGTCAAGCGCAACGACCATGTTGTCACGCAAATAATCAAAACCAAATTCATTATTAGTTCCATAAGTTATATCTGCAGCATAAGCAGCTTTTCTTTCAGGAAAATCGAGTCCATGAATGATTAAGCCTACAGAAAGGCCTAAGAAATTGAAAACTCTTCCCATTTCCTGGCTGTCACGGCGAGCCAGATATTCGTTGACGGTAACAACATGAACACCCTTACCTGTCAGAGCATTCAAATAGGCAGGCAGCGTTGCGACCAGTGTCTTACCTTCACCGGTACGCATCTCTGCAATTTTGCCACGGTGCAGTACGCAGCCACCAGCTAACTGCACATCAAAATGGCGCAGACCAAGAACACGTTTAGAAGCTTCACGCACAACTGCGAAAGCCTCCGGCAATATGTCATCCAAAGTTGCACCTTTAGCAAGCCTGTCCCGAAATTCCTCTGTTTTTGCTGTAAGACTGGCATCGCTCATATTTTCTATATCTTTTTCTAAAGCATTTACTGCATCAACATATACTTGAACTTTCTTTAATTCCTTTTCATTGGGATCACCGAAAATTTTTTTCATTAAACTTTCGAGCAACACAATCACTCCTCATTTTTCGCACTAAATCGGCCTACGCTCAATAGTAAATTTTAACAGAACAGGCAGTAAAAGTCAAAAAACCCGGGATGTACATCCCGGGTTTTTGTAACATTTTCATGAACTTATTTCAATTCAGGAGACAGTAAACCATAATCACCATCTTTGCGACGATATACAACATTTACAGCCTCAAGCTCTTCATCAAAAAATACGAAGAAATCATGGTTCAAAAGATTCATCTGCATAATTGCTTCTTCAACACCCATCGGGCGCATAATGAAACGTTTATTTCTGACAACCTTAAATTCAGGTTCTTCAACCGGAGCAGCTGATATCGCAGGCGCTTCCTCACGGAAGTTATTATATCTGCCTCTCATCAATTTTGTTTTGAATTTGTGAATCTGGCGTTCAATTTTTTCAATTACCAGATCAACAGAAGAGTACATATCCTTGGTTATTTCCTGGGCTCTGAAATTCACGCCGCCTGCTGGGAAAGAAATCTCTACTACGCAATCACCAATGCGTTCGCCTTTAATGCTATCGCCTTTCTCTACTCTCATCAGTACAGAAATATCACCAATATTTTTAAATTGTCTTGTAACTTTTAAAACCTTTTTCTCAATATAATCTTTTAGTGCCGGTGTTACATCAATGTTTTTACCACGTACATTTACTGTCATAGTCAAAACCTCCTTCTATAAAAAACAAAGCCAAAATCACTTTGTTTATTTCTTGCTTTATAGATTCGGCATCAGTTGACTTATTCCTTCTAGCAATAAAGGAAAACGCTGATTTGATGCAAATTCAGGCCTTGAGAGGTTTAAATATGAAACAATTGAAACAATGTACCATTTAGAGAATTTTTGATAAAAAGCTCTTGGTCCGCTCTTCTTTAGCACAGGTAAAAATAGCCTCCGGAGGCCCTTGTTCTACTATTTTGCCGCCATCAACAAAAATTACTCTGTCGCCAACTTCACGTGCGAAACCCATCTCATGAGTTACAACAACCATGGTCATACCTTCCTGCGCAAGGTCTTTCATAACATCCAGAACTTCTTTGATCATTTCTGGGTCCAGCGCGGAAGTAGGCTCATCAAACAACAATGCCTTGGGTTTCATTGCTAAAGCGCGGGCAATAGCCACCCTTTGCTGCTGCCCGCCGGAAAGTTGTTCCGGATAAGCATTTGCTTTGCTTTCCAAGCCTACCTTTGTCAAAAGGGTAAGAGCATTTTTTTCTGCTTCGGCTCTCGTCAGTTTACGTACTTTCATTGGCGCCAGCAAGAGATTTTCCATTACAGTCATATGCGGAAACAAATTGAAGCGTTGGAAAACCATACCGACTTCTCGACGGATTGCATTAATATTGGCCTCACCGCTCAGTTCAATGCCATCAACAGTAATAGTACCGGAAGTTGGTTCCTCCAGATAATTTATGCAGCGTAAAAGCGTGCTCTTGCCTGAACCGGAAGGTCCAATTATTACAACTACCTCTTTTTCCGCAATTTCCAGGTCAATTCCCCGCAAAACTTCCAAAGTGCCAAAATTTTTGTGCAAATTACTAATCTTTATCATTTCGTCTGGTACCTCCGCTCCAAATATGCCACGAAGCGTGAAATTGTAAATGTCATTATCAGATAAATGAAGGCCACTGCAAGCCAAATTTCAAAAGACGCATAAGTACGCGCAATAATCAATTGTCCTCTTCTGGTTAATTCCTCAAACCCGATAACGGAGACCAGCGAAGAGTCCTTAAGCATGGCAATAAATTCATTGCCCAAAGGTGGAATAATTCTTTTGAAGGCCTGTGGCATAATTACGTACCGCATCGTTTGGTACCAGCTTAATCCAAGGGAACGGCCTGCTTCAGTCTGTCCAATATCAATTGATTGGATGCCACCGCGGAAAATCTCCGCAATATAGGCACCGCTGTTAATTGAACACGCAGCAATGGCAGCAATAAAAGGATCAATGCGTGAGCCCGTCAAAATCGGCAACGCGAAATAAACAAGAAAAATCTGTACCAACAGAGGCGTGCCACGAATGAAGTCCACATATATGTTAGCCAGATACTTAACAGTTTTAATTGAAGACAGCCTGGCAACACCAACAATCATGCCTATAAGCAGACCAAGTCCAACACTCAAGGCCGTAATCTGTATGGTAATCCCGGCTCCTTGCAAAAGAAGAGGAAGTGCATTTTGTATGATTTCAAAATTCAAATCCACGCAAACACCAACTTTCAAAAAATATCATTAGAAAAAAATAGCTCAGCAAAGAAAATCGGAGCACATCCTGGCAAAACGCTGCGATGTACTCCGGTTTTGAAAATAACTTGATTATTTTACTTGTTCGCCAAACCAAGTTTTATAAATTTTGTCGTATTCGCCGTTCTTTTTCAATTCGGCCAGGGCTTTATTAATGTCGCCAGCCAGCTTATCATTGCCCTTTTTCACAGCTATCGCATATTCCTCAGCGGTTACAACCTTGCCAACCATCTTAGCAAAATCTTTGCCGCCACCTTGTTGCAGGAAGTATGCAACTACAGGCAGATCGTTAACTACTGCGTCAACACCGCCATTTTTCAATTCCAAAGCAGCTTCTGTATTTGTATTAAATTCTACTACTTTCGCATCAGCAATCTTGTGAGCTTCCATAGCACCGGTAGTACCGATTTGTACAGCTATTTTTTTGCCTTTCAGACTTTCGATACCGGTAATAGCATTTTCATCCTTGCGCACCATGACAGATAAGCCTGATTTGTAGTAAGGCTCACTGAATTTAACACTATTTGCACGTTCAGGTGTAACGGTCATACCAGCTGCAACAGCATCAATATTGCCAGCGTTAAGAGCAGGAATCAAACCATCAAAACCCATGCTTACGATTTCAACTTTCATGCCAAGTTGTTTGCCAATCGCACGCGCAAGATCCATATCGAAACCTGTATAGTCTTTACTGCCTTCTTTTTGGAATTCAAAAGGAGCAAAAGTAGGCTCCGTGCCAACACGCAAAACCTTCTGCTCAGCCTTTTTCTCGCCGCCGCAGCCTGCCATCAACAAACCCAGAGCAAAAATAAGAGTAATTGCTGCAAAAAAACTTTTTTTCATTTACCTGCCCCCTAGCGTTTTTATCTTCGCTAATTATACAACCAAAAGACAGGGAAGTGCAACAATTTTAGCACTCTTTGCGTTTTCTCAACAGGAATGTCTTATTTTTTTGGCAATTCGCCAAACCATTTTTTGTATAATTTATCGTATTCGCCATTTTGTTTCAAAGTGTCAAGAGCCTTATCGACATCCTTAGCTAATGCAGTATTACTCTTAGCTACAGCAATGCCATAATCCTCGGAAGTGAGTGTTTTACCAACAATCTTAGCAAAATCCTTGCCACCTTGTTGTAAGAAATAAGCCTCAACTGGCAAATCGCCGATAACAGCATCAACAGCTTTATTTTTTAATTCGAGACAGGCCTCACCGTTAGTATTAAAGGAAGTAATCTTTGCGCCTGCAATTTTTTCAGCTTCCATAGCGCCTGTAGTTCCAATTTGTACGGCAATTTTCTTGCCTTTCAAATCGGCAATATCATTAATTGCATTGTTGTCTTTGTTAACTACTATCGCCAAACCTGATTTATAGTATGGTTTAGAGAAATTAACTTTTTTTGCACGCTCATCAGTTATGGTCATGCCAGCTATAGCAACGTCGATGTTCTTAGCATCAAGAGCCGGAATTAAAGCATCAAAACCCATGCCTTGAATAGTGCATTTTTCATAGCCCATTTGTTTTGCAATAGCCTGAATAAGGTCAATATCAAAGCCTACAAAATCTTTGGAATTCTCTTTTTGGAACTCAAAAGGTGCAAAAGCCGGCTCCGTTCCAACAATTAGTTCCTTTTTTGCCTTGCTTCCGCCGCAGCCTGCAACTAATAAGGCAAAGACAAACATGCACAAACACACAATCTGGAATTTCTTTTTCACAAAAAATACCCCCTTAATTAATATTTATTCCTAAAACTTCTATTATTATAAGGCATTTAAGAAAAAAAACAATACCTTTTAAATGTATACATAAATATCATTTAAAGGTATTGGCTTTTAAATACGGTATATTAAGAAAACAACTCAGCTGACCTGGTTTTCGCCCCCACACTCGCCTGCAGGAAGTTTCGCTCCTAAGCGTTCTCGCTCCCCACTACTACCTCTCTCGCTTTTCGCGGCAGGACTTACTTCTAAGCTGCACCGTGCTCACAATACTTTGATTGCTTACGTGGATCGTTTCGCCTGCAACTGGCATCGATTTGCAACCACAGACCTGAGTTGTATCTCTTCGCATATTATAATTTCAAGTTGTCGAAATAGCAAGAAAAATATGCTTCAAAGTAGATATATAGCTGTTTGACACAAATATCAATTATGGTTATACATAATTTTTTTCGCAACATTGCCCTCTAATACGTTTCTTTTGCTTCTTTTTGTAGTATACTGTATTTGGTTACATTATTTAGTTAAGGACGGATCGACATGCTTACCATTCCACAGTTCCTTGAATTTCCTAACGACGGAAAGACGAAGGAGCTATGCAATTTTTTCTTATCCATTTTGGAACAAAAGAATAAGACATTGTATTTGCATAGCCAGCAGGTAAGCAATTACTCCGTCAGTATATCTGCTAAAATGGGCCTCCCTTTTGATGAAGTGGCCTGTATAAAAACAGCGGCGCTTCTGCACGACATCGGACATTTGGCAGTGCCCAACACCATTTTAAGTAAATATCCATATCTGAGTACACGCGAGTTCTCGACCTACAAAAATCATTCTCTGGCTGGAGCAAGCATGCTGGAAAACATACCAGAGTTTTCTCATATTATGAAGATTATCCTGTGTCACCATGAAAATTGGGACGGTACAGGCTATCCCAAACGTTTAAAGGGCGTTAACATTCCTCTGGGAGCACGCATTATTGCTGTAGCCAATCATTACGACCGCATAATCAACCCCTGTACAGAACACTGGCAAAAGTCCCATGCTGAGGCAACACGAGAGTTGCAGGACCGGGCCGGTCTGAGCTTTGACCCTGATGTAGTCAATGCCTTTTTAAAATCCGTAATATCTGCAAAAAAATAACATTCCGTTTTCACATTGGAAAACGGAATGTTTTTATTTGTCTTCTGCACCGCCAGCAAAAGCCATGACCCAGACATGGCCTGCTCCTTGCTTGCGAAGAACATGCGCTGCCTCTTCGGCAGTAGCACCGCTGGTAAAAATGTCATCAACAAGTAAAATCGGCCTTTTGCTAATATCTTTGATTGTACTGAAACAGCCCCGAACATTCTTACGGCGTTCGTTGCGGCCCAAACCATATTGAGGTTGCGTTGAACGAATTCTTGTAAGTGCTTCATACCAGACAAAACCGTGTTTCAGGGACCAGCTTCTAAAAATACCCTGTGGTACATCATAGCCCCGTTCCTCCACACGCTTCCTATCCGTCGGTATCGGAACAACAACAATATTTTTGGGCAAATTCCATATATTGCAAACACGCTTCGGTGTTTCAAGTATTGCCATTTCCTCAGCCATAGCTGCAAGCAGCCTTTTCTTGCCATGAAATTTTACGTCATGCAGAGCTTTCTTTATGGCCGCATCATAGCTATAAAATAAACATATGCTTTCAATATCAGGACAACAATAAGCTCTCGGCTGCAATATTCTAAAAGCTGCGAGCTTTCTTCTGCAGGCTGGACATAGAATTCCCTCAGAAATTCTTTGCCTGCATTCAACACAGACAGGTGGAAAAAACACATCTGTAAGTAACTGCCAAAAACTGGGCACTTCACTTCGCCTCTAGACTATTAAATGAGATTGCTTTCTTCCTGCATTCTCTCCGCCAACAAAGAATAACGCTTTCTCATGTCGTCTTTGCTGACAGCTGTGTTTACCGCCGCACGACTGCCAACCAATATTACCCTCTTCTTAGCACGCGTTACACCGGTATAAAACAGATTGCGCTGCAGCAGCATGAAATGGCTCGGGACAAGCGGCATTATAACTGAAGGATATTCACTTCCCTGAGCCTTGTGAACACTCATCGCGTAGGCCAGCTGTAATTCATCCAATTCGCTTTGTGCATAATCAACTCTTTCACCTTCTGGCCTTTCCGGGAAAAGAACTCTGACAGTTGTTCCGTTAATCGTGTCTATCCTGCCTATATCGCCATTAAAAACATCCTTCTCGTAATTATTGCGAATCTGCATAACCTTGTCACCTGTCCGCAATAAACCATTAGGTGTCATTATTTCATTCTTACCTGGTTGCGCGGGATTCATTCTTTCCTGCAGAAGCTTATTCAAATTCATAACGCCGCAAGGATTTTTATGCATTGGTGCAAGAACCTGCACGCCTTCCCAACCCTCATCGGCAGTTATTCTCGCGTAGTTTTCTACTATATACTCCGCTGCCTCTTCCTCATCATTGATTTCCGTAAAACAAAAATCATTGCATTTATCACATTCCGGCTGTAATCCTTTGTTGATTCTATGCGCATTTAAGACAATAGGGCTTAGTGCCGCCTGGCGAAAAATGCTGTTTAAACGAACCACGGGCATCATTTTGCTGCGTATGATATCTTTAAGCACAGTTCCCGGGCCCACTGAAGGCAGCTGATCAACATCGCCGACAAGAATCAGGCGGCAGCCTACTGACACCGCTTTCAAAAGATTATGGGCAAGTGTAATATCAAGCATTGAAGCTTCATCAACAATAATTGCATCTGCTTCCAAGGGGTTTTCTTCATTGCGACCAAAAAAATAGGCATCCCCGTTCGGTGTATACTCCAGCATTCTATGTACTGTGGAAGCCGGATGTCCTGCTGATTCTGCGAGCCTTCTGGCAGCGCGTCCGGTAGGAGCAGCCAGTAAAATTTTGCAGCCAGCCTTTTCCAAAACAGCTAAAATACCTTTGACAACAGTCGTTTTACCCGTTCCCGGTCCACCAGTCAAAATAAAGATACCATGCTCCACAGAGGCACTTATCGCTTCTATCTGCGCCTCCGCTAATTTCAGGCCGGTCTCATGTTCCCAGTTTTCTATAATGGACTGGTAATCAACCTGCCATATTCTGTTTACCTTATCACGTAAATACAACAGACGCCTGGCGACACCAATCTCTGCACGATAAAGATACTCCGGGTAGACCAGGCGTGTACCGGCAAACTCTTCCTTTCTCAACAAGTCATCCCTGATCAGCTTTTTATAAACCTCATAAACATCAGCGTAAGCAATTTGTAAAAGCCTGGCCGTTTCCGTGAGCAATTTATCTTCTGGAAGACAAGTGTGACCGGCAGAGGCAGTCTGCATCAAGGCAAATTCAATACCTGCTTTTATCCTGCTCTCATTTTCAGGTTTAATCCCCATTGACATCGCCATTCTGTCAGCTGTACGAAATCCTATACCAGATACATCACTTGCAAGACAATAAGGATTATCTTCAATCCTCTTCAAGGCTGTATTACCATATGTCGCTTGTATCTTCCCTGCATAATGAGAACTTATACCATGCTCTTCCAAAAACAGCATCAGCTCTTTCATATCTGAAAGTTCGGCATAAGAAGAAGCAATAGTATCGGCTTTCTTTTTACCAATCCCAGAAACTTCTGTTAAACGATATGATTGTTCGCCAAGAATTTTCAATGTATCATCACCGAACATTTCGACTATCCTGGAGGCCATAGCCCTGCCAACGCCTCGTACAGCACCCGATCCTAAAAAACGCTCAATGCCTGCTGCTGAAGATGTCTGGATTGTTTGCCAGGTAAATGCCTGAAACTGTCTGCCAAACTTCGGATGTTCAGCCCAATTGCCTGACAACCTGACTTGTTCTCCCAAAAAAGGCGCTAATCCTTTATAAACAACTGATATTCTTTCCATCTTTTTACTGCGAACACGAAAGACAGAAAACCTACCATCTTCAGCCTGAAATACTATATTTTCAATTGTTGCTTCCAACTCATCCATACTTTCACCACCATTACCGAACCTATGTTCTTTATTATAGCATACTTCTGGCATCATTTTGACATTCTACAGCCAATACGCTATAATATAGCGAACATTAGATATTATTATCCTGATATTTACATAATTTGGAAGGAGTTTTTCCGTGAAATTAAAAGGTGCTCAAATTGCCATAGATATGTATAGCTGCAAAGACGAAATATTATCCGACTGCAAAAAGGTAGAAACAATTCTGCAAAAAGCAGTAGAGGACTATAAAATTGGTGCTTATTCTATTTGCTTCAACGCTGATGAAAATGGTGAATACTCTTTCAGTATTCCTTGCAAACGCGGCCATATAAATCTGCACGTTTATCCGCAACTGGGATTTGCCGCGGTTGATGTTTTTACTTGTAATGACGAAGCTGATCCGGACCGTTTGGTAGGATTTATTAAAAAACAATTCTCACCGGATAAAGCTAAAATTACTTTTCTGCAACGTGGAGACTTCGGTTCCCAGAGCGATATGAAGCCTAGACGTAAATCTCAGATCAAACCCATGCATCGCGCCAGAAATGCCGGCAACAGACTTTTGAAAATAGTAATGAAGCCGAAATCAGAATAATAAGCTTATAGGATTAAAGTTCTTTGGAGGAACCAATGAAATATTTGTTTTGGGACATCGACGGCACACTTCTTCTTTCTGCCCGTGCCGGTGTTGATGCCCTCAAAGAAGCGATACGTATTCGTTACAACTGCAGTGATTTTACTTTTTCACATGAGCTGGCTGGTTGTACAGATTCACATATTATCAAAACAGCCATTATTGATATAAAAGGGAGCTGCAATGCCTCGGATGCCGCAGGTCTTTTAATTCTCTACTACAGATTATTACCGGAATTTTTGCAATCCCACAAAGGCAGTCTTCTGCCAAATGTGAAAAATGTTTTAAACTATCTTGAACAAAATGAGACTGGCTACACTTCGGCGCTTTTAACCGGAAACGTCGGCCATGCCGCCCATATGAAGCTTAAGCACTATGGTATTGAAAAATACTTTGACTACGGTTTGAGCGCTTTCGGTGAATTAAGTGAAGATCGTACAATTCTTGCCCAAGCCGCTTTTCAGAAACTCTATGTGAAAAACCCATCAATTAAACCTGAAGAAGTCACAATCATAGGTGATACGCCTAACGACATCAAATGTGCTAATGCCATAGGCGCTCGTTCTTTGATTGTTTTGGTTGGCTCGTCTTACAGTGCTGAAGAGCTCGCAAAGCATAAACCATGGAAGATTATCAAGAAATTGCCTGATAAATCACAGGAATTTCTGACTGAGCTGGCAGATAGGAGCTAATCATGGGTAAAAAAATATTTGTTTTATCCTTAGTTTTGTTTCTCAATACAATGCCTGCCTTAGCTTATAACCAGGCCGATCTTGACAGGCTTCTGGCAACCGGAAGTTGCCCTCACGGCAACCTTACCGGGGCACAGCTTGCCAACGCAAACCTGACGTATGCCGACCTCACTGGAGCCGACCTAAGTTTTACCGACTTAGAAGGGGCTACTTTGGAAAGTGCCTCGTTGACAGGTGCGAAGCTGGTTAAAGCTAACATGAAAAATGTTTATGCCGAAAAGGCTAATCTTACCGGTGCGGATTTGTCACATGCAAATCTGAGAGAAGCGACTTTTTCGCGTGCTGATTTTTCCGGTGTTAACGCTTTCCGTACCAGCTTCAGTCATGCAATTATTGACTTTGCCACTTTTCGTTCTGCTGACATCCGGGAAGCTACCTTCGATTATGCGAATGGCTACTCTGCTGATTTTAGCAGTGCCAATCTTGCTAATTCCTGGTTTTACCAGGCTGACTTACGCAAGACAAACTTCACTTCCGCTAATTTATATAATGCTAAATTGCAAAACGCTTATTTAAGTGAAGCCACTTTTAAGTACGCCAATCTTACGCAAAGCATTCTTAGCGCTGCTGATTTGACAAAAGCAGACCTCGATGGTGCGCTGCTTTCCGGTGCTGATATTATTGGAGCCAAAACTGAAGATATCCGCTTTGGCAACGCTATTATAACTGATCTCAAAAAATAAGATTTTAAAGCAAAAGTCCCTGTGTATATTTAAATATACACAGGGACTTTTTTAGTTTTAATGATGGAATAAGCGTAACCCTGTAAAGGCCATTGCTATATTATATTTATCACAAGTTTCGATGACATTGTCATCACGAATGGACCCGCCTGCCTGAGCGATAAACTCAACACCACTGCGATGAGCACGTTCAATGTTGTCACCGAATGGGAAGAAGGCATCCGAACCAAGAGCTACCCCCTTCAGAGTTGCCAGCCATGCTTTCTTCTCTTCACGGCTCAGGCGTTCCGGCTTCTCAGTGAAAAATTGTTCCCAGATACCATCAGCCAAAACATCCATATCATCATCAGAAATATAAACGTCTATCGTATTGTCCCGATCCGGACGTCTGATACTTTCTTTGAAAGGCAGTGACAGAACTTTAGGATTTTGTCTCAGATACCAGTTATCAGCTTTATTGCCGGCTAAGCGAGTGCAGTGAACACGTGACTGCTGTCCAGCTCCTATGCCTATAGCCTGACCGTCTTTAACGTAACAAACAGAGTTCGACTGAGTATACTTAAGAGTAATCAAAGCTATCAAAAGATCCCTGGCAGCTGCTTTCGGTATTTCTTTATTATTTGTCGGGCGGTTTATTAGCAGTTCTTCAGTAATTTTCGCTTCATTCCGTCCCTGTTCAAATGTTACGCCAAATACTTCCTTGCTTTCCACAGGATCAGGTACATAATTCACATCAATTTTGATGACATTATAAGTACCTTTGCGTTTTGATTTCAAAATTTCCAACGCTTTGTCGGTATAACCAGGAGCAATAACACCATCAGATACTTCACGAGCCAGCATTGTTGCCGTTTGTTCATCACAAATATCAGAAAGCGCTACGAAATCACCATAGGAAGACATCCTGTCAGCACCGCGCGCCCTTGCATAGGCATTTGCAAGCGGAGAAAGTTCCAGGTCATCGACATAATAAATTTTTTTCAAAAGATCTGACAATGGCAAGCCAACCGCTGCGCCCGCAGGGCTTACATGTTTAAAAGAAGCTGCTGCCGGCAGTCCTGTTGCCTCTTTTAATTCCTTTACCAACTGCCAGCTATTTAACGCATCAAGAAAATTAATATAGCCGGGACGTCCGTTTAACACTTCTACGGGCAAATCGCTGCCATCCTTCATATATATGCGTGCCGGGTCCTGATTAGGGTTGCAGCCATACTTCAATTTCAGTTCATTCATTCTGTATTCCCCTTTCTTTATATGAAAAAAGCCGCCACTCCGGGCTGCTTCTGCCCAGACGGTCGGCTCATACTAGTCATACTCCATGTGGTTATCCACTTCCGTCAGTTATATGACCTCTCTAGAATCGATTATACCTTTTCACCCTCTTCTTTGTCAATCAGAACAAAGGGGTCAACGCCTCATCTATATCTATCGAATTATATACCACATTAGCAAGTTATGGTTTTCTATCGGTCAAGGGGTAAAGAGTTCCTCTGGCTGCTTCCACACGCGACAATTCGCCTGCAAGCAGTCGGTAGCTGATGTGCAGCAAGCCCGTCACTTCTTTATCCCTTGGCACTCTTTGAATTATATTTCAGTTAATACTATTGGCATTCAATTCATTTTCATTTGTGCCTGATAGTAGGAGAAAATTGGTCTTTGCCTGCTGCAGCTTGTGTATTCTGTGTTACAATAATAAATATCCAGAAGGGGGATGTTTGAATGACTCTCTGTTATATTTGCCCGCACCGCTGCGGCGTCGACCGCCCTGAAACCATGTCTTCAAGCGGCACCTTCGGTTCCTGTGGCTGCGGTATGAAACCTATAGTAGCACGTGCTGGCCTGCATATGTGGGAAGAACCTTGTATCAGCGGCACGCGTGGTTCCGGCACTGTCTTTTTCAGCGGCTGCAATCTGCACTGCATTTTTTGTCAAAATCATAAGATTAGCTGCGAAGGCTTTGGCAAAGAAATAACGATGGAGCATCTGCAAAAGATTTACCAAGATCTTATTGCGCAAGGCGCTCATAATATAAATCTCGTGACACCTACTCATTTCGCCCAGGCAATTATTGAAAGCCTCAAGGAAAAACTGTCGGTTCCGGTAGTCTATAATACCAGCGGGTTCGAAACTATCGATACCTTACGAAAACTGCAAGGCAAGGTACAGATATATTTGCCGGATTTCAAATACTCAGATGACCTCGCCGCCATCAAGTATAGTAATGCACCTGACTATTTCAGAATTACAGCTGCCGCTATCAAAGAAATGTACCGCCAAACCGGTGACTACATCATTGATGATGAAGGAATCCTGCAAAGCGGCGTTTTGATCAGGCATCTGATCTTACCGGGTCTCATTGATAACAGTAAACGTGTCATTGATTGGGTGGCTGAAACATTTAAACAGGGTCAGGTCCTTTTCAGTCTCATGCATCAATACATACCTTGCGGCGATGCTGCTAAATATCCTGAGATTAACCGAACTGTTTCGAAGGCAGAGTATGAAGAAATCGAAGCATACTTATTTGCCTCAGGTATTGAAGACGGGTTTGTGCAAGATGGAGATGCAGCAAGTTGTGATTTTATTCCTGACTTTGACGGTACAGGTATTTGATTGCTAAAACTACCAGCAGGAGGTGAGCCTATTTTGAAGTACAGCCAATTCAGTCTGGAGTCATTAGCTAAAATCGGTCTTACCCTACAAGTAATAAAAACAGCTCTAGCAGCAGGAGCATCCTATGGACTTGCCCTTTTTTTATCTGACAATCCCTACCCGATATTTGCTCCTTTAGCAGCTATCTTAACTATTCAGGTTACAATTGCGGATTCTATACAAAAAGGTCTTTACCGCACTTTGGGAGTTATCATAGGCGTTGCCATCGGTGCTTTAATCAGTCACTTTTTTGTAATCAGCGGCATTTCTATCCTGATTGATATTTTACTTGCTTTTTCTCTTTCAACAGCCTTTCAGCTTAATCAGCAAATTATCTCTCAGGTTGGCGTAAGTGCCTTGTTAGTGCTCGGTTATGGCCAGGAACATGGTTACATGGTTGGACGCATCGTAGAGACAATTGTCGGCGCTCTTACAGCTGTTATCATTAATATGCTTGTCTCTCCGCCTAA
>JAAYVM010000192.1 GCA_012517145.1 Acholeplasmataceae bacterium
GGAATGGTAAACAATGTTTTATCCGGATTAGGAATCGATCCTCAACCCTGGTTGACTTCTCAACCCTTACCAATATTTGCCAAAATTCCGATTATCGGCGATTTTCTGGTGAATTCGTTAAATGCGAAATATAGCTTTATGGCGCTGGTATTTGTGGATGTCTGGCAGTGGACACCTTTTGTGATGCTCATCCTGCTCAGCGGTTTACAATCCATCCCCAAAGATATTATCGAAGCTGCCGAAGTGGATGGAGCAAATGCCTGGCAAAAAATGGTATATATCACCATTCATTTAATAAGCCCCGCAATTTTAGTGACCATATTGTTACGCACAATTGATGCCCTAAAAGTCTTCGATACTGTCTATGCATTATTTGGCAGTGCCGCAGATCAGCGATTATTGAACGTGCACATCATGAATCTTGCCTTACGCATCCGAAATTATGGTCAAGGTGCAGCCATTTCAGTCATGGTCTTATTGGTAATAGCCACGCTGAGCCAATTGTTCGTAAAAATTTACCAAAGAAATTTGGAAAGCGAGAAACCCAACCGATGATGCGCTTCTGGAAACATATATCAATCCTGTTAATTGCTTCCGTCATCTTTTTCATCTGGATACTGCCGGTTCTCTGGTTGATTTTTAGCTCATTTCAACCCAGTGATACCATTGCCAGAAGTGAAATCAGCCATACTTTAACTCTAGAAAATTACCGTGAAGTATTTGAACGAACCCAAGTAGCCAATTTCTTATTAAACAGCATTTTAGTTGCAGTAAGCGCCACACTTTTTTCGGGTTTACTAGGAATACCCGCTGCGTACAGCCTTGCCCGGTGGAATACAGGCGGAAATGGTCTGGCTTTCTGGATTCTATCCAGCCGCATGATGCCTCCGGCAGTATCCATAATTCCATTTTTTATTATGTTTACGCAGTTAGGGATTGTAGATACCGTCTGCGGATTAATTATCGCCCACCTGACCTTTAGCCTGGCATTTGTTATCTGGATGGCGCGCGTCTTTATTGCAGAAGTTCCCCTTGAACTGGAAGAAGCCGCCCAGGTGGATGGCGCCAATCTTTGGACGATCATGACCCGCATCATGCTACCGTTAGCGCGTCCGGGGCTGCTCGCTACAATGATTCTCAATTTGATCTTTTCGTGGAATGAATATCTTTTCGCGTTTTCACTTTCGCTAACCGAAAAATCACGCACATTACCTATTGTCGCCGGTATATTTGTCACCAGCTATCAAATCAAGTGGGGACCAATGTTTGCGGCTGCCGGGATTATCATGCTTCCGATTATCATCCTGGCTTTACTTGTACAGCGCTATATCATCGGCGGATTAACCATGGGTGCTTTTAAATAAAAGGAGGTGCCATTCCAATATCTTTGAAGTTGAAACTCATATTTACTACTCATAACCTGATCGAAAAAATTTTGGAGATTTGGAGTTGAAAATGAAAGGGAAATTGTTCATCAAGTTTGTAACTATTTCAGTAATACTGGTAACACTGCTTACAGCGTGCGCGTCTCCTGCCACTCAGGCGCCTGAAGCGGTTACAGAAGCGCCGGTAGAAGAAGCTGCACCTGTCGAAACCGAAGCTGTGGTCGAAGAGGCTGAAACCGTAGTCGAGGAAACTGAAACTGTTGCCGAAGAACCGGCTGCAGAACCCGCAACCACTGTCAAAGTGGTCATCATGAGTGGACCGGAAGCCGATGGGATGAAGAAAGTTGCCGAAGAA
>JAAYVM010000014.1 GCA_012517145.1 Acholeplasmataceae bacterium
AGTCATAGTGATTTCCAGGGCCGCTTCATCTTCCTTGTTGCCGACCAGGATATTGGCAAGGCGCAAGGAAAGGACATCCATGGCGCCCGAAACATTAATACCGTATTTTTGATAGCCTATGCGGCCGATGTCCTGCAGACTGCTCAAGAGTCCGGGACGTAAAACTTTGAAACTCATTTTGCGTCACCTCTTATCTCGGCATATTCTTCAGACGTAATACTCTTGAAATGAACAATATCGCCCGCTTTGAGCAGGGTCGGATTTTCTGCTGAGGCGTCAAACATTTCAATCGCGCTCCTGCCGATAATCTGCCAGCCGCCTGGCGTACTAATCGGATAGCCGCCTGTTTGCTGTCCTGCTATGCCGATACTGCGAGCAGGAATGGACAAGCGTGGAGTCTGCCTTCTAGGGGTTGCGATCCTTGGGTCCATACCGCCCAGGAACGGAAAGCCAGGGCAGAAACCTATCATGTAGCAGAGATATTCGCCTGAGCTGTGAATCTTCACTACTTCTTCCTCAGTCAAATGGCAGTATTCCGCAACGTAAGCCAGATCCGGGCCGTACTCACCGCCGTAGCAAACAGGTATTTCAACCACGTTAGGAGCTGTTTCCGGCATCAGCTCGGACTTTTGGACATATTCTTCGAGCAGCTTACCCACAGCAGCAAAACTCGTCTCGCCTTTTTTGGTCAGCTTCTTTTTCACTACCCACGGGTCATAATTGACAGCCGTGCCAGTATAAGTAGCTACAAATTCAATATAACCGGGGAAAGGATTCTGTTCCAGATATTCCGATAGGCGTTTTACCTTCTTGTGAATAACCGGACTGATCTCCTGCCCGAATTTTACAAATATGCAATTTTCACCAACGTTTAATAGCTGGTATGACTTGTTCTGCATATCAAGCACCTCATAATAGTGTTCGTTTAATTTTTTAAAACAATTTAGGCAAACAGTTTGCCGAGTTGGGTAGTCATGGTCATATAGCCCATGTAAGCAGTCATAACAACTACGATGGCACCAAAGACAGCCATCCAGATCGGATGTTTGTATTCGCCGACAATCTTCTTGTTATAAGCAGCAACGAGCATAACGCCCAAAGTAATCGGGAGGATCAGACCATTCAAAGTTCCTACCAAAACCAGGATCTTGACAGGTTGTCCTACTACGGCGAAGACCATAGTTGAGAAAACAATGAAGGCAATGATGACCCAGCGGTAATTATTTTCAATCACGCTGCTGAAAGAACGAAGGAAAGAAACAGAGGTATAAGCAGCGCCAATTACGGAAGTAATAGCAGCAGCCCACATAACGACACCGAAGAACTTATAGCCAAGGTCGCCTGCAGCGAGCTTGAACACAGAAGCAGGAGGATTGGCTGGATCAAGCGTCATGCCAGCGGACAAAACCCCCAAAGTAGCAAGGAATAGGAAAACACGCATAATACCTGTTGCAGTGACGCCAATAACGGAACTGCGGGAAATCTGCGGCAAGGCTTCGATACCTGTTACGCCGGCATCAATCAGACGATGGCCGCCGGAGAAAGTGATATAACCGCCGACTGTACCGCCGACCAGCGTAATAATAGCCATCATATCAATCGTATCAGGAACAAAAGTCTTGACGACCGCTTCGCCTACAGGCGGATGGGAAGTAATGGCAATATAGATGGTAACGAAAATCATCAGAACACCGGCAATTTGCGCAACTTTATCCATTGCTTTGCCAGCCTCTTTGATCAGGAAGACACCGACAGCGATTGCGGCGCTGATACAAGCACCGGTAATTGCATCAATACCAAAAATAACATTCAGACCAAGACCGGCACCGGCAACATTGCCGATATTAAAGGCAAGGCCGCCCATGACGATCAAAGCAGCGACAAAATGGCCCAAGCCCGGCAGGACCATGTTGGCGATATCCTGACCGCGTTTGCCGGAAATACCGATAACGCGCCAGACGTTCAGCTGAGCGCCAATATCCAGGATGATTGACATCAGGATGACAAAGCCAAAGCTTGCCATCAATTTACTTGTGAATACCGTCGTCTGCGTAAGGAAGCCAGGACCGATAGACGATGTAGCCATCAGGAAGGCTGCACCTAATAATACACTCCAATCAAAACCACTTTTGTTTTTTTCCAATTGAATCCCCTCCAAAACAAATATTGCGTATATAACGGGCTGTTTTATCTCTTTTTATCTACCCGCAAGCGCCAAAATCATTCGGCAAAACCTTGAACCATGATGCCTTCCGTCTCTAATACTCTGCGGATTTTCTCCGTAAACAGTAAAGCCTTCGCACCGTCGCCATGAACGCAGACCGTGTCAGCCTTAACAGCCACATCTTCGCCAGCCAGAGTTCTGACCTTACCTTCCTTGACCATGCGCAAAACCTGCGCAATGGAGGCTTCTTCATCTACTATCATCGCACCCGGCAGATTGCGCGGCGTCAAGGAACCGTCTGCCTGATAGCTTCTGTCAGCAAAAACCTCACTGGCAGTCTTAAGGCCGATTTTGTCGCCAGCCTTAATAGACTCGCTGCCAGCCAAGCCAAAGAGCACAAGTGCAGGATCGAATTCATAGACAGCACGAGCAATCGCTTCCGCTAAAGCAGCATCCTTGGCAGCCATATTGTATAAAGCACCGTGAGGCTTGACATGCTGCAGCTTGCCTCCTTCGGCTTTCACAAAGGCTGCGAGCGCACCGACTTGGTAAAGCACAATTTCATAAGCTTCATCGGGAGTTATCTCCATCTTGCGGCGACCAAAACCTACCAAATCCTGCATGCCTGGGTGGGCACCGATAGCACAACCGGATTCTATCGCCATTTTTACTGTTTTGCGCATTACTGCGGGATCACCCGCATGAAAACCGCAGGCCACGTTGGCAGATGTAACATTCTTCAGAATCTCTTTATCGTTGCCCATTTTGTAGGCGCCAAAGCTTTCTCCCAAATCGCTGTTTAAGTCGACTTTAAACATAAGCATGTCCCTCCGTTGCATAAAGTTTCATTTGTTACACATTTTTAAAAAATGTCCAAAATGCACGAAAGACGCCGATAACCATTAAGGTTTTCGCGCGTCTTTGCTTGCAAATATCCTTGTTTATTTTATCAGGAAAAGCTGCATATGTAAAGCATGTTTTTAATTGAGCAATGTATTCCTAAATGTCATATCAAACCCGAGATCCTTCGCTTCGCTCAGGATGACAAGAGGGGTGCTCGGTATGACACCTCACCTTTTTTGTCATTCCGAGGACGTTCCTTTTTTGTCATTCCGAGGACGTCAGGACGAGGAATCTCGTTTGTTGGCAAAACCGAGATCCCTCACGTGCGTTCGGGATGACAA
>JAAYVM010000193.1 GCA_012517145.1 Acholeplasmataceae bacterium
CTGTCAGATACATTAAATTATTGATGCTTTTTATGTCATCAGCCTTTACAGGTCTTATGTCATCACCAATAGTATCTTTAGGCACGAATTTTCCAAAATAAAAGTGGCCTCCGCCTAATTGGATATTAAGAGCGCCAGCACAGACAGACTCGGTTTGAGCTGAATTGGGGCTTAAATGATTGTAGCGGTCTCGCATGAATATTTTTGCAGCCTCCTTATAATCATAATTCAAAAAGAAGCTTGCCGCTATCATAAATATTCCAGCTAAACGCGCAGGGATATAATTAGCTATGTCATCCAACTTGGCTGCACAGCGTCCGAAATAGAGATACTTTTCATTCTTATAACCAACCATCGAGTCCATGGTATTAATACTTTTATAGAGAAAAGCCAATGGTGCTCCGCCAATAAACATGAAAAACATTGGTGCGATAATACCATCAGCCGTATTTTCCGCAACTGTTTCCACTGCTGCCTTTGTTACTTCTTCATCGCTAAGATCCTGGGTATCTCTGCCAACTATCCAGGAAAGTTGTTTTCTGGCTGGCGCCAAATCACCTTTTTTTAGCTCTGTATATACTTTCATGCTTTCGTTTTCCAAACATTTGGTGGCAAAAATTTGATAAAACATAATAGTTTCAAGCACGAAGACAAACAAGGGGCTTATTGAGCCAGCCCATTTAAGAATGAAGTAAGGAACAGAGAAAGAAACTGTTGTTACGATTAATACGAGTGCTAATCCCCCAACAAGCAGATTGCTTTCATTACTGCCGAAAATCTTACGTAACAACTTCTCCATATATGCAATTAAGTTACCTATCAAACAAATAGGATGAGGTAACCAATGGGGATCACCAAAAATCAGGTCAAGTATGAAACCCGATGCAATGGCTAATACTGTAAGCATAAGATGATAACTCTCCTCAAAATATTATTATTTTTTGTTGTAGCAAGCACGAATAAAATTAGCCGCAAAGCTAATATTACCATATAAATGCATATGAGGATAGCCTGCACAAAGACTATCATCAGCATTAATACACTCCCATTGTGCAAACGATTCCGGTTTTTTCGCTAAAAAGCTATTGCCATTGCTTGTACTATCTGAATAGTGAAACTCATGGGCATTAATTTTTTCGCCTGTTTTAGCTAACATGTTATCATTTTGTGACTCGAGTTTTATGTAACCAAAACGTTTCAGTTTATTGGTCATACAAACTTCACCTGTGATGGCGCCAACCCAGTTCCATGTCTTGCCGTCCTTGTCTGTATATTTGTCTAAAAGATACATAAAACCACCACATTCAGCAATACATGGTTTCTTCTTTAAAATAAACTTTCTGATGCTGTTAAGCATGCTTTCATTTTTTGACAACGCTTCAGCATATAGTTCAGGATAACCGCCACCTAGAATAAGCCCATCACATTCTGGCAATTCCGAATCCTGCAAAGGACTGAAAGGGACAAGTTCTGCACCCATTTCACATAATAAATCCAGCGAATCCTGGTAGTAAAAGCAAAAAGCCTTATCCTGGGCAATCGCGATTCTTACATTTGCAATTTTCTCTATTTTGGGAGCAGCATAGTTCAAGGCAGGTGCTGTCCCTGCTATCTCAATAATGCTTTTTAGATCAATAGTAGCTTCTGCCTGCTTAGCCAAACGGTCAACAATTACCTGCAAATTGTTTATTTCCTCTGCAGTTATCAATCCAAGATGTCTGCTTTCAAAACCGCAGCCTTCCATTTTTGGCATGTACCCTAAGAGCTTAACACCGGTTTCTTTTTCGATAGTATCTTTATAGTATACATAGGTCATAGGGCTTATATTGTTCAAAATCGCGCCATGAATATTACTATCCGCGCGGAAATTCTTAAAGCCTTGAATTAAAGCAGCTATGGATAGTGAAGCGCCATCAGCATTTATTACTAAAATGACCGGTGTTTTGGTTTCTTTAGCCAAGGCGTAAGCACTGCCACCAGTTGTGGTACTAATGCCGTCATAATAGCCCATTACTCCTTCTAAAACCGCCAAATCACAATTTTTTGAGTTTTTAGCTAGCAAATAGCGGCAGATGTTTTCCCCAAGCATAAAAACATCAAGATTACGTGACTTTGCCCCAACAACTCTGCTATGGAACATTGGGTCAATATAATCTGGCCCAGCCTTAAATGCAGCCGGTTTTAGTCCTTGGTTGAGTAAAGCTTTGAGTATGGCACACGTAATTGTTGTCTTGCCAGAACCACTATTTGTAGCAGTAATCATAAAACGAGGTGCCGAAAAATCCATATTATTCTCCTTTCCTGTTGGCAGAAATCACATATACAGGATTTTGGGCTTTCATTAAATTATATGATGCAATTTTCTGCGACCGTGCACAGAAAACATTCACAATTTCAATTTCATAGTCACTTTTATTTTTATAATAATCTAGAGCAGAAGCCAGGGTTTCAACCGTAATAGCGTTGATGACTAATCGTGCATCTTTATTTTTCAAGTATATCGTATCAAGCATAGAATGAAGATTGCCGCCACTGCCGCCGATGAAGACACAATCCGGCGCTGGGGCTTCTTTTATTTCCGCAGAAGCTTCTCCTTCAATTATTGCCAAGTTTTGAGCATTAAGTTTCTTGCTATTTTTTTTAATTAATTCAACAGCCTCCGGATTACGCTCAAATGCCCAAACTTTACCGTTTTTAGCAATCAAAGCAAGTTCTATAGACACAGAACCGGTGCCAGCACCAATATCATATATTATATCAGAACTTTTAGGTGATAATTTTGATAAAGATATAGATCGTACTTCCTGTTTAGTCATTGGCACTTTAGTACGAACAAAAGCATCATCTGGGAGGCCGTGTACATAGTGTCCGTTATCAAGCGCCTGCTCATTGAGAATCATCATAACTGATAGTGATGGAAATTCCATATTGCAAATCTCACTGGCAAAACCTTTAGTTATTTTTTCATCTGCATAAGATAAATTTTCGCCAACAGAAATATGTAGATCACTATAACCAAACTCACAAAGTTCTTTGCACAATTTAGACGGTGAATTTTCTCCGCCAGTCAGTGCGAAAACTTTTGTATTTTGAGCTACAGACGCCACAAAATTATTATTACGTCCATGCATGCTGATTATTTTGGCATCGTCCCAAGGCATGTTAAGCTTTTGAGCAAAGTAAACCAAGGAGCTTATACCACAGAAGCGTTTAACTTCGCAATCAGATAATTTATCTGCAATAGTTTTTGCCAGGCTGAAAAACCCGATATCCCCGGAAACCAATATACCAACAGTATCTTTTTGCGGTTCAAGACCGTTGATTATTTCCACTATTTTTGCTGTGCTGATTGTTTCAAAAATCTTTTTTTGTTTTGTGGCATAATCCGCAAGCATTCGGGAGTCACCGATCAAGACATTACTTTGTTCAATAGCCAAAGCAGCCTCTTTAGTCAATAATTCCGGATTTCCTGGGCCAATACCAATTATATTAACTCTTTGCAACCGACTGCCCCCCTTGCGCTATACTTTTTTGTACATAGTTTATCAATTTCTAAAAGTATATCTGAAAAAGCAAAGCCTTCATTTTCATGTTCACGCTTAATTACTATTAGTATTGCTCCAGCCGCCTTTGCGGCTTTTCTCTTCTCTTCAAATCCACCGGCATTACCTGAATCTTTGGTGACTATATATTTAGCCTTGGTATTTTTAAACATTGCAGTGTTCAATTCTTCGGTGAATGGTCCTTGCATGCATATTATGTTAGTTGGTTTGTAGCCAAGCTGCAAAGCTTTTTCCAAGGAATTCTGCATAGGCAGTATCCTTGCCGTTACCCTGTTCTGATAATCTGCCAGTTTTGTAAAATAATCTAAATTATTGCTGCCTGTTGTTAAAAATATATTACCCTCAACATCATGAAGGAATTCAACTGCGTCCCGATAGGAATCAACTTCTATACAACCATCGGTTGGACTTTCCTGCCGCAGAAAGCGCAAATATTGGCAATTGGTGGCTTCGCAAGCCTCTTTAATGGTTTTTGTTACTATTACGGCATAGGGATGCGTCGCATCAACAACGCAATCCGGGCTGTTATTTTCAATGAATGCGGTCATTGCTGCAAGATTCATACGTTCAGCTATGACTTTCAAATTTTGCTGTGGTTCGATAATGGATGCACCATATTCAGTTGCTACAGAGGCAATAATTTCAACATTACTGCCGTCTAATGCTTTAATTAGTCTTCGCCCTTCACTAGTCCCGGCAATCAACCAAATAAGCGGTTTCTTATTCATCAGATTTTATAACCTCTTGGTGTAACCATCTTATTGTTAATGACCTCTGTCTGAGAATTACCTATTATAACAGTTGAAAACATATCCACCTGTGCGTCGCGTAATTCAGCCAACGTCATTATCTCATATTCTTCGCCTTCGCGCCCGATATTTCTAACGATGCCGGCAGGAACATCAGCACGTTGATTTTTCAACATTATATCACATGCTTTTTGTAAATAATCATGGCGTTTAAAACTGGAAGGATTATATAAACAAATTACAAAATCAGCCTGAGAAGCCAGGTCCAGACGTTTCTCAATTTTCTCCCAAGGAGTCAAAAGATCACTTAAACTAATCAAAGTAAAATCGCTGATCAAAGGCGCGCCCAAAACAGCAGCGCCACTGCAGGCTGCAGTAATACCAGGAACAACTTCTACTTCAAGTTCAGGATAATCGGATGCTATTTGGTACATGATACCTGCCATACCATAAACACCTGCATCACCACTGGAAATCATTGCCACAGTTTTACCTTTAAGAGCTTCATCAATTGCTAATTTGCAGCGTTCAACCTCTTTTCTCATACCCGTGCTGAGAAATTCTTTGTCTCTGTAGTCATCTTTAATCAAATCAATATATACATTATAGCCAGCAATCACGTCACATATGGCCAAGGTTTCTTGCGCTCGTTTCGTCATCTGTTCAACTCCGCCTGGTCCTAATCCCACAACATATACTTTCTTCGTCATACTCTGCCTCCCATTTATTTGCTGAAATTAACCAGCCAGTCTTTTTGTGCAATTGCCAAAGTTACGCCATTTTGACTTTTCTTTGGTAACATTATTTTTCCGCCTTCGCTCACAGCTGCTGCGGAGCGTTCGCAAACATTGCTTACACCAACTATTGACTGCACAAATTCAGAAGAACTGAATTCACCTTGCTGACTTTCCAATTCAGCAGCAGTAAAAAATCTTATAGGCAATTTATATTTCTCAGCGAAAGCCAGCAGACCCTTTTCATTTTTCTTTAAATCAATCGAAGCGATTCCTGCTACAGCTTTTATGTTTATCTTTAATTCCGCAAGCTGATCCAAGACAAGTTGTTCAATATTTTCCATGACTGTATCACGTCTGCAACCTATGCCCAGATAATAAACTTTTGGTATTAAATTTAATGTTACAGGGAATGGTTTTAATTCATCATTATCGCCTATAGCTATTCCAACTCTTGCTATTTTATTTCTAACAATACCCGCTGGTATCTCTCCGTTTACTTCATATTTGCTGATGAAACCAACTATTTCGTTATCAACCAAGGCAGCAGAGACTTCTTTAGCTGCATGCATACTGCCAATATAAACATTATTTTTAGCTGCCCACTCATCAACAGCATACAAACCATTAATATCGGTTGCCGTTGTTATCACTGCCTGGGCATTGATTTCTTGGGCAATTATCCTTGATATATCATTAGCCCCGCCAATATGCCCTGATAACAGCGGTATAACGAATCTCCCTCGCTCATCGATGGAAATCACAGCAGGATCTACAGTTTTATTTTTGACAAAAGGTGCTATGGCTCTGACTGCAATACCGCAAGCGCCGATATAAACTATTACCTGATTATCCTGGAAAGCCTGATTTGCCGCTACTTTACAAGCAGCACTTTTCTTTAATGAACTGTCTACTTCAATATATTTTTCTGATGTATAGACTTCTGTTTCATAATCCAATGCTTGCAAACATTTCCTTATACGCAAACTTAAACTGGCACCTCTGCGCGTATAAGAGAATATAACTGCTTTCATTTTGCTGCCTCTTTCGGTGTTGATGCCTGGCGGAAACCATGCGAGAAGCCAGGATTATATAGTTCTGAACGCTCATATTCATTACCCAGGAAACCACCCACTGTAATCAATGCCAGGTTGCTTATATTATTAGCTGCTGCCGCTTCTGCCAATGTTCCAACCGTGCAATGGACCACCTTTTCATCTGGCCAGGACGCTTTATAAACGATTGCTGCCGGAGTTTCAGCTTTATAGCCGCCGGCAATTAACTCCTGCGAAAGTTTGCCTGTCATGCCCGAGCTTAGGAAAATAACCATAGTTGCTCCATGAGCAGCGTAATCAGCTATTTTTTGTCTGTCTGGAACAGGAGTTCTTCCTTCCATTCTCGTAATAATGACCGACTGGCTGACATTAGGCAAAGTATATTCCGCCTTTAAAGCAGCGGCCGCAGCACAAAAAGAACTGACACCTGGAACAACTTCAAAATCCAGGCCTTTTTTCCGCAATATATCCATCTGTTCTCTGTGAGCGCCATAAACACTCGGATCACCTGTGTGTAATCTTACGACTAATTTACCTGTCTCTGCAGCTGGAACCATGGCATCAATAACTTCTTCCAAAGTCATAGAGGCACTATCCATTATTATGCATTCCGGTTTAGCATATTTTAACAAGCCAGGATTAACCAAAGAACCGGCATAAATTATCAAATCAGCCCTCTCTAATAAATCCTTTCCTTTAACAGTTATAAGATCTATAGCTCCTGAACCTGCACCAACAAAATAAATCATGCTCTATCAAACTCCTTTTCCTTAACTAGTATTATGGAGAAATAACTGCTTTTATCATCAATTTCTTTCAAATTGCGATATATTTTTTCTCCCGGCAAACCGCAGCGCTCTACCATTGCGGCATTATTCAACAAGTCACGTTCTTCAAGTTCATCACGAACCTTTTGAATTTCACTCGCAGATTTCATTAATACCTTATTACCAGGTCCGTCTAAAAACCGCATAGATTCTTTGTAACTGCCAGGCAAAATAATAAGAGGTTCTGACCTTTCACAAAGAGAAACATTCAATTTCGCTGCTACAGCACAGAAAGAAGTTACACCAGCGACCAATTCAGATTCGTAACCAGCGGCCAAAACAAGCTTATGCACATAAATGCAAGTTGCATAAACAGTAGGGCAGCCTAAAGTTATGAAGACTACATTTTTCCCTGCATCAAGCAGTTTTACGATTTCTTCTGCCCCAAATTGATGCGCCTTGTTCATCAAATCAGCATCCTTAGTCATCGGCATATGAATATAAAGCTGTTCTTTTTCATCAATTTCGACAACCTGTTTAATGATATCTTTAGCTGTCATTACCTCGTTATCACCTTTAGGCATCGCAATAACATCACATTCTTTCAACAATCTGACAGCTTTCAAAGTTAAAAGTTCCGGATCTCCTGGACCAATTCCTACACAAAAAAGTTTACCTTTCATTAAACGGCACTCCCCTTATCTTTGCATTGTAATGCGATTAGTTCTTCCGCACTGCTAGTTGTTCCTAATACACCATGAACATTAGAAAACATTAAAGCAGCGGTCTTAATTTTGCCATGTACCCTTTGCTGCATATAAAACTCAATTCGTTCATTAATTTTTCGAAGAACTTCTTTATCAAGTTTCTCGCTCTTCAAAATTTTGACTGCCTCATCCGTGGTCAAGGCGTTTGCAATTTCCAGGCCTACATCTTTTGTGGCCCCTTCAAACATCGCATATAGTGCCAATATATCCGTTCTGCAATCCGCAAATTTTGAATGCGTATTCATCACTCCCTGGGCCAATTTTACTAATTTGCCTGAATGCCCGATGAGCAGCAAACTTTTGAAACCTTTGAACACGGCATAGTCCAAAAGCTCACCTACGAAATTACTACAGGTAACGGCATTACTGATAGATAAATTCAGATTATTTTTTGCGAAATCCTGACCATAGTTGCCAAAAAATACCAGCAAATTTTCATTACCTTTACTTTTTTGAACGTCCATTTCAACACAAATTGTATCTACGAGTGCTTTTTCACTCATTGGTTCAACTATTCCGCTGGTGCCTAGTATGGACAAACCACCGACTATTCCTAAACGCGGATTGAAAGTTTTCTTCGCAATTTCAACACCTTCAGGCACGGATATTGTTACTTTTAATCCCCCATCGTAGGAGTTGGCTTTTGCAACACTCACTACTGCATCAATTATCATCTTACGCGGAACAGGATTAATTGCCGGTGCGCCTACTGGACACGCTAAACCAGGCATAGTAACTTTGCCGACGCCAACACCTCCGAGCAATTCTATCTCTTTTTCAACACTTTTATTTACTGCAGCGTAAATAAGGATACCATTGGTATCATCTGGGTCATCACCTGCATCTTTACGGATTGCACATGAAATTACATCCTCAGCGATTGATACATCTTCAACTTCCAAATTCAATGTTATGCCTTTAGGCGTATCAATCTTTATATAATTTACCCTTTGTCTAGAAAAAAGCATTTCTGTTGCAGCTTTGGCAGCCGCCGCTGCACAAGTGCCGGTAGTATAACCATAGCGCAGTTTTTGCCCTTCAAAAACTCTATATTCTTCCACCCTTTTTCTCCTTACAAATATGACATAATGGCTGCAATAATATAAAAAAAGAAACCTCTGCAGAATCGCAGAGGTTCGATAAACTGACCAAAGGTGCCAATACACCCTATCAATGGCGCTATCTCCATCACTCGTGGATTCCAGCAAGCAAATTTAGGATGGTTCCTGACTTGAACGTTTCGCGTTCATCACAGTGGCGGGACCGTGCCGGATTTTCACCGTTCTTACCATTTAAGCTTTCACAAGCACCTAAATATTATTAATTTACTTTGCAATTATAACATACGCAAGAATTTAAATCTACATGCAGTACTAATAAAACTTGCATACAAAACAATCAAGCCACCGGCAATTGGCTTGATAAACATTGGCTTTATCATGATACTGCTTTTATTAAACAAAGCAAATCCATAAGTAATTTATGTTATACTAAAATAGTAGTATAAATTTTGTTTAATTTGTTCTTGGATAAATTTGCTTTAAAATTACAAAGAAAGGTGGCATTCAATGACACATTTACCGGCATTAATTTACGATTTGGCTATGATACTGCTTGTTGCCAGTATAACAACCTTAATTTTTAAAAAATTGAATCAACCGCTTGTGTTGGGTTATATTATAGCAGGCTTTCTTACCGGGCCACATTTCAATCTATTTCCTACGGTATCTGACATGAATAACATATCAACATGGGCGGAAATTGGTGTGATTTTTTTGCTTTTCGCACTTGGACTGGAATTTAGTTTCAATAAATTAAAAAGTGTTGGTAAAACAGCAATAATAGCTGCGTTAACGGAAATATCCGGGTTGATACTATTTGGCTACCTTTGTGGAAGAATCTTAGGCTGGAGCTTAACGGACAGCATTTTTCTCGGCGGCTTGATTTCTATTTCTTCAACAACTATTGTCATAAAATCATTCAACGATTTGAAACTCAGAGGACAGCTTTTTACGGAAAAAGTTTTCGGTATACTGATAATTCAAGACATTGCTGGAATCATTATGATGGTGATGCTCTCAACCCTTGCCACAGCAAGTGATTCAACGCCTGGCTTAGACTTGCTTTTTAACGTTATGCGCCTCTTATTCTTTCTAATATTATGGTTTATTTTGGGTGTCTATCTTATTCCAACTTTTTTCAAAAAAGTTTATACATTGATAAGCGATGAAACACTCCTGATCGTCTCAATCGGGTTATGCCTTGGCATGGTAGTTTTAGCTACTAATATGGGCTTTTCTTCAGCATTAGGAGCATTTATTATGGGATCACTTATATCTGAAACTAAAATGGCAGAAAGAGCGGAGCATGTCGTAAAACCAGTGCAGGACCTTTTTGGTGCAGTTTTTTTCGTTTCAGTAGGTATGATGGTAAATCCTAAGCTGCTTGTTGAATATGCTTTTCCAATACTTCTAGTAATTATGGCTGTTATATCTGGTCAAATTATTTTTACCTCTTTAGGAGTCCTTCTCTCTGGGCAGTCTCTTAATACGTCATTGCGCTGTGGTTTTAGTCTTACTCAAATTGGCGAGTTTTCTTTTATAATTGCGTCCTTAGGTATGAGCTTAGGTGTCATTAGTGATTTTCTCTATCCTATAATTGTAGCTGTTTCTGTTATAACAACATTCACAACACCTATTTTTATCAATCTGGCTGACCCTGCCTGCAAAAAAATTAAATACTCATTGCCTGCTAATTTTATCTCGTGGTTGGACCACTATACCACTGATACCGATACTACAAGCGAAGGCGATACTGACTGGGCTTCTTTCCTGCGCATTTATTTTTCACATTTGATAGCTTATGTAACTCTTCTGACCACTATATCATTTCTTTCTTTGAACTATCTGTTACCCTATTTTGCTTCTCTCTTACCGACATCATATGCACTTTTATCTACTGCCGCTATCACCTTGTTGACCATGGCACCTTTTTTACGTGCCATGCTGGAAAACCGTGGTCATCACCCGGAACTTTTTTCTGTTCTCTGGTTCAAAAAAAGAGCCAACCATCTTCCCCTAATTTTTTTAGTTATCATCAAAATTTCAACAGCATTTTTCTTCCTGTTTTTAGTATTTTCCAAAATTCTTAGCTTTCAATTCTTTGCTGCCATATTATTAACTTTTATCGCAACAGCAATCATTGCTTCCTCAGACTGGCTTTTGGGTTAGTACCTGAAAATGGAATCACGTTTTTTAATTAATCTCAATGAAAAGCAGATACTAAAAAGGCGTCAAGCTTTAAAAGACCAGCACAAAGATTGTCCACTAAACTGGTTGGATGAAAAACTATTTATTGTACGCTACAAGGTTGAAGATGACTCTCCTTTAAAAAATAAGGCTTTATCCCAGCTTTCTTTACGTGGCAATTATGGTGTTAACATACTGCAAATAATCAATTATGATACTGTAGTTGATATGCCAGGCGGCAATGATGTAATTACACCAGAATCTTCAATATTATTTATAGGCACTTTCGAACAAATAAAATCACTCAATGCGGCAGCCGAAACCACAGCTCTTGGTTTATCCTTAAAAGATGGTCCTATCAATCTACGAAATTTCGTTCTTAGCCAAAACGAAGCAGAAAGGTCTAAATTCCTGTACACAACAATTACGGTTAATGCAACTTCTCCTCTTTTAAACAAAACTATCAGGGCTTCCGACCTTAGAGATAAATGGAGTTGCCTGGTTATTGGATTGGAAAGAGGAAACTATACTATGGTTAACCCCAATATTTCGCTTGTTTTTGAAAAAGACGATCTACTATGGGTCCTCGGTAAACAAAAGATGATTAATCAACTTGTTCGTGAAGAAATCTTGTAAAAATTATAAAGTCAAATATATAAACGGCGTATTATAAAATAAAGCTGACTGCAATATCGCAGTCAGCTTTATTTGCTTGTAGCACAAAAAATTCAGTTATCCATCTGTGAGTTATATAAATTATAATATATCCCTTGTTTTTTCATAAGCTCTTGATGATTACCGATTTCAGCCACACCATTTTTATCGAGAACTACTATGCGGTCAGCATTAATCACTGTTGTCATGCGATGAGCAATTATCAAAGTCGTTCTGTTTTTGGTAAGCTTTTCCAAAGATTGCTGAATGACTTTTTCAGTTTTGTTATCCAAAGAAGAAGTAGCTTCGTCTAAAACAACTATCGGTGGTTTCTTTAAAAACATGCGTGCAATTGCAATTCTCTGTTTCTGACCACCAGATAATTTAACGCCGCGTTCGCCAATTTCTGTTTCATACTTTTCCGGCAACTCTTCAATGAAACTATCAGCCGAGGCCATCTTCGCAGCCTCTTCTACTTCAGCATTAACTGCACCAGGTTTACCAAATGCAATATTATTATATACAGAATCCGAAAACAAAAATACATCCTGCTGCACAAGTCCAATGCTTTCATGCAAGTGTTTTTGTCTTATCTTTTTGATGTCTATGCCATCAATGGTAATTCTCCCTCTGTCAGGTTCATAAAACCTTAACAACATATTAGCTACTGTTGTCTTACCAACGCCGGTTTCTCCAACAAAAGCGACAGTTTCGCCAGGTAAAATCTTTAAATTTAAACCAGATATGATATTTTTATCATTAGCATAGGCAAAGGAAATATTCTCGAACTCAATCTCACCCTTTATAGGCCAATCAGGCACGACGTCTTCTGCGTCAACAATATCAGGCTCTAAAGCCATGACCTCCTGAAATCGATGAAATCCTGCCATCCCTCGCTGGTACATCTCAGTAAAAACTGTCAATCTGAACATCGGCTTCATAAACAAGTTGACGTAAAGCAAAAAAGCTACGAAATCACTCATCGCCAATTCATTTTTTATTATTAATAAGCCGCCCACAAACATAACTACTAAATTGGCGAAATTCGTGAAGAAATTTACGCTGCCGGCAAAATGCGCCAAAATTTTGTAGGATTTTTTTCTGGTTTGCAATAATTCAACACATTTTTCCCAAAATTTATTTAATTGATAATCTTCACGGGCAAAAGCTTTAACAACTCTTATCCCGCTCAAACTTTCTTCTGCTTGGGCGCTTAGTTCACCATTTTTGGCACGATTGGCGCGGAAAGCCACTTTCATTTTTTTGTTAACATAGATAGTATGAATTGTTTTCAGAATCAGCAGTGCAGCAACTAAAGCACCCAGTGACAAGTTCATCCAAAAAAGCAAAATAATGGTGCCCAGCATTGTTATACTGCAGACAATCAAATCGTTCGGCCCGCGAAACGCCAGCTCACCAATCTCGGAAATATCACTTGTTAATCTGGAAAGCAGTTGTCCAGTACGTGCATTGTCAAAATATTTAAATGACATGCTTTGCATATGGGTAAATAAATCCCTGCGCATATCGTTTTCCATTTGAGCGCTAAGCATATGTCCAACATAGCTGACGAAGAATAAGATCAGATAATTAAAGATATATAAAATGGTAAGAGCAATTGCATAGAATAACAGGTCACCCATATTCTTCTGCGGAACAACAACATTCAAAACATATCTGACAGCCATAGGGAATATAAGATCAAGACCAGCAGCAAGCAAAGAGCCAATTATAACAGCATATAGCGTTAGTTTATAAGGTTTATAATATCTTGTGAAATTTTCTATCATAACTTGCTCCATAGTTCAATCTAAAAGTTTTACCTCAGCCTAAAAGAAATTGGTACATAAATATAACAACTGATAGCTTGTCCCATACCATTTTTTGCAGGGGTAAAATTCCATTTATAACATGCTGAAACAGCCGCTGCATCCAAAGCATCAGAGCCAGAAGAACCATCAACAGTTACTTCATCAACGCCGCCGTCTGCACCAACAAGCATACGCACAGTTGTAGTTCCTTCGATTCCGGCACTTCTTGCACTACTTGGGTAGCTGGGTTCCGTATGTGATATAAGCCTTGGTGGTATTGCCGGTGAAACCGTAGCTGTGCTACCGCCAGCATAGCCTCCGCCGCTGCCTGTTCCGACTCCGGAACCAGTACCATCACCAATTCCGGTACCTTCGCCGGCTCCATGACCACCGCCGCTGCCGCTGCCTGATCCAGGTCCTTGTCCGCTGCCATAGCCGGTGCCCTGACCAGTGCCATAACCGCCACCGCTGCCTGTATTCTCAGTAACATCGACGCCGGCAATATTTTTGCTTTGGGCTTGGTTGCTTTCCTGCCCTGCCGTGCTTTCCTGTGAAACTGGATTTGTTGGTGAATTTTTTTCAAACTCTTTAGTCAATTGCTCAACTATATCATCGAGTGATTTCTGCGCAGCAATATTTTGTTGGCTGTTTCCATCTTGTGTATTAGGAATTTTTTGTCCGCTTATTGCCCCATTTTTTAGAGCTTCTGCCCTGGCTTTTGCGAAGTCTTCTGATGTCGGATCTAGTGGTTTCTGCCCTCCACCACCGCCGCCTCCGCCACCGCCGCCTCCTCCCAAAACAGCTACTTCGATGATCCTATCATCAGTTTTGCTGAAATGGAAAAGGCCGGTAAAAGCTAAGAGCAAAATTAAAAACAGGTGAAAAGCGATAGAGCCTGCAAAACCTATTTTTAATCTTTTTGAGCTATTATCCATTACTTACCAGCTCCTACGTCTGTTGCCAAGCCAAATCTATTGATGCCCGCTCCTCTGAGTAAATCTAATACAGCGATTACTTCACCGTAATCTGCGTCTTTATCTGCCCTTATCACAATAGCAAAGTTAGGATTTGCTTTTTGTTCCATAAGTGCCTGCATTGCCAGGCTCCTGGCATCCGTTTGTTTATCCCCCAACCAAATGGAGCCATCTTTTTTTATAGACACTGAAAAAGTTGTCCTGGTATCTACTGAAGAATTTGCGGCTGTAGGCAGTTTGACCGGAATGGTTTTCAAATCAACCATGTACATGGTACTTATCATAAAAAATACCAACAAGAAAAACATGATATCAATCATAGGAATAATCATGAGATCTGGTGTTTTGACCTGCCTGCTATCTCTGAGTTTCATTAATCTTCACCCCTGCTGCCAGCCTCTAGCAATGCTGAAAAACATTGTTCCATATTGGTGATGGCCGTATCAAGCCTTTGTGCAAAATAGGAATGAACAGAAAGCGCAGCGATTGCCACACATAGTCCTGTAGCTGTAGCTATAAGTGCTTCGCCAATACCTCCGGTGATAGCCATTGGTTGACCTGATTTTAAGTTGAAAATGCTGAAAGAATTAATCATACCTACGATTGTACCAAGAAGGCCAAGCAATGGTGATAAGGTCACGATAACGCCTAAGTAACTAAGCCTATTACGCCATTTTGCGATAACTAGACCTGCTTGTGCTTCCATATAATTGAATTTTCTCGTATTATTACCATTTAGCTTCATGGTTTCACTTACTATGCGAGCACATTCGCCTTTTGTTTTTTCAGCAAGATCCTGTCCTTCCTGAATTTTACCAATTGCCATTAAATTGGAATATTTATCAGCAAAAGCACTGCCGGAATCAGTTTCTTTATAAAACAAATAACGTTCAATCGCTATGGTTACTACCAAAATCGAACATAATAACAACGGCCACATGACCAAGCCGCCCTTACCAAAGTACTCTGCCAATAGTTTTATAGAATCCATCTTTTTGCCTCCAAACAACTTTTATTTAATAATATATCAATAATGCAAACAATATCTTATTTAGATTGCACTAATTTTCGCAAATAACCTTTATTAAAGATTCCTTACGTTCTTCTTCTGCCCGGCTCGGAAGAGTAGTAATTTCGATTCCTCCACTATTCGGGTTTTTTATAACTTTGACAGGAACATTATAGGCAATGCTCAAATGTCCTGCATCCAAAACTTCCTCAGGTGAACCATCCGCCAAAATTCCGCCACTGGCAACTAAAAGCAAACGATTGCAGAACTTTGCCGCCAGATTTAATTCATGCGCAACCATGATGACAGTTTTTCCCGCTTTGCAGAGAGTTTCGCAAAACCTGAAAATTTCTTCCTGATAAACTATATCGAGACCTGTTGTCGGCTCGTCTAAAAATAAAATCGGAGTTTTTTGCGCTAGTACTTTCGCCAACAGAATACGTTGCTTCTGTCCCCCTGATACTTGCTCTACCGAAGTATCGGCCAAATCCCAAACGCCGGTATATTCCATACATTGTCTGACTATCGTCTCATCAGCAGAACTTTCACCCTGCCACCATTCCAGATAGGGATAACGCCCCGCCATGACGAGTTCTTTGCCTGTATAACCAAAAGAAACATCGACGTGCTGCTGCAAATATGCCACATTACGCGCGAATTCTCTTTCTGATAATGCGTCAATATCTGTCTCAAATAAAAAAATACTTCCTTTTTGTTTAGGCAGAAGACCGCGTATTGTTTTTAAAAGCGTGCTTTTGCCAGCACCATTAGGTCCTATTATGCCAATCATTTCACCTCTTTTTACAGAGAACGAAACGTTGTTCAAAATACTTTTATTCTGGTATCCGGCAGACAAATCATTCACAGCTATTACTGTATCCATCCGCGCCTCTTTCTACCACCTGCAAAAACTTGAAGTGGTTTAAATTTATTTTACTAATGTTATTATTTACGCAAATAATAGTAACTAAAAATATTCCGGATATACAGCACTGGCAATCTCCTCTACTGCATTGGCCGCATAATGAGAAATACTATAAAGGTAGGCATCATGTATCTGTATTAATCTATTGTTTTTTATTGCCTTAACTGTTTTAAATGCCGGATCATTCATTGTCTCATTGATAAAATTCTTAGCGTCGCCGCTTTTACCAAAATCCCATGTTGGCAATATAAAAGCATCAGGATTGATTTCAACAATTTTTTCTTTCGCAATAATAGCATTTTTGTCGATACCGGCAGCAGATATGCCATTGGTAACATTTGCATAATTACAAATATCATCAAAGGTTGTGCCTTTGCCGCCAAATGCTCCCATCAAAGAAAGAGGAACAACTACCTGTTTTTTATCAGTCGGCAGCTTTTTTAATTTCTGCTGGACACTATCCAATTTTCCCTGCATAGCGAGTACTAATTTATCACCCTGTTCACGAGCGCCTACCACTGTTGCTATTTCAACTATAGATTTTTTAATTTCAGTTAGTGTCACGGGTGTTTTGTAAACATATACCTTAATGCCGACATCTCTCAAGCTCTGAGCCTTTTCAGCTCCTAGCCAATCAGGCATTAAAACAAGGTCCGGATTTAATGCGAGAATCGCTTCTACATTTTTACTCTGTACCCGCGTTTTAACCGCTTTGGCTTTTTCAGTTGTTGAGCAAATGCCTGGGTCATCCGCAAGATTGGTTAGTGCGGCAATTCTTTCTGGCGGCAGCATATCCAATAAAATCTCATCAGCACTACTGCTCAGAGAAACGATACGTTTTGGACTTTCCTTAAAAGTAATTTTAGTTCCTGTTACATCCGTAACCGTATAACCATTGCCAGCTTCGCTCTGAGCGGTTTTCTTATCACTGTTTGCACAACCACCAATCACTAAAGCTATCAAAAAAAATAGTAAAACAAACAGTTTGGGATAGTATTTCCTGCTATACATCAAATTAGTCCTTTCATAGCTTAAAACGAGGACAGACTATGCCCCCGTTTTAAATTAGTCATTAAATTATAACATATATGATTTAGAAGGAGTATTCCATACCTACAACAAAATTGCGGGAAGCAACTGGGTACTTAATGCTACCATCACTATATAAACCGCTATATTCCTGATAGCAAGCATTATTTATATTATTAAATTGAGCAAAAACTTTAGCGCCCTTATTCAACTTATACTGCATGCCCAAGTCCCAGGTAAAATAGTCATTATCTGCGTATGCCTTAGTTGTGCCCCACTTGCCCATGTAAGAAGGCATTTGTCCTGTAGCAGCGCGCATAGTTAAATCAACAATTAGCTTATCTTTTTGGTATTTTACACTAGCTCTGTACAAATTTGGTGCTGCACTACCATTAATTAAATACCCTTCGCCATTATTGAAATCCTGTTGAACCTTTAAATAGGTATAAGATGCGTTCATGCTCCAATTGCTATCAAATTTATGCTCGGAACTAATTTCCATGCCCCTACGTTTTTCTTGGTCAACGTTAATAGCTTGAGTATCCCATGTTATGTCATTGAAAGACCAGTCTATAGCGTCTTTTATTTTGCTGCTGAAGACACTTGCATTCAGTGTTGTATTCTCAGATAATTTTGTGTTTGCTCCAATAGTCAAGACGTGGCCTGTTTCTGGTTTAAGGTTAGGATCTCCCAAAGTCCACGCTCCATACTGATACTGTTTCCAATATAACTCATCGGTGGTAGGTGCGTTAAATACCTTGCCCCAGGAAATGTAGGCATTGCTATCTTCATTAAACTTTTTATTCAAAGCAAAATGTGGTGTTGTTTCTGATCCATAATTACTATGATTATCATAACGAACACCGCTGTTTAATTGCCATGAATCGTCAATTTTCCATCTTTCTTCTAAGTAGACGGCTTTATTATTAACCGACTCGGTTCCCCCATACATAATTTCATTTTCTACGTCAGTTTTATAATAATCGAAACCACTAGTTAAGTTATGCTTGCCGTTAAGTTTCCAATTCTGTTGTAATTCCACACCATACTTGTCTTCATTAAAATCAGAAATGTTAGAAGTATCTGGGCTGTGGAAATAAGAATGATGATAATTTTTATAAACTTGAGCAAAACCAGAATTATCCTTGCTTTCATTCCAGTCATAACGAATAGCTACATCATTGTTTAAACGCTGATGTGTATCAGTAGTACCAAATCCATAGTAGCCAAAGGGCGATCCGCCTTCAGCCAACATATGATCTGCTTGTAGGGTTATTCGATCGCTATTACCAAGTTCTTTGTCAATTTTGAGCGTAGCACTTGTGGTATCATAACCAGAATTAGCTAGTTCTTTTACATCTCCGCTAAGATTATCTTTATAGGAATAGTTACCACGACGGTCTTTATTAGCACTTACGAAAAGGCCTAAGCCGTTCTCACTGCCGCCATAGGTAACTGAGTATTGCTCTGTATTCCAGGACCCTGCGGCAACCTTAACTGTTCCCTTATTTTTTATATCAGTGCCTTTTTTGGTAATGACATTAATAACACCGCCAACTGCATCGGTACCATAGAGAGCAGAACCCGCACCCTTCAGAACTTCTATGTTTTCAATAGCATCAACTGGTGGCAGCCAATCTGCGCTATAATTGCCGCTGGAAGCCATATTTACTCTTCTGCCATCAATTAAAACAAGCACTCTTTTGTCACCGTTTAACATGATTAAATCTTGTCCCATGCTAGTCCCTTTAGCCCCTGAGCCTAAAATGTTTACACCTGGGACATCACGTAGCGCGTCGGCAGCATCAGCATAATTTGATTCAGCCAGTTTTTCCTGAGTTATTACCATAATATTGGCAGGAGTGTCGACTTTTTTAGTATCAACTCTGCTTGCTGTCACAACCATTTCTTCTAACGTAAAATGTTGTGGCTCATCGGCAAAAGCTACGCTATTTGATAATACCCCTGTTCCAAGAGCGGCTGTACATGCCAGTGTCAAAATCATCGTTTTTCTTTTTGATACATATTGTTTCATTCTTGTTCCTCCATTAATCAACTTAACATTAAAACAAATTTCCCGCTATTTATGAGAAAAAGGCAAAAATAAAAGCCTCCCCTATTTTCAGAGGAGGCATACAAAGTTTATGAAACGTCAACATTACCTCCCCATCTCTCGTAGGGTTTTTGGCAATCGACAATAAGGCAGTTCTCCTGACTCAGAATCATCGTTTGGTCAAGCCTTCCCAAGTTTTATCTCAGTGGCGTAGTTTGACCTTGCTCATCATTACAGTGGCGGGACCGCATCGGAATTTCACCGATTTTTCTATTAAGCTTAGCAGCACCTATTGCGCTCGATATTTTGTTTTATAATACCATTGCCTATTTTATCACGGGCATAATTCACTGTCAAATTCACACAGCTTAATTCATAAACCAAGTTGTATTCATATATTATATTATGTGAAAGCTTATTTGAAATATTCCGGATATGCAGCTTGGGCAATTTCTTCGACAGCATTAGCAGCATACTGTGAAGCAGCATAGAGATATGCATCGTGTACTTTTACTAATCTATTGTTTTTTATAGCTTTGACCGTAGTGAATGCAGGATCACTTTTAATTTCTTTGATAAAATTTTCAGCTTTGCCGCTTTCTTCAAAATCCCATGTGGGAATTATAAAGACATCTGGATCCATTTTAACAATCATTTCTTTCGCTATTGCAGATTTCTTGACTACGCCAGCAGCTGATACACCATTTGTAACATTGGCATAATTACACATATCGTCAAAGGTTGTCCCTTTGCCGCCAAAAGAACCCATCAGTGAAAGTGGTATAAGGGTTTGCTTTTTATCACTTGGCACTTTTTTTGTTATTTGCTGAACTCTTTCAAGTTTTTTCTGCATCGCAGAAATTAATTCATCGCCCTGCTTGTTAGCATCGACAGCTTCTGCTATCTTGCGAATAGTATCCTGAATGTCAGTCAGAGATTCAGGAGTTTTAAAGACATAGACCGGCACTCCTGCAGCGCGCAGACCATTTACTAAATCCATCCCAATCCAGTCCGGCATCACAACTAAATCAGGATTCAATGATAAAATTGCCTCAACGGTTCTACTCTGCACTCTTTTCTCAACAGTTTTTGCCTTGTCGACAGCTGCACAAATTCCAGGATCGTCAGCCCGAGCAGAAAGTGCGGCAATCCTTTCCGGTGGCAACAGGTCAAGCAAAATTTCGTCAACACCGCAGTTTAGAGAAACAACGCGCCTCGGACTTTCTTTAAATGCGATAGTAGTGCCTGTTATGTCAGTTATCTTATAAGCACTATCACTGTTTTTATTCAATGTTTGATTTGAATCTTTGCAGCCGCTGAAAATCAGTGTTGAAATCAACAATATAGTTAAAGAAAATACTTTAAGGAATAATTTTTTAGCAAACATGGAAGATTATCCTTTCATAGCTTAAAACGGGGGCAAAATTTGCCCCCGTTTTAAATTTTTCCTCTAAATTATATCATAAAATAGGATTAGAAATTGTATTCCATACCTACAACAAAGTTGCGTGAAGCCATAGGATATGTCGCTAATCCGGTAGTTGCACTCCAACCGCTGGTTTCCTGATATGCGGCGTTATTAAGGTTATTCAACTGAACGAAAATCTTGGCGTTCTCATTTACCTTGTATTGTGCGCCCAAATCTAAGGTAAAGTAGGAATCGTCTGTGTAGCCTCTTTTTGTAGTTCCACCTTTGCCAATATACGTATATGCCTGGCCAGTAGCAGCTTTCATAGTCAAGTCTACCAAAAGCTTATCCTTTTTGTATTTTACACCAGCTCTGTATACATTTGGTTTAGAGCTGCCGTCAATCAGATAGCCGTAGCCATCAGCATAATCTTGTTTTACCTGCAGGTAAGTATATGAAGCGTTCATGCTCCAATTATCATCAAAACGATGATCTGCACTTATTTCCATACCTCGGCGTTTTTCTGAATTAATATTCATAGCTGTTTTTTCTGTGTCTGTTGAATTTATATATCCCCAGCCGATGGCATCATCTAACTTGCTGCTAAATACGCTTGCACTAAAACTAGTGTTATCAGAAAACTTTTTATTAACGCCGATTGTCAGTACATCACCCGTCTCCGGCTTCAAATCAGGGTTTGGTATGCCCATTCCAGCAACATATTTATAAAGTTGATCAGTAGTCGGTGCATTAAATACCTTACCCCAGGATATATAAGCATTACTGTCTTCATTGATTTTTTTGTTCAGTGCAAAATGCGGTGTTAGTTCTGAACCATAATTGCTGTGTTCATCATAACGAACACCACTGTTTAACTGCCAGGAGTTGCCAAATTGCCAACGTTCTTCCAAATAAGCGGCTTTATTATCAATGCTTTTATTGTATGCATAACTTCCTGTATAGAGTGATATATTATCGACATCAGCTTTATAATACTCAATACCGCCTGTAAGACTATTTTTTTCGTCTAACTTCCAGTTCTGTTGTACTTCTACCCCATGTTTGTTTTCAGTAAAATCAGAAGGATACTTCGTACTATAGAAATATGAGTGATGATAGTTTTTGTAAATTTGTGCAAAACCCGAATTATCTTTATTTTCGTTCCAATCATAGCGCAAAGAAACATTATTGTTTAACCTTTGGTATGCATCACTAAGCCTGCCGGAAAAAGGTGCTCCGCCTTCATTCAATAAATGCTCTGCCTGCAAGGTAATTCTGTCATTATCTCCAATGGTCTTATCCAATTTAATTGTTGCGCCGGTATCATCATAACCAGAATTATTCATTTCCTGAACATCACCGGTTTTATTATTCTTGTAAGAATAATTGCCACGTTTCTCCTTGTTGGCGCTGACAAAAATCCCTACGCCATCATTACTGCCGCTTGCCGTAACGCCATACTGTTCCGTATCCCAGGAGCCGGTTGCAGCTTTAACAGTAACCTTGTCTCCAACTTTTGAACCTTTTTTGGTAATGATATTGATAACGCCGCCAACTGCATCTGTTCCATAAAGAGCAGAACCGGCTCCTTTTAGCACTTCTATTTTTTCAATAGCATTTACCGGTGGCAGCCAATCCGCGCTGTAAGTGCCGCTGGAAGCAATATCCACACGTCTGCCGTCAATTAAGACAAGCACCCTTTTATCCCCATTAAGCATAATAACATCTTGCCCCATATTAGAACCTTTGGCGCCAGAGCTTAGAATATTTACCCCCGGTAGATCGGCCAAAGCTTCGGCAGCATCAGCGTAATTAGACTCTTCCAGTTTTTCCTGGCTGATAACCGTAATATTAGCCGGTGTATCTGCTCTGCTTGTTTCAACTCTGCTAGCTGTAACTACCATTGTGTCCAAAGAAAAAGCCTGCATTTCTTCAGCATGAGCCGTTGAACCAAAAATGCTGCTTCCCCCTATAGCGGCTGTACATGCCAATGTTAACATAATGGTTTTTTTCTTGGATACATACTTTTTCATACTTTCTCCTCCATTAAATCAAATACAAAATAAAACAAAAAACCTTCCCTGATTGACAAGAAAGGTTATTTTTAATAAAAACATCTCATTTAGCTATATCTTCAAGCTAAATAAAGATATGTTTCTGATTACCTTCCTATCTCTCGTAGGTCAATTTGGCAAAAAACAATTCGGCAGTTCTTCTGACTCAAGTTCATCGTAGATCCAAGCCTTCCCAGACTAGCCAGTGGCAAATATTGGATTCACTCCCTATTACAGCGGCGGGACCGTGTCGGATTCACACCGAACTTCCCTATTAAGCCTATAAAGGCACCGATTGTCCAACTATATTCAATTAATTATTACTATAATCTAAAGCTATTAGATTGTAGCAAAAAGGCAGTATATTGTCAATAAATATACAAAAAGCAATCAACTATTATATATTGGTGATTGCTAAAAACATAATCTCATTTTTTATTCAATTTTAAGCAGAAAAAATCCAGCTTCAGGCTCTAGTAAATTCCCATTGCTGACTGCTGCTTTTTAACTAACTTTGCTAAATCCTGAAGATCGTTATAGTAAAGCTCATGAACTACATAACGTGGTTCAACGATATGAAATAAATTTTTTATTTTCGAACTTGTCCAGGCTTGATGCCTGTCTATTTGAGATATATGCTGCATAATTTTTTCAGGATTAAGCCTTTCAGGGACGGTGCGTTCAAAACTACCGACATATTCCCCTGAAATAGAAGAACTGAGATGAACGCCATAAATAAGTTCTTTAGCCGATCCTAAGTTTTCTATTGTTTTGCATAAGTAGTCTGCCGCTTCTTCTTCATTATTCAAATCCTGATTTGTGTTCATCAGGTGCCCTGTGTCGAGCATGATGCCAACATTATCACGTTTTAGCATAGCAAAAAAAGTATCAACAATTTTTTTATTCGTAAGCTTTAACCCCGGCCACCATAAGTTTTCAAATAATACCATAACATTTTGAGGAATAATATCGCTGACAGCATTAAAGACTTCAGCTGTAGCGGTTATAACCTCCTCATCTGTATGATTGAAGGAAAAAGTAAAGATATTTTCAGTATCAGCGTCACTCACATGCCAGACTAAATATTCAGGATTAGCTTCCAATGCTCTTTTTATGTTTTCTTTAATGGCATTTATCCATTCGTCTTTATTGGCAGCTCCGAAAAAATATGTTTTTAAATCTTCCACGTTAGCAAACTGCTTTTTTAAATATTTCTTATTGCCTTGCCAAAAATCAAGCCAGTATGGCCAATATTTCAGATGCACCCCCACAGTTGGAAAAACTGGCACTGAAACGACATCCAAATCTTTCTTATAATGAAATAACTCAATGCCATCTACGCCCAAACTATTCAAGTAGGTTTGCATAGCGTCTTTTGTTGTCAAACTTTCATCATTATATCCTGGGATATAGCAATAATTAAAAAGCTGTTTCACGGGTAAATCCTCCGCTAAAAATCTTGTTTTTGCATTCTCCTCAAAAGATATAAGAAGTAAGGTGTACCAATCAAAGCAGTCATAATACCAACCCTGATCTCAGCAGGTGGAATAATAATTCTTCCCAACGAATCACAGAACAGTAAAAAGATTGCACCTACGATAGCGCTTGCAGGCAATAATAGCCTATGATCAGGGCCTACCAGCATACGCATCATATGCGGAACAATGAGGCCAACAAAGCCGATGTTACCGCTGACACATACCGAGGCTGCTGTTGTCATTGCTGCTATAAACAGCAAAGTCATTCTATAAAACATAACCGGCATGCCAACTGCCTTGGCTTCTGTATCACCCAAAACCAAGATGTTTAAATGCCTTGCTAAAAATAGTAATAATATTGTTCCTACCACAACAGGACCTAATGCCATATAAACATGTTCCCAGCGGCGTGAATCCAAGCCACCGACCATCCAGAATAAATACTGCTGGAGTTTCTGCTCATTCATAAAAGTTAATAAACCAGACGTGATGGCTCCCAAAAGCATGCTAACGGCAACGCCTGCAAGTAATAATGTCATCACCGGAATTTTTCCATGCCTCATTGATAAAAAAACGGTAAAAGCAACCGCGCATACTGCTCCAATAAAGGCAAATGCAGGCATGACAAACATGCTTTCAGCAGTCAAGCCCAAAGCTATGGAAAAGACTGCACCAGTCGCAGCACCACTGGATACCCCAATAATGCCAGGATCAGCGAGCGGATTGCCAAAAATTCCCTGCATAACACCGCCTGCTATTCCCAAAGCAGCACCTACTAGCATTCCAACCAGCATACGCGGCATTCTTATATACCAAATGACGGCCAATTGCTCCTGCGTAAAATCACTTTTGTCAAAAAAAGGCAATCCCAGTTGATAGCCAATAACCGAAAAAGTATTTTTAATAGGAATTTCAATTTGGCCAAAAAATAGCGAAGCAAATGCAACAAAAAAAAGTAAGACTGCCAATACCAAAATAACAATCTTACTATAATCCTTTTTAACTATCATTTTTCCTCCTGTGTTTCACGTAATAGGAATCAAACAATAAATATACAAAAATACCTCCAGTATCGCTACTGAAGGTAAAAAGAGTACAATACCCAGCAAAAATGCCGCCACCCAGACCTTACCATCTATCGCAGGTACCAGACAATAATATAGCGAAGCAAGTTTCAAATTACTTGTTAAGAATAACATATGCGATATTCTTAGTCAACCAAAGCATTATAGGCTGAGCATCATTAATACTTTAATTTTTCTCGTAAATTAAATCAACCGGCAATAAGGCTGGTAACCCATTGCTGCCGACAAAAGTATCTACTTTCACGCGGAAAACTTCACGCAAAAGATCAGAACCAATAGTCGCACGAGGCTCTCCTGCTGCAACCATTTCACCTTTCTTCATAACAGCTATATAATCAGAATACTGCAAAGCATGGTTAATGTCGTGCAATACCATAACTACGGTCAATCCAAGCTCTTTATTAAGCCTGCTTAAAAGCTTCATTACCTCCAACTGATGTGAAATATCCAGATATGTAGTTGGCTCATCCAGCAGTAATACTTGCGGCTTTTGTGCCAAAGCCATCGCAATCCAGGCTCTTTGTCTTTCTCCGCCTGATAACGTGCTTAAAAGCCTGTTACGCATATGCCGCATGCTTGCCTGCTTTAAAGCCCATTCTACACACTGCTCGTCTTCTTGTGCATTTCTTTTCCACCAACTTCTGTGCGGAAACCGTCCTAGTTCCACCAAGTCTTTAACTGTTAAATCAGCTGGTGATTGGGGCGACTGCGTCAATATTGCCAAACGCTTGGCAAATTCTTTATGGCTGAAAGTTTTTATATCTTTACCATCGTAAGTTATTTTTCCGCTCGCACAGGGAATAATTCTGGCCAAAGCCTTTAATGTTGTGCTTTTACCGCAGCCATTAGGGCCGATAATGGCTGTAACCTTACCTACAGGTATTTCTAAATTTATACCTTTTAAAATAATTTTATTGGATAATTCTACAGTAATATTATTTGCATTTATTACTCCCATCAAATTTCCCTCCTTAAGAGGAATAGAAAAAATGGTGCGCCAAGTGCAGCCATAATTATGCCCACTGGTAGTTCTACAGGTGAAAACATGGTCCGCGCCAATGTATCACTAAGAGTAACGACACCTATGCCTAAAAGAGCTGAAGCCGGCAACAAAAATCTATAATCAGAACCAATTAACAGCCTGGCAGCATGAGGCACAATCAAGCCTACAAAACCAAGCAAACCAGCAACACTTACAGCGCTGGCAGCTAAAAGTGCCGCAATAGCCGTCATAGCAATTCGCACAACTTCAACATTCACGCCCAAGCCTCTAGCCATTTCATCACCTAACTGCAGGATGTTTAA
>JAAYVM010000001.1 GCA_012517145.1 Acholeplasmataceae bacterium
AGGTCTTGTACATTGAGATAAACCACTCCTGCATAATCTTGGAAGTTCAGCAGCCTGATGGCAGCAATATCTTCACCAATGGTTTTCTTCTCCAACTTCATGTATGGCATCCCTTTGGTGAGTCGTTTACCTTGGGTCATGATGAAGTCCAAGTCCAGAACAATAGTGTCAGGAGAAAGATATTTCAGTACATTCTTACCTGCAATGTTGGTATATGACCTTGGCTGGATGTTTAAAGTGCTATTATCTGGTTCTGTTGCCATAGTTATGCCATATTAATATTGTCCAAGTACTCCTGTTGATTAAATCCCCCCATGCCCAACCCCCCATACCCCCACCCCCGTAGGGTCTGTGGGTGCTATTGACGCATCGTCTTTACTCCCATAAATACTTTTAAATTAAAAATCCAGACAGCAGCAAAACACTTCCAAAATCCTGACCTGCAGAAATTTTCCAAAAAATTCAGACTGCTATAAAAATTCTAAAAATTTGAAATGATTTGAAAAAATAGGTACTGGATGTGTTGATGGGAAGGAAGGTGCGGTCATAGGATGTCTGGAAGCCTGTAAATCATAACACAAACAGATATAACCAGTGAAAAAAACTTCGCTTGCGAAGCGAAAATAATCGGGTTTTGAAGGTATGTGGTTTTAAAGAGGCGGCTTCCAGTAGCGTTTGAACGCTGAAGGAACGTCATCGCTTGAGGGTCTGAGAGCAATTTTGTATCTTTGTTTGGCACGTTAGTTCTTTGCGGTTTTGCTTGAAATAATTAGAAAATTCTTAACCCGTTATTTTGAAGCAATAACGTAAATTGTTGAATTACTGTGTGAAAGAAGCGTGGTATATGTTCTCTTATACGCTCCACCCAACTCCACATTCACACAGTGTGGAGTTTTCTTTTTAACACCATAACTCACACAATTACAACGATTTTCGACAACGCTTAAAAATGCTCCCCCGCCAGCCGTAAGTCAAAAAACGGGTAAAAAAAGTAGACCACAAACCATCCCCATAAGTATCTTACCCCATCAGCCAAAAAGAATTGAAATAATAACATTTCAAGAAGTCTGGTCAATTTTTGCTCGCATTGGAAATATCATCCATCAGGGAATTCTTAGCATTACTTTTCTTTTTTGTGCTGGAAGCATATCTATATCGTTCTCCTTTTGCCAATTTACTTTTCAAGTCACGAACATTTTGAAGCATCAGGGAATCAATTACGGTAGCATAACTATCCAAAGTGACCTGAATGCTGGCGTGTCCGAGAATCTTACTCAGAACACCGATATTCATGCCGTTAGCCAATCCGATAGTACACGCAAATGTCTTGCGTGCTAAATGCGATACCAACGGCTTATCTTTTGGTATGCCTGCTAAATCACCGACTTCCTTCAGGTAAGCATTATACTTCACATTGCTTGGCACTGGCAGGCATCGGTTTTTTTTCAGGCATCTTGGGTGGTTCTTGTACTTTTCCAATATAGCAAGTGCCTTATCAAATAGTGGTATCTGGTAGTCCTTATTGGTCTTCTTTCGGTGGATATTAAGCCAAGGCTCTCCATCCATACCAGTGGTAATATTATCTGGGCAAAGTGCTTCAACCTCGGCATATGCAAGTCCAGTATAGCAGCAGAAAATAAAAATATCACGCATTATACCAAGTCTTTCAACCTTGAACTCCTTGTTTTCGATGCGGTCAATCTCATCTTGGGTGAGGTACTCTATTTTCTTCTTCGGCTGCCGAATCTTAAAATTTTCGAAGGGATATTTATCCAGATACCCTTTGTGCATAGCATTATGAATCATGCGGGTAAGCCGTTGGTAGTGTTTGTAACAAGTTGTTGTCGAGTTGTCATACTTGTGCTTTAGAAATGCTTCAAACTCAGAGATAAAATAGTAATTGAGTTCATACAAGAAGATGTCAGTACGTTTGTATTTGTATTTGAGGAACTGCTTCAGGCGTAGCACCGTATTTTTATACTTGATAATGGTGGAAGGAGCAAAATCTTTACCCCGTAATTTCTGCATCTCCTTTATTTGCTCGTCACAGACCCTCATAAGGGTAATCTGGCTGGCTTCATTTCCTTCCATTACCTTTCGGATTGTAAACACGTTGAATGGTTTTCCAAGAAGTATTAGTTGATTGGAGATTTGAATGACTTTTATCTTCATTGTATCTAACTGGGTATTGGTTGTATTAACTTCAAGGCTTGCACCTTTGAGCCTCATGATTTTTTTATCCCAGTCTTGCATTCGCACCCAGATTCCTGTTGCCTTTGAAAAATGTTCATAATTGCACCATACTCGTAGGTAGACTGGTACAAGGTTTTGGGAATTCTTCTTGGTTTTGTTCAACCAGAAGGTGACTTTGACGTTGCTGTTCATAGTAAATAAGTTTAAAAATGAGTACTTCTGAAAGCACGTCAGGATGGGGATTTGCGAAATCCGATTAGATTATTCTTAACCTTTTTGGGTTA